>DATARB010000139.1:0-12731 GCA_036264375.1 Pseudolabrys sp.
CACCATCCTCGGCTGAATGAAGGTGACGGCCTTCTCGTCCCAATCCGTCACGACATTGGCGGACGCGGATGCGAGCGGGCTCATGACAAGCGCTGCCAGCAACAACCATGTTCGGTGAGATGTCATAGCGATCCTCCCAGATGCGCGGCACGGCGCGGTCAAAGATGCGCGTGCATTGGCCACCGCAAACGGTGCT
This sequence comes from Pseudolabrys sp., assembly GCA_036264375.1. GTDB lineage: Bacteria > Pseudomonadota > Alphaproteobacteria > Rhizobiales > Xanthobacteraceae > Pseudolabrys. Next base: position 197 of record DATARB010000139.1, read on the forward strand.
CGCCGGCAAGGCAGCGGCGACGCATTGCGAGCGCGGCCGACACGCGGTCAGACGTTGCACGAGCGAGGGAGACGCTTTTTTATGTTTCTATAGTGCGGGACTACTCCGAGCGCCGCTCGTCAAGTGCTCCGCCTCCGCGAGTACACTCTTTATCGCTGTGGCTGGCAAGCGGGCGCAGCGTCACGTCATCGCGCACGACGGTATTTCAATCTTCTCGAAAGCATCTCGGAGTCACATCGACGCGACCTCCGTGGCATGCTTCATCCCGGCGGCCACGCGCTCCATTCCTCCTCTCCGATCACGAAATACCGCGTCATGCGCGCGCCGTCCCAATGGTATTGGAGCGTGCGGCCTTGCGTGACGGGGAGCTTCACGAGGTCGGGATAGAACAATGCGGCGGCCGCGCCTTGCGGGTAGCGGACGCTGGGATAGACGAAGCCGTCGCTGCCGTTGGCTTTGAGCGCGGTGCCGAGACGCTGGCCCGCGCCCCAGTCGTTGGGATCGAGACAGTCCGAGAAGCCTTCGCCGCGCAGGTCATGCAGGCGGCCGGCGATGGGCGCCTGCAACTCTCTATACTGTGCGTCGGCGGGCGGCTCCTGCGTCGCCGCCATGAAGCGCGCGAAGTGATAGGCGGTCTCGGCCAGCGCTACTTCGAAACGGTCGCCGCAATACCAGACGCCAGTGCTGCCATCGGAGAAGCGGCTCGGCCGCTCACGCGAGACATGGGTGAAGGCGGCCATCACCAGGCTCGCGGTCGGCCCGCTGACGCGGCGCGCGGGCGGCACGATGGTGAGATCGCCGATCTGCTCGCGCACGCGCGGATTGGTCTTGGCTTCGGCGGAGGCGATCAGATCCCAGTCTTCCGGCGCGGCGATGTCCTCGAACAGCCAGACCGGCGGATAGATGGTGCGGATGATGCGGTGGCCGACGGGCCAGGCGATGTCGGAAAGCGGCGGGGTGCGTTCGGTCATTCCGGGACGGCCCGAAGAGCCGGGCCCGGAATCCATACTCCGCAGCGGTGAGGACCATGGATTCCGGGCTCGCTCGCTTCGCTCGCGCCCCGGAATGACAACTCCATCACCACCCGCCACGCTCGGCGTCGAGATAGTTGCGCACGGCGGTCAAATCGCTCGGCGCGCCGGCGAGCATGCGCTCGAGCGCCGACGTGCCTCCGAAGGCCGCGTTCGGGCGCGCCACCCAGGCATAGCCGCGCTCGGCCTCGGTGAAGAGGTGGCGCAGCGCCTTATGGATGCCCATGAGGTCGCCGAGGCGCCAGACAGTGTCCGGCGGCACGGCGCCGATCTCGCCGCGCTTCCAGCGATAGAAAGTGGAGGGGCTCGGCTGGCCGAGCAGCACGCGTGCCTGGACGTCCGTCACCTGCCAATGCCGGAAGAGATTAAAGACGGCGCGAATCATGGCCGCCGCTTCGGCCTGAGTCACAGCACCGGTCGCCGGTTCGTCGGCGGGAGTCGTCAGAAGCTGAGCCATTGGTATTGTTTTCGCGTAAACCTGCTATGTCTTTAGACACTAACTATATCTAATCCTGCCATAAGGTTCAATGCCCGTGTCTTGGGCAAGCTTTTCTTGCCATCAACGGTCTGGGGCCGTATGTAGGGTTTGCTGACGGTTAGAGTTCCGGTTGTGCCGCGTTCGGGCCTCCGGCCCGCTGTTTCCAAGGATCGCCCCTCGAGGAGGCCGGCGAACGGAACGGCGGTTAAGCCGAACCCTTGTCAAGGACAACCCGGATCAGCTTGCGGTCCCTTTGTGGGCTGTTCGCGATTTCGACCGTGAGCGATTGACAAACCTGGGCTTGCGCCTTCGTGGGCGTGGCCGCAGCGATACGGGTCGTAAGATTTATGCTGCCAATGACGCAGCACAGGCAATTCGAGGTCCACCGCTCTCGCGAGACAATCGTGACTGCGCGGCATGCCATGGGCCCAGCCGGATTGTCGCGTCACAGCGCGGCCCTTTCCCTCCACACCAATCAGGCCGGTTCCCTTGTTCATTGTCTTGCGCCGTCAGCGTTGCGCGAGCGTGCAGGCCCGTCCGGCCCAGTGAGATTAAAAAATGGCCGACAAAATGCTCATCGACGCGACCCATCCCGAAGAGACTCGGGTGGTGGTCGTCCGCGGCAACCGCGTCGAGGAATTCGACTTCGAGTCCGCTAACCGCAAGCAACTGCGCGGCAACATCTATCTCGCCAAGGTCACGCGCGTAGAGCCCTCGCTCCAGGCCGCCTTTGTCGATTACGGCGGCAACCGCCACGGCTTCCTAGCCTTCTCGGAAATCCATCCCGACTATTATCAGATCCCGGTCGCGGACCGGCAGGCGCTGCTGGCGCAGGAAGAGCGCGACCAGCGCGCGGCCGATCAGGAGGCCGAGCATCGCTCGTCGCGGCGCGGCGGTGGCCGCCATCGCCGCCGTGGCGCCGAGCGGCATCGCAGCCGCGACAGTGTGCAGAGCGAGCCGGTCGCCGGTGACGAGGCCGCACACCAGGACTTCGCCAGCGAAGCGGCGGAGATCCCGACGAGCGAAAGCGCCATCGAGCCGGTGGTCGCGGAGACCGGCCTCGCCGGCGCGAGCCTGCCCGATCCCGAGATCGCCTCTCAGGCGGTGCTTGCCGCCGAAGAGCGCGCCAGCGGCGAGCACGTCAGCGAAGCTCATGAGGCGCCCGTCAGCGAATCCGTGACCGAACCGGCGCCTGCGCCGGAGCCGATGGAAGCATCCGTAAGCGAACCCGCGCCGCAGAACGAAGGCGAGACTTTCGCCGAAGCGGCCGCGAGCGACGCCTACGCAGAGGCGGCAGGATCCGCGGACGCCGCATCGCCCGAAGAAGGCTTCAACGCTCCGGCCGATCGTGGCGAAAATGGCGATGCCAACGGCGACGACGACCATGAAGAAGAGGTCGTGGAGTCGATCGGCGGCGCCGACGCGCTCGAGGAAGTGCAGGAGCGCGTGCCGCGCTTCCGCCGCCAGTACAAGATTCAAGAGGTGATCAAGCGCCGGCAGGTGATGCTGGTGCAGGTCGTCAAGGAAGAGCGCGGCTCGAAGGGCGCGGCGCTGACCACTTATCTCTCGCTCGCCGGCCGCTATTCGGTGCTGATGCCGAACACCGCGCGTGGCGGCGGCATCTCGCGCAAGATTACGAGCGCCGAGGACCGCGGCCGCCTCAAGGAAATCGCCCAGGATCTGGAAGTGCCGGAAGGCATGGGCGTGATCCTGCGCACCGCCGGCGCCAGCCGCACCAAGGCGGAGGTGAAGCGCGACTTCGAATATCTCCTGCGCCTGTGGGAGACCGTGCGCGATCTCACGCTGAAATCGATGGCGCCGAAGCTGGTCTACGAGGAAGGCTCGCTCACCAAGCGTTCGATCCGCGACCTCTACTCGAAGGACATCGACGAGATCATCGTTTCCGGCGAGGACGGCTTCAAGGACGCGCGCGACTTCATGCGCATGCTCATGCCGAGCCATGCGAAGAACGTGAAGCTGTATAAGGACTCGCAGCCGCTGTTCACGCGCTACGGCGTGGAGAGCCAGCTCGACGCGATGTTCTCCCCCGTCGTGCAGCTGCGATCGGGCGGCTACATCGTCATCAACCAGACCGAAGCGCTGGTGGCGATCGACGTGAACTCCGGCCGCGCGACGCGCGAACATCACATCGAGGACACCGCGCTCAAGACAAACGGCGAGGCCGCGGAGGAAGTCGCGCGGCAGCTCCGCTTGCGCGATCTCGCCGGCCTCATCGTCATCGACTTCATCGACATGGACGAGACGCGCAACAACCGCACGGTCGAGCGGCGGATGAAGGAAGCGCTCAAGAACGACCGCGCGCGCATCCAGGTCGGACGCATCTCGCATTTCGGCCTGTTGGAGATGTCGCGCCAGCGCATCCGCTCCTCGGTGCTGGAATCATCGACCGAGAAGTGCCCCGTCTGCGGCGGCACCGGGCATGTGCGCTCGGTCTCGTCGGTGGCGCTGCAATGCCTGCGCGCCGTCGAGGAGATGCTGATCAAGGGCGCGACGCACAATCTCATCGTGCGTACCCGCTCCGAGGTCGCGCTCTACATGCTCAACCACAAGCGCGCGCATTTGCGGGCGCTGGAAGAACGCTTCCAGATCACGCTGACCGTCTCGGCCGACGCGACCGTGACCGGCCAGCAGTCCTACATCATCGACCGCGGCGAGCAGGTGCATTCGCCGGAAGAGGCCAGGATTCTGGCGGCCGCCGCGCGGCCGGAGATGGTCGCGCCGGTGGACGAGGAAGACGAGAATTTCGTCGAGCCCCTCGAGGAGAGCGGCGAGGACGAAGAGGTCGCCGCAGCGCAAGGCGCCGAAGCGCATGCTGCCGAGCCGCAAGCCGGCGAGCCGCGCGGCGATGGCGAGGGCGAAGGCGAACAACGCCGGCGCCGGCGTCGGCGCGGGCGCGGCCGTGGACGCGGCGGCGAGCCGCGCGAGAACGGTCAGCCGTTCCCGCAGGAGACTGTCGCCGAGCAGCCGATCGCGCCTGAGGATCACGACGGCGGCGCGCCGGAGGACGACGAAGACATTGGCGAGGCCCAGGGCGAAGCTGTGGCGCGTGCCGACGGCGAAGGCGGCCAGAACGGTGAAGACCGCGAGGGCCGCCGCCGGCGGAGGCGCGGACGCCGCGGCGGACGCCGCAACCGCAATCGCAATGGCGACCAGCCGTTCAATGGCGAGAATGGCCATCATCACGAGCAACATGGGGAACAGGGCGACCAGCACGGCACGCAGCCGGCGGGCCTGGAATTCCCGCCGCTGAGCGAGGAGGATGCCACCGGCATCGCACCGCCCTTCCACGAAGGCGCGGACATCGACGCCGAGCCCCCTGCCCCCGCCGCTGAGTCGATGATGCCGCCGCCACCTCCGGCGGAGATGCGGCCCGCACCGGCGCCGGTCGCGCCCACGCCAATCGCGTCAGCGCCGGTCGAGGAGCCGGTGGCAACGCAGGAGCTGCCGCCACGCCGCCGCTCGACCATTCGCGAGCCCGCGCCGATCGCAGCGGAAGGCATGAGCGCCGCTGCCGCTGCCCCCGTGACGCCGCCTCCGCCACCGGCGCCCGTTGTCTCATCGACGGCGAGCGAAGAGCCGGCCACGCCCAAGCGTGGCTGGTGGGGACGGCGTTTGCTCGGCGACAAGGGCTGAACGCGGGCCGCTGACCGATGAAATCGGCCTGGGTCGAACGCGATGCCAAGGACGCGGTCGGCCGCTACGGCGCGGCCGGCGCCAGCGCCGATCTGGCGCTGCGCGTCTACACGACGCAGTTGCTCGGCCGCGATCCGAAACTGGTGCTGCACGGCGGCGGCAACACCTCGCTGAAGACGCGCGCGCGCGATCTCACCGGCGAGGAGATCGACGTCCTCTGCGTCAAAGGCTCCGGCTGGGACATGGGCACGATCGAGCCCGCCGGCATGCCGGCCGTGCGACTCGCGCCGTTGCAGGCGTTGCGCACGCGCGCGGCCATGAGCGACGACGATTTCGCCCGTGTGCAGCGCGCTTACCTGATCGATCCGATGGCGCCGGCGCCGTCGGTCGAGATGCTGCTGCACGCCTTCATGCCGGCCAAGTTCATCGACCACACGCACGCAACCGCGGTGCTGAGCCTGATCGATCAGGCCAACGCCGCGGATTTGTGTGCCGAGGTGTTCGGCGCGCGGCTCGGCTTTGTGCCTTACGTGCGGCCGGGTTTCGGGCTGGCGAAGGCGGCCGCCGCGGTCTTCGACAAGAACACAAAAGTCGAAGGCCTGATCCTCGACAAGCACGGCATCTTCACCTTCGGTGCCGAGGCGCGCGAGGCTTACGCGCGCATGATCGACTTCGTGACGCTCGCCGAGGCGCGCTTGCAAAAGGCCCGCAAGGCGGTGTTCGCCAGCGCAAAGCTGCCGACTCAACTTGCATCCGCGAAGGACGTCGCGCCGATCCTGCGCGGCGCCTGCACGCTGCGCGATGCTTACGGCGAAGGCGGGCACAAGCGGCTGATCCTCGATTTCCGCACCGGCGAGGCGATCCTCAATTATGTGAATGGCGAAGACGCCGCGCGCTATGCCCGCGCCGGGCTGCTGACGCCCGATCATGTCATCCGCACCAAGCCACGGCCGCTGCTCGTGCCGGCGCCGGAGGCGGGCAAGCTCGACGCGTTCGAGACGGCGGCGCACAAGGCCGCGCAGCAATTCGCCCACGACTACAAAAACTATTTCAGCCGCAACGCTGCACGCGCCGCAGGCGCGGCCATGCACGATCCCCTGCCCCGCGTCGTGCTGGTGCCGGGCATCGGCCTGTTCGGTTTGGGCGTCACGGCGACGGATGCGCGCATCGCCGCCGACATCGCTGAGGCGACGGTCGAAGGCATCACCGATGCGGAAGCGATCGGCCGCTTCACCGCGATCAGCGAGGCCGATTTGTTCGACTGCGAATATTGGCCGCTGGAGGTTGCCAAGCTGGGCGCGCGCAAACGCCTCCCGCTCGAGGGACAGGTCGCGGTCATCACCGGCGGCGGCGGCGCCATCGGCGCGGCCACGGCCAAGGCCTTCGCGGACGCCGGCGCGGAAGTGGCGCTGCTCGATCTCGACCCGTCGGCGGCACAAAAGAAGGCCAAGACCATCGGCGGTGCGGCGCTGGCGGTCGCCTGCGACGTCACCGATGCAACGTCGGTCGCGGATGCTTTTGCGCAAGTCGTCGCTCGCTTCGGCGGCGTCGATATCCTCGTATCGAACGCCGGCGCGGCCTGGCAGGGCAAGATCGGCGACGTCGACGAGGCGGTGCTGCGCAAGAGCTTCGAATTGAACTTCTTCGCGCATCAGAAGATGGCGCAGGCGGCGGTGAAGATAATGCTGGCGCAGGGCACCGGCGGCTGCCTGCTGTTCAACGTCTCCAAGCAGGCGGTCAATCCCGGGCCGAACTTCGGCCCTTACGGCCTGCCGAAGGCAGCGACATTATTCCTCGTGCGGCAATACGCGCTCGACTACGGCGCCGACGGCATCCGCGCCAATGCGGTGAATGCCGACCGTATCCGCTCCGGATTGCTCACCGGCGATTTCATCAAGGAGCGCGCCAAGGCCCGCGGCGTGAGCGAGAAGGACTACATGAGCGGCAACCTGCTCGCGCGCGAAGTCACTGCCGATGACGTGGCGCAGGCCTTCCTGGCGCAGGCTCTCGCGCTCAAGACCACGGCCGATGTGACGACTGTGGATGGCGGCAACATTGCGGCGGCGTTGCGGTGATGTGTGGCGCGGGTGCCGACCTAGGATGACGGAACGGAGGCAGTGCTCAGTGATCCGTGCTATCTTTGATTCCACGACCCTCTCCCCCTGCCAAGGAGCCTTTGACATGCTGGGACGTCTTTGCCTCGCCGGTGCGCTGCCGCTTCTGCTGATCGCCTCGCCGGTTTCCGCTGCCACCAATGCGCAGAGAATGGAGACCTGCAAATTCGGCGCCGACAACGACAAGCTCGCCGGGCCCAAGCGCGACGCTTTCATCAAGCGCTGCATGGCGGGCGGCAACTACGAGCCGGCCGCGCGCAAGGACGCCCTGAAGAAGGGCACCGCCAAGAAGCCCACCGCGGCCGCGAAGCCGGCGGAGGAGCCCGCATCCGACGAGCCGCCCGCCGACAACGACTGAGCGGAACCCTGACAGGAAACGACGGCGGACGATCATCGTCCGCCCGCACTGTGTTTGTATCGATGTGAGAGCAGCATGCCCGAAGCCGACAAAGAAGGTTCTCGTTATCAAGCCGATAAGCCGCAACTGGCGCCCGGCTTCTTCCTGAAGGGCTCGCACCAGCTCGACTGGGGCATGAAGAACCGCCTTGCGCGCACCTTCAATCCGCAGAGCGGGCGCACGGTGATGCTGGCGGTCGATCACGGCTACATCCAGGGACCGACCACCGGGCTGGAACGCATCGATCTCTCCATCGTGCCGCTGCTGCCGCAATGCGACGCGCTATTCTGCACGCGCGGCATCCTGCGCTCGGTGATCCCGGCCGACTCGACCAAGCCGATGGTGCTGCGCGCGAGCGGCGGGCCGAGCATCCTCAAGGATCTCGCCAACGAGCAGATCGCGCTCGACATGGAGGACGCGGTGCGGCTCAACGCATCGGGCGTCGGCGTGCAGGTCTATATCGGCAGCGAGTTCGAAACGCAGACGATCCACAACATGACGCGGCTGGTCGATGCCGGGCTGCGCATGGGCATGCCGGTGATGGGCATCACCGCCGTCGGCAAGGACATGAAGCGCGACGCGCAATATTTCCGCCTCGCCTGCCGCATCATCGCCGAGCTCGGCGCGCAATATGTGAAAACCTACTACGTCGAGGAAGGCTTCGAGACGGTCACCTCCTCCTGCCCGGTGCCGATCGTGATGGCCGGCGGCAAGAAGCTTCCCGAGCTCGACGCGCTCACCATGGCCTACAACGCCGTGCAGCAAGGCGCCGCCGGCGTCGACATGGGCCGCAACATTTTCCAATCCGACGCGCCGCAGGCGATGATCGCCGCCGTCAACGCGGTCGTGCACCGGAACACGAAGCCGAAGGACGCGCTCGAACTGTACAATTCGCTGAAGGCGAAGGGCTAGCGCGATTTGCGCCCGCCGCGATATCGGGCAAACTCCGCATTACACTCCCTTTTTGCACCCACCGGTGACCGATAATTTACCACCGCACCCACGAGAGCGGCGGATTCGGTAATAATTTACGACGCGGCCGTTACGTCTCTGGAATGGCGGAAAGTCACGCGATCAGCCTGCCCTATCCGGTGCCGCACAATGAAGAGGAGCGGCTGGCAGAGCTGTGCGCGCAAGAGCTCGCCTGCGCGGGCCGCATCGAGCAGATCGACCGCATCTGCCGGCTCGCCCGCGATCTGTTCAAGGTTCCGGTCGCCCTCGTCACGCTGGTCGAGAGCGACAAGCAGACCTTCCTGGCGACCTGCGGTCTCGACATCACCGAAGTGAGCCGCGAGGACGCCTTCTGCAGCCAGGCCATCCTCGGCGACGGGCCGCTGGTCGTTCCCGACGCCGCGCGCGACCCGCGCTTCCAGCGCAACGTCTATGTGCGCGGCGCGCCGTATATCCGCTTCTACGCCGGCGTGCCGCTGACGCTGCGGCCCGGCGTCAATATCGGCACGCTGTGCATTGTCGGCATGGCGCCGCGCACGTTTTCCGCGGACGATGAAGCGCACCTCACCGCGCTCGCCGATCTCATCGTCAACGAGCTGCGCGTGCGCCGCGCGGCGCGCGAACTCAAAGCCGGGCAGATGCGGCTCAAGCAGACCGCCCACATGGCCAAGACCGGCGGCTACGAACTGACGCTGCCCGACGGCAAGCTCACCTGGGACGACGAAATCTATCCGATCTTCGGCATCCCGCCGGGGACGCGGCCCTCGCACGACCTGATCGTCGAGCGCTACGATCCGGAGATGCGCGAGCGCTCACGCCGGCGCCTCGCCGAGCTGTTCACCAACGGCACGCCCTACGACGTCGAACTGCGCGGCACGCGGCCGAACGGCGAAGTGTTCTGGATCCGCGCCATGGCGGAAGCGGAGATGAGCGACGGCGTCGTCACGCGCGTGTTCGGCGCGGTGCAGGACATCACCGACCGCAAGCAGGCCGAGACACGGATCCACGAGCTCGCATTCCGCGACCCCCTCACCGGCCTGCCCAACCGCGCCTCCTTCATCGACAAGCTGATCACCGCGATCGGCAACGGCAACAGCGCCACGCGCATCTCTCTCGTCACGTTCAACGTCGACCACTTCCGCGACGTCAACGACGCGGTCGGACACCAGATCGCCGACGCGCTCCTGCAACGTCTCGCCACCGCGCTGTGGCACAAGTTCTCGACGCTGGGCACCGTGGCGCGCATCGGCGGCGACGAGTTCGCCGTCATCATGCGCGACCAGAGATCGGGCGATGTCGCGCGCAAGCTGGCGCAGGAATTCATCGCCCACGCCAAGAAGCTCCTGATGCGGCACAATTTCACGCTGCCGCTCGGGATCAGCGGCGGGCTCGCGATCTATCCCGAGCACGGCGACGACGCCGAGACGCTGATGAAGAATGCCCGCGCAGCCATGCACCTGAGCAAGGAGCAGTACCGCGGCAGCGTCGTGATGTTCGACCCGGCGATGCGCAAGGCGATCGACGAGAAGAACGCGCTCATCCAGCGCATCTGGGCGGGCCTGCGCAACGGCCAGTTCACGCTGTTCTACCAGCCCATCGTCGATCTGCGCAGCGGCAAGGTGACGGCGCTGGAAGCACTGATGCGGTGGAACGACCCGGAGCGCGGCATCCTGCCGCCGGCGCATTTCATGGTCGGCTTCGAGGAGCCGGAGCTGTCGCTGGCGCTCGGCGATCTCGCGCTCGACCGCGCGGTCGGGCAGATGCGGGCCTGGATGGATGACGGCGTCGAATTCGGCAGCGTGGCAGTGAATCTTTCAACGGCGCAATTCCGCACCGGCCATCTGGCCGAGACCATTTTGCACAAGCTCGATCAGGCCGGCGTGCCGCCGGAGAAGCTGACGCTGGAAGTCACCGAAAACGTCTACATGGCCTGGGGCGCCGACGTCGTCGCCGACACGGTGCGCAAGCTGCACGCAGCCGGCGTCGGCATCGCGCTCGACGATTTCGGCACCGGCTATGCCTCGCTCGCGCATCTGCGCCAGTTCCCCATCGACAAGCTCAAGATCGACAAGTCCTTCGTCCAGTCGACCGAGAGCGCCGCCATCGTCGACGCCGTGATCAACATGGGGCTTTCCCTCGGCATGCAGGTTGTGGCCGAGGGCGTCGAGCGGCCAGAGCAGCTCAATCTGCTGCGGCTCAAAGGCTGTGATCTGGTGCAAGGCTATATCTTCGCCAAGCCGCTCGAGCCGGAGCGTGTGGCGGCCTACATCAGCGACTTCTGTCCGCAGAAGTGCGCGCGCACGAACGGCTACGCCGTCGCCTCGTGACGGCCTCCCGGCCCCGAGCGCAACGACGAGCGGCTGATCCTGTCGGGCATCCTGCCGCACCGCAATGGCACTGGCCAACCCGAACGGTCGTGTCGTCCACCATGTTGCCTGTGTCTCCTGCTCCGGTCGCCTGACTAAGCTCCGGCCTCGGCCGTCGCCGCGCCGCCGACGTGGCGGGCGATGAAGCGCGTGAGGCTCGGCCCGGTCAACAGCACGACGAAGAGACGGCCCGCCTGCATCGCCATCACGAAGGGCAGATCGACTTTGCTTGAGGCGGCGATGATCGCCACCGAGTCGGCGCCGCCCGGGCTGGTGGCGAGATAGGCGGTGAGCGGATCGATGCCGGCGACCATTACAAGCGCGACGGCGAAGCCGCAGCAGACCGCGATCAAGGTCAGCGTCGAGAGCACCACGCGTGGAAAGACTTTCGCGGCGTAGACGAGGATCGGCCGGGTGAAGCGCGCGCCGATGCCCCAGCCGACAAACGCGTAGCTGACGGCGAGCAGCCAGGGCGGCAGCTGGATGGTGATGAGGCCGAAACCCTGGATGATGATGCCGAGCGCGAGCGGCACCAGCAAAGGTCCGGCCGGAATGCGCAGCAATCGTCCGGCCAGCGCGCCGAGTCCGGCAAGCAGCAGCGCCTCCGCGAAGGGCAAAGGCATGATCTGCGGAAACCAGACGATCTCGGGCATGGCGCCGCCGGAACTAACGGCGAAGACGCGCGCCACCACCGAAGCGACGATGGCGACGAAGACGACGCGCAGATATTGCATGAAGGCGACGAGGCGCACGTCGGCGCCGTAGGCTTCGGCCATCAGCGTCATCGCGGTGGCGGCGCCGGGCGAAGAGCCCCACACCGCGGTCGTGCCCGGCAGCACGCGCAGACGCGTCAACAGCCAGCCAAGCACGGTGCTCGCCACGATCACCGACAACACGGTCGCCGCGAACAGCGGCCAGTCGCGGTGCATCTCGCCGAGGATGGACGCCGGCAGCGCATGCGCGATCAGGCAACCGACGATCGCCTGGGCAAAGTAATAAGGCGGGCGCGGCACGCGTAGCGACCAATCGCAGGCGGAGAGCGTGATCCCCGCCGCCATCGGGCCGAGCAGCAGCGCCGCCGGGAGATGCAGGGCTTCGAGCACCACCACGAAGATGACGGAGAGCACCAGCAGCACCGCCCATTTGGCGGCGAGCGCCTGACGACCCCGTGACGGGTGAAAGACCTTCGTCACGGGATCGAGCAGGCCTGCCATGTCAGACCTTTGCGAAGGCGACGTCGGCGCTGCGCACCACGCGCGCGATGCGCGGGAAGATGGCGCGGAAGGCCATCTCGTGCTGCTCGGCCGCCATGGCCGTACAGGCGTCCTCGACCACGGCAATGTCGTAGCCCAGTTCCCAGGCGAAGCGCGCGGTCGACTCGACCCCGATATTGGTGGCGATGCCGCCCAGCACGATGGTGCGGATGCCGCGCCGGCGCAGTTGCAGGTCGAGATCGGTGCCGGTGAAGGCGCCCCATTGCTTCTTGGTGACGCGAAGGTCGGACGGCTGCGCCAGCCCGTCGACGAGTTTGCTCCAGTCCGGCG
>DATARB010000307.1:0-15982 GCA_036264375.1 Pseudolabrys sp.
CGGCGGCCGTGAGCTTGCCGAGGTGCTGAAGGGTACCGGCACCGCGGTCCAGCTCGGCGGTGCGCCGGCGCCGGGCGCGCTGTGTTTCGTGACGCCGCTGGGCGAGGACGCAACCGGCGCCGCCGTCCGGCTCACGCTTGACCCAACGCGCACCGTCGCCGTCGACATGTTCGGCCGGTTTGCGGGCCGCCGCACGCTGATGAAGACGCCGCTGACGAGCCTCGAAACCCTCGGCTCCGCCGTCGCCGCGCTCTCCGTGGGCGGCACGCCGATCACCGTCATCAACGACAGCGCCGGTTTCGTTGTGCAGCGTCTGCTCGCGATGATCGTGAATGTCGGCACGCGCATCGCCGAGCTGCGTATCGCGGCGCCGGCCGACATCGACACCGCGGTCGAACTCGGCCTCAATTATCCCCAGGGCCCGCTCGCTCTCGGCGATACATTAGGCTCCGCGCGCGTGCTGGCCGTGCTCGAGGGCATGCATGGCGTGACGCTCGATCCGAAATACCGCGCCACCACCTGGCTGCGCCGCCGCGCCCGCCTCGGGGTGTCGCTGCTGACGCCGGATTGAGACGTTACGCGACCTTTGTCGTGGCGCTGAGTTGAACGCCGAGCGCTGTGAGCACGCGCAGGATAGTGTCGAACTCCGGCTTGGTTTGGCCGCTCAAGGAACGATAAAGGTTCTCGCGCGACACGCCGGCTTCACGCGCGATCTCCGTCATGCCGCGCGCACGTGCCGCAGTTCCGATCGCCTGCGCGATGAAAGCCGCGTCGTTCGTCGCGAGCGCGTCACTGAGATACTCCGCGATCCCTTCGGGACCATCGAGGTCCTCAGCCGAATCGTAGCTTCGCGTTTTCACCATGCCTCAGTCCTCCAGTTCGCTCGCAAGCCGCTTCGCCGTTCGGATGTCGTTGGTTTGTGAGGCCTTGTCGCCTCCGCATTTCGCTGAGCCCTCCACCGATCGGGCTGACGTCACCGGGATTGCCGATACGCTACAGATCAATCCGCGCTGCGATGCGCTTTGGCTCTCGTGTCGGCCAAGTTCCGCAGCCAATCCGAAAAAACGTCGGTCTGGCGGAAGTCAATCATAAGGAAATGTAGCGTATGCGCTACGGACTGGCAAGATGGGCCAATTGATAGCTCTGGTCGGGGCGACTGGATTCGAACCAGCGACCTCTTGTCTCCCAGACAAGCGCGCTAACCGGGCTGCGCCACGCCCCGACCGGAACGGCGCGGACTATAGGGACGCACCTATTGCGGCGCAACCCAAACTCTTTCGAACTCACCCCTTCGGCACACGGGCAGTCCGGAACGGCCCGCGCAGCACGTAAGCGATGTAGAGCACGGCGCCGGCGATGTAGACCACCGTGTAGCCGCCGATGAAGCCGACGATATCGAGCCGCAGGGCGAGCACAACGCCGGTCATCGTCGCCATCGCCACGACCAGGAAACTCGCCACCCGCGCGATCTCGCGGAAGAAGCCGGTATGCAGCAGCAGGTTGCTCGCCACGTTCTGCGCCAGATTGGCGAGCAGCAGCACCACCAGGATCAGCGTCGCCTCGTGCGGAATGGTGGCCGCATGGTCGAGCAGCACGGCGAACAGCCGGTCGCCGGCCACCAGCAGCAGCGCGCACAGCGCCAGCGTCGGGATCGCGCAGAGGATGGCCGAGGTGAGCGTTGCCTTCCTCAAAGTGGCGGCATCGCGCGCGGCGAAGGCGCGCGTCTGCTGCGGCACCAGCGGATCGAGTCCGGCCGCATAGATCAGCGTTGCGCCACGGAACACCTTGAACACGGTGTCGAGAATGATGGTCGGCGCGCCGAGCCCGAAGGCCAAGGGCACAACGAGATAGGGAAAATTATAGACCGTCAGCTCGCCCACAGCGTAGTTGCCGCTGCGCAGGAGTTCGCGGCGATTGTCGCGCCAGAACACGGCGAGGGATGAGCGGACGCCACGCAGCTGCGGCGACAGAGCGTTCTTGTGGACGAGGCGCGCAATCGCCGCCGTGAGCAGCGCGAACCACAGAAGGTTGGCGAGGACGAGAAACGCAGCGAGCGGCAAACCGGCGAGCAACGTCAGCATCAGCGCGATGTGCCCGATGCGGCGGATCGCCTCCAGCGTCTCGAAATGGATGAATTCGTCGATCGCGTTGCTGAGGTTGCGCAGCGGATACCAGACGAGGTTCAGCGCGGCGAAGGCGAAGAACAGCGCGAACTCCGTCGCGCCGAACAGCGTCACCTTCGGCCGCAGTGCCGTCACCGCGAAGCAGGCGATGGTCGCGGCCAGCACGAGCAGCGCGTAGACGACCACCACCGCGGTCGATTGCGCCGGCACGGCGCCGTCGGTCTCTCCCGCCAGATGCCGCGCGCGCTGGCGCACGAACAGGATCTTCGAGGCCCCCAGATCGAACATCCACAACGAGATGCCGAGCGTGCCGATCAGGATGTAGATCGAGAAATCGTCCGGATCGAGCACGCGCGCGAAGACGAAGGTCTGCACCAGCCCGAAGGCGACAGCGGCGGCGGCGGTCGAGGCGCGCAGCACGAAATAGCGCAGCGACAATACATTCGCGAGCAGCCGCATGGGCTGCCGCAAGGCGGACTTGCGGGCGATGGTCGGGGCCTCGGCGCTCATGCCGGGAAGTTAGCGGCGAGAGGGCAGGATTGGCTTAACGATCATGGTGAACGGAGTCTCAAGGCAACCGCGAAAATGCGAGGGAAGCGTCTGCGCGCGAGTTAATGGAAAATTGGTCGGATTGTCGGATGTTGCGGCGTTTTCAGAACGACAGACGTGGCAGTGGACGCGACAAGCACAGTGACAAACGCGGCGCAGACGGGCGGCACCGGGCAGCAACGCCCCGCGGTCAGCATCGTGGTGCCTTGCTATAACGGCGGCCGCTTCCTCGACGCGTTGATGGCTTCGCTCGCGCGGCAGACGTTCCGCGATTTCGAAGTTGTGCTGGTCGACGACGGCTCGACCGACGATGAGACGCGGCAAAAACTCGCGGCGCTTTCAGAGCGCGTCCATTTGATCCGTCAGGACAACCGCGGGCCGTCGGCGGCGCGCAATGCAGGCGCGCGCGCGGCGTGCGCCGACATTCTGTTCATGCTCGATTGCGACGACACCATCGAGCCGAGCTTCCTCGCCGACACAGTGCCGTTGTTGCAGAAGGCGCCGGCCGAGATCGGCATGGTGGTCACTTATCTGCGGCTGGTGGGCGGCGAAAGCGGCATTGTGTCGCGCTATTTCAATCGTTTCGACCTCTTGTTCACCAACACATTGTCGGCCGGACTGGTCCTGCGCAAATCAGCGTTTGTCGCGGCGGGCGGATACGACGAGAGCATGCGCGAGGGTTACGAGGACTGGGACTTCAGCCTGCGCATGGCGAGCGCCGGCTTCGGCTGCATCGCGGTCAAGAAGCCGCTCTATGTTTACACCATCGCCGGCCATGACGCGGCGCCGAGCCGTTCGTCCGGCGTCGATACGAAGCGCCTTTACGGGCCGCTCTGGCGCGCCATCCGCATCCGCCATCCCGCGCTGTACCGGCCGTGGGCGATGGTCCGCCTCTGGGCGGGCTCGCGCGACGGCAGCGGCCGCCTTCCGCTCTGGAAGGGGCTGATGGCCTACGCCTTGGCGACAGTTCTGCCCGATGCCCTGTTCAATACCTTGATCGCGCGGCTTCATCGCGGGCCGCGCTCGGACAATCCGAACCCTGCCTACGGCGCGCCCGCGGGCGCCGCGGCTGACCCCGTAACGCAACCTTAATGGCGAACCCGTAGGAAGAGCCTTTGCAGGCTTAGGGAATTGCCGCAGATCGGTAGAGTGACGCTATGACCTACACCTCCGCTACGCCAACACCGGCCGAGCCCGTCAAGCGCCTGAGCTTAGACCGCGCCATCCGCAAGCTGTTTCCATCGACGTCACGGCTGACGTTCAATCCGCTGTTCAAGGCGGCCGTGAACGCGTTCGACGTGCTGCCGCGTCTGGTCTGGCCGGAATTCCGCGACCTGCCGCCGAACCACTTGCGCATCCGCATCGGCGTCGGCAACCGCATCCTCAACAATCAGACGCACTTCCTGGTACACGCGCGCGATTTCTGGATGTTCGTGTTCACGCAGCGCCTCGCCGATGCGTCGTCCAACATCCTCGACATCGGCTCGGGCTGCGGCCGCTGGGCGCATTGGCTGCGCGATTACAATTTCCGCGGCCGCCGCTTCACCGGCACCTATGTCGGCGTCGACATCGACGCCGAGGCGATCGCCTGGTGCGAGAAGCATTACGATCCGGAACGCTTCCGCTTCCATCATTCGACGCATTCGAGCGTGTCGTATAAGCAGGAAGGCGAGACTTCGTACTACCGCATCCCCGAGGCCGAGGGGACAATGGATCTCGTGGTGTCGAACTCGCTGCTCACCCATGTGCTCGAAGCGGAGCTTGAAACCTACATCCGCGAGAGCTATCGCGTGCTCAAGGTCGGCGGCGCGATCATGCATTCGCATTTCAATCTCGACTATCCGCCCGCGAGCTACGGCACGCGGCACACGTTCCAGCATGCGGTCGGCAACGCGCGCGTGGAGTCGATGGAGCAGCCGGAAGCGGCGGTCGCCTATCGCACCGACTACCTGTTCAAGGTCTGCCGCGCGGTCGGATTCAAGAATTGCGAGATCGTGCACATGCCGGGCGGCGCCCAGCATCAGCCGATATTGCTGGCGAAGAAGTAATCGCCTCCGTCATTCCGGGGCGCGCCGTCAGGCGCGAACCCGGAATCCAGAGACGCACTCAAGCTTAGTGTCCTTGTCTGCATTCCGGGTTCGCGTGCTCCGCACGCGCCCCGGAATGACGGAACTTATTAAAGCCCGCTGGCCCAACCGGCGGGTCTTTGCATTTGTGCCTGCCGTCCCTGCTTGAACGTCGCCGCGGCGAGGCCCCAGACCATCCCCAGCAGCAAGAAGAAATGCCGCCAGTGGTCGGTGTCGATCACGAAGCCTTCGGCGATTTCTCCGATGAAGGTGGCGAGCGCGGTGATGATGTAAGGCTGCCACGGCGTGCGCGTGAAGACGGTGCGCAGGCCGACGAAGACGGTCGACAGCAACAGCGTGAAATAGGCCATGGCGCCGGTCCAGCCATAGACCAGGAAGGCTTGCAGATAGACGTTGTGCTGCTGCAGGCCGTTCACGCGTGCGAATTCAAATGGGCCCATGCCGTCGGGGAAGTCGAGCACCGAGCCGACCGCGATTTCCTGTAGCCGGAAACGGCCGCCTTGCCCCACGTCGTAGGACTGGATGAGCTGCGCGCGCTCCTGGAACATCTGGCCGATGGAGCTGAACGACAGCAGGAACACGATCAAGGCGGCAAGCGCCCCCACTGCCAGGACCGTGAGCGTCAGCACGCGCATGCGGCCGCGCGTGCTCGGGGCGGTCAGGAACGTAAGTACAATCGTCACCAGCGCAGAGACGGTGAAGTGAAACCAGGCGCCGCGGGAAAAGCTCAACAGCAGTCCGAACAGGATAATGCCCAAAGGGATGAGGTCCAGGATGGAGATCCGCTTTGCCAGGAGTCTTTGCAGCAGAAACAGCGCCGGCCAGATCAAAAACGGCCCGTAGACGTTTGGATCCTTGAAAGCGCCGAGCGCACGGCCCGACGGTGCGAAGATGTCGGACCCGGGAAACATATGGAAGTAGCCGGCGATGCCGCAGAGCGCGCCAGCCGCCGCGGTGATGACATAGGCGATGCGCATGGTCGTGAGCCGCGGCATCGTATTGTTGGCGAACAGGCAGGCGAACAGGATCGCCGCGACGCCCAAATAGACCGATGTGGCGGCATACTGGATCGTCTTTTCCTGCTCGACCACGCGCAGGAGCGACATCAGCCCCGATACGTTCCAGACCACCAAAAGCAGAACAAGCAGCGCCAGCGTCCGCTCGTAGCGCACGCCGGCGACGACGCAGGCGAGCGCGAGCACGCCCATCAATCCGTCATGCGGGGAGGGCTCGATAAAGGCGACCGAGCTCGCCGCCACCACGATGAACAGCACGACGAGAAGGATGCGCTCGCGCAGCGGCAAGGCCGTCACCGGCGTCGTCAGCGGTGGCGCATATTGGCCGTTCGTCGCCGCGAAAGCGGGGACCCAGCCGTTCATATTTCTGTATTCAGCCTGGCGCTGGATTCCCGCGGGCGCGGGAATGAGCGGAGGCCGCGGTACTGCGCCCACCGCCATGTCGCGGGCGGTGATCAATATGCGTTCTCGGTCTGGAGCAGTGAAACGGGCGTGCGGAAGAGGATGAAGAGGTCGAGCAGCACCGACCAGTTCTCGATGTAATAAAGATCGTGTTCGACGCGCTTCTGAATCTTCTCGTGCGTATCGGTCTCGCCGCGCCAGCCGTTGATCTGCGCCCAGCCTGTGATGCCCGGCTTGACGCGATGGCGGGCGAAATAGCCGTCCACCGCTTCGGCGTAAAGGCGGGCCTCGGCCTTGGCGTTCACCGCATGCGGGCGCGGGCCGACGAGCGACAGGTTGCCCCTGAACACCACGTTGAAGAGCTGCGGCAACTCATCGAGGCTCGCCTTGCGGATGAAGCGCCCGACGCGCGTGACGCGCGGGTCGTCTTTGGTGACGAGCTTGCTGGCGCTGGCGTCGGCCTTGTCGACATACATCGAGCGGAATTTGTAGACCTCGATGAGGTCGTTGTTGAATCCGTAGCGCTTCTGCCTGAAAAAGACCGGGCCGCGGCTGTCGAGCTTGATGGCGATGGCGACAATGGCGAGCACCGGCAGCGAGGCCAGCAACAGCAGGCCGCCGATGATCTTATCGAACAGCCATTTCATCACCACGTCCCAATCGGCGATCGGGCGATCGAACACGTCGATCACCGGCACATTGCCGATGTAGGAGTAGGAGCGGGGACGGAACTGAAGCTTGTTCGTGTGCGCGGCGAGGCGAATGTCGAGCGGGAGCACCCAGAGCTTCTTCAGCATCTGAAGGATGCGGCCTTCCGCCGAGATCGGCAGCGAGAAGATCACCAGATCGACCCGCGTGAGGCGGCCGAACTCGACCAGGTCATCGACCGTGCCAAGCTTATGTTCGCCGGCGCAGAGGGCGCTGCTGCGGTCGTTGCCGCGGTCGTCGAACAGGCCGACGATCTCGACACCGGAGTCCTTCTGGCGCCGCAGCTCCTCGATCACGCGCGCGCCGGGATCGCCGCCGCCGACAATGACCGTGCGGCGGGTGAGGCGGCCTTCGCGCGTCCATCTGCGCACCGCGTAGTAAAGCATCTTGCGCGAGGCGACGAGCACGATAATGCCGGCGACGTAGTAGCTGCTCAGCCAGACGCGCGAATACATCTCGCCCGCCTTGGCGAAAAACGAGGCGCCGATGGCGATCAGGAACACCACCGACCAGGCGGACGCCATCCGCATGTACTGCTTCTCGAGCCCGCGGAAGGCCTGCACCTGGTAGATATCAGCGATCTGGAAGGCGAGTGTGGACAGCGTGGCGATGGCGACGCTCGCTATGAGATAGCGCCAGTGCAGTCCCTCGATCGGCGGCAGATAGAGGCCATAGAGCAGCAGACCCACCAGCACGATCAGCGCGAATTCGCCGATGCGGACGATGCCGGCCAGCACGATCGGCGAGATCGGGGCGGCCATCGGCCGCGCGGCGACGGCGAGCGCTTCCGGCGACAGCGTGTGGGCTTTGGTGTCCGGACGCGGTCCGGCGCGCAGACGGTCGAGGACCGCGGTGGCTTCTGACGCGTTCAACGATGGACGCACGGCGGTATCGGTCATCACTGACGCCATACTCACGCGGAACCGCGCCACATTGCGCGGGCCAAACTTTAACAATTCCTCGAAACTTCTACGGAAGGACTCTCAAGAAAGGCTTAGCGCGACTGGCAAAAATGTCTTAACGCCGGCCGGTCTTGGACAGTGTTTCCAGCCCCTCGCCATAGGCGGCCAGCACGCCGTCGACCATGGTCTCGACCGAAAACGCAGCGGCCACACGTTCGCGCAGGTTCGCCGCGATTTTTGCGGTCTCGTACGGCTGATCGAGCACCCGGGCGATGGCCTCGGCCAGCGCGCCGGAATTCTCGGCCGGTGTGAGGGTGTCGGTCAGCGGCCCATAGATCTCCGGGATGCCGCCGACCTTGGTGGTGATCAGCGGCTTGCCCGCGGCGGCGGTCTCCAGCACCACGTAGGGCAGGGATTCAGCCCGCGACGGCACCACCATGACGCGGCCGAAGGTGAGCGCCTGGCGCGCCGGCATCGCACCGGTGAAGGCGATCGACTGGGTAAGGCCGAGGCGGGCGATCTGCGCCTGCAACTGCTCCCGGTCCGGGCCGTCGCCGACCAACGTCAGTGTCACGGTGCGGCCTTTGCTATGCAGCAGGGAAATGGCGTCGATCAGCACGTCGATGCCCTTCACAGGCCGTAACTCGCCCATGAAGACGAGGTCGGTCGCCTCGAGCCGGCACTCGATCGGGGCGAATTCCGAGCGCGACACGCCATTATGGACGATGCGGACAAGCCCGTTCGGCTTGCCGATCTTGCGGCGGAAAATCTCGGCGCTGTATTTGCTTTCGAACAGGAACAGGTCGCCGCGCCGCATCAATAGCCGCTCGGTGCCGAGATAGAATTTTCCGGCAATCGTATCGTGGCCGAACAGAAGGCTGCCGCCGTGCGGCGTATAGGCGCGCAACGCGCGCCGCGCGCCGAAGGAAAGCCGCGCATAGGCGCCGCCTTTGGCGCCGTGTCCGTGCACCACGTCGGCGTGCGACTGCCGGATGCGCTGCATCACGTGGCCGAGCACGCCTGCGTCATCGGGGCCAATATGACGGCGCATCGGCACCCGGGTGAGCCCGAGCGCTAGCGAGGGCGCAAGCTCGCCCAGCACGGCCTCGGCGCGCGCGCCGCCGGTGTTTGAGTCCGCGATCAAGCCGACTCGGTGGCCGCGCGCGATCTGTTCTTTGGCCAGATCGAGCACGTGGCGGAAGAGCCCACCGACCGGTGCGCGGAACACATGGAGAATATTCAATGGTGTCATCGCGCGTGGAACTTATCCACGCAGATTGAATCAAACCTGAAGCCGCAGGCCTGTTTTCCATTGATCTTGCGTTACTTCTCGCCGGCGGCGGATGGCCTCTCGCGGACGGTTAACAGACTCTGAATGCAAACATGACGCGGCGGTAATTAACGTGGAAGCAACCATAATCGGATGAGATCGCGGTGCTGTCCCACAGCCGTGCGTTTGGAGTAGGCATGTTGTTCCGTAAAAAGTCGAAGCCCGTTGTCGCCGCGCCGGCCCCGGCCGTGGCGTCCTATGCCGCCTCCGGCGAGCCGGATCTCCGCGGTTTAGGCCGCGTTCTGTGGCAGAAGAAGACCACGATCCTCACCATCACTTTGGTCGCCGCGGGCTTGGCTTTCGTCGTCGTCAATGCGATCACGCCGCGCTACCGCTCCGAATCGCGCTTGCTACTGGAAGCGCGCGAAAACATCTTCCTGCGCGCCGAGGCGGACAAATCCGCCGACCGCAGCACCATCGACCCCGAGGCGGTGACCAGTCAGGCGCAACTCATCATGTCGCGCGATCTCGCCCGCGAAGTGATCAGCAAGGAACGTCTCACCGAGACCCCCGAGTTCGATTCGGGGGCGGGCGGCCTGCGCGCGATCCTTGGCCTCATCGGCATCGGCCGTGACCCGACCGGGATGACCAAAGATGAGCGCACGCTCGAGGCCTATTACGACCGGCTCAATGTGTCGGCCATCGACAAATCGCGCGTGATCTCGATCGACTTTTCGTCGGCCAGTCCCGAGCTTGCCGCACGCGTCGCCAATTCGGTCGCCGAGACTTACCTGAGCATGCAGCAGTCGGCGAAGCTCGATCAGACGCGCGCCGCCGGCAACTGGCTGGGCGGTGAGATCGAAAAGATGCGTCAACGTGTCGCCGACGCGGAAGCCAAAGTCGAAGACTATCGCTCGAAGTCGAACCTCTATGTCGGTTCCAACAACACCTCGCTGCCGAGCCAGCAGCTCACCGAAATCAATTCGCAGATCGCTGCCGCGCGCGGCCAGAAGGCCGACCTGGAGGCGAGGGCAAAGCAGTTGCGCGACCTCATCCACTCCGGATCGCCGATTGAATCGTCGGATATCGCCAATTCGGAATCGATGCGCCGGCTGATCGAGCAGCGGATTGCGCTGCGTTCGCAACTCGCCGAGCAGTCGACCACCCTGATGGATCAGCACCCGCGCATCAAGGAGTTGAAGGCCCAGATCGGCGAAGTCGACCGCCAGATCAGGACCGAGGGCGAGCGGCTGGCGCGTCAGCTCGACAACGACGCCAAGCTCGCCGCCGACAAGCTGGTGTCCCTGACGGCCAGTATTGACCAGGTGAAGAGGCTCGCCTCACAGAGCAACGAGCAGGATGTGCAGTTGCGCGCACTCGAGCGCGAAGCCAAGACGCAGCGCGATCTGCTGGAATCCTATCTGGCGAAATATCGCGAGGCCTCCGCACGCGACAGTATCAACGCCGCGCCGCCGGAGGCGCGCATCATCTCGCGTGCCAGCCCGGCCATCCAGCCGGCCTATCCGAAGAAGCTACCCACAGTGCTGATCGCGGCCTTCGCCGCCTTCGCATTGTCCTCGGGCTTCATCGTCACCGGCGCGCTGCTGGCGCCCGGTGCCGCGCCGCCGCCAGGCTATTCCGCCTATGCTTACGCGCCCGTGGCCTACACCGCGCCGGCCGCTTACACAGCGCCCGGTTATGAGCAGCCGGCGGTAGCCGCCGCCCCGAATGTCGCGCCGCCGGTGATGCCGCAGGCGCCCGCGATGGCGCCCGCGCCGATGCCGCGCGTTGCGTCGCCGCCTTTGATGCCTGCGATGATGAGCGGGCTTGCACCCGTGCCGCTGCCGGTGAGCACCGTCGATCAGGTCGCGCGCAGCCTGCGCCAGTCGGGCGATACCGGCCGCCGCGTCACCGTCGTCGGTACCGCGCGCAATGTCGGCACGACCTATGCCGCGATCACGCTTGCGCGTGCGCTCGTCAATGAGTCCAATGTGATCTTGGTCGACCTTGCCTTCGGCGCGCCCAATCTCTCGGTGATCTCCACCGATCCGAACGCGCCCGGCGTCGCCGAACTGGTGCGCGGCGCGGCGTCGTTCGGTGACATCATCACCCGCGATCAGTTCTCCAATGTGCATCTGATCGCCACCGGCAATATCGGCGCCGACGGTCCGGCGCTGGCCGCTTCGCCCATGCTGGCGACGGTGATCGAGGCGCTGGTGCGCAGCTACGATCACGTCGTGATCGATGTCGGCTCGGCCGCCGATATCGCGGTGGAACGCTTCGCGCCGCTGGCGCAACGCGCGGTGCTGGTCGCCGCCGATCCCGCCAATCCGGCTACGCACGCCGCGCGCGAGCGCCTGATGATCGCGGGCTTTGCCGATGTGATGCTGCTCGCCGGCGGCGCCCAGCAGGCGGCGGCTTAGCGCAATTTCGAGTTCACATGCGCCGGCCTCTCAGTCGTCATGCCCGGCTTTATGCCGGGCATCCACGTCTTTTTGCTACTCCGGAAAGACGTGGATGGCCGGGACAAGCCCGGCCATGACGACACCGAGTCATTGCGCGTTGAAAAGGCTCTAAAGCCCGGGCTTCGCCGCCAGCCTTGCCTTGAGCCGCCGCGCGGCGCGCACCAGCGACCACAGCATCGGGTGCTGCTTGAGCGTCCGCTTGACTGCGGCGCTTGTCTTGAAGCCGACGGCGAGGAGGTGCCCGGCTTTGGTCAACGGCAGATAAGTGTCGAACAGCGGCTCGGCGTCCTCGCAGAACAGCCGCTTGTAGCGCGACTCGCCGATGCCGAGATCGAAGGTGTTCAGGCCGCGTTCGCAGCACTGGCGCACGAGGTTGACGATCAGTTGCTCGCCCGGGCTTTCGACCGCGTAGCGTCCTTGCAGGATCGAGTTGAACATGGCGCAGAAGCGCCCGTCGCCGACGATGCCGCCCATGGTGGCGACGATCATGTCGTCCACCGACAGCGCATAAAGCTCGATCGCGGCTGAGCCCTCGGCGGGCTGCTCGGTCGCCGCCGCTTCGATGAAGCGCCGCACGCCGGCTTCGGCGAACACATCGCTCACGCCCAGCATGCGCATGCGGGCGCTCTTCTGCTTGAAGAAGGCATCGAGCACGCGCCGCACGTCGTTCGGAGAGGCGGCGCGCTCGAAGCGCACCTCGCCCATGCTTGCCAGGGCGCGCTCCTTCTTGCGCATCTTCTTGCGCGCATTGGCGTTGGTGCGGGCGCGGATCAAAGCCTCGAAGTCCGGCACCAGGCTGCCGCTGAAGCCGAAGTTGGCGGCGCGCTGCTGCGGCAACAGCGCAAAAGGGTTCGTGGTCCCGGCCCAGGTGAGCGGCTGGTTCACCAGCACCAGCATGTCGGCATGTCCGGCGATATCGGCCAGGATCCGGTTCAGGTCGTTAGCGCTGAGCCTGCCGGCCACGTCGCGCCGCCATAGCGCCATGTTGAAATTGGCGTGCTTGCCGCCGAGGAATTCGATGACGCGCAGACCGCTCATTCGCCGGCAGCCGAACGGCCACAGGAATAGCGGCGCTCCGGCGGCATTGAAGCCGACCACGATGAACGGTGTCACGCCTGCGGCTGCGCCCACATGCGCCTGCCACAGGCGCATGAAATCGAAGCGCTGATAGGGCGTCGTCAGGCTGCCTGCGGCCTCCAAAGCGCGCCAATGCGGCTCCGCGGACGCCATGTCCGGAAAGATGATGACCCGGGTGAATTGGGCGTCCGCGGCCGGGTTCGGCCGTTCATCGGCGGGAAAGGGACGCAGAGCGACGACGTTCATGATGTCCGGACAAGAGGCTACGACCATTCATAGTGTCGCAAACATTTCTCAATAAACAGTTGGAATACTGCGTCGATTTCGTGCCTGGACCTCGGAAGGCGTGGCGATTTTGAAGAAAACCATCATCCGTACCGGCCTGGAGACGCTGTATTTCAGCGGCATGCACCATTGGCTGCGTCCTCTGCTCGGGGGCGTCGGTGCCATCCTGACGCTGCATCATGTGCGCCCGCCGCGCCCGGAAGCGTTCCAGCCGAACCGGCTCCTGGAAGTCTCACCGGTCTTTTTCGAGGGACTGTTGCGGCGGCTCAAGCGCCGGCGCGTCGACGTGATCTCGCTCGACGAGATGCACCGCCGTTTCATCGAGGGCGACTTCAAGCGGCGCTTTGTCTGCATCACCTTCGACGACGGTTACAAGGATCTGATGCGCTGGGCCTATCCGCTGCTCAAGACATACGAGCTGCCTTTTGCGCTTTACATTCCGACCAGCTTTCCCGACCGGCTTGGTGAACTGTGGTGGGTGGCGCTCGAAGCGGTGGTGGCGAAGGCCAGCCGCATCGGCCTCGTCATCAACGGCAAGCAGCAGTTCTTCGAATGCGGCTCGGTGCGCGAGAAGCGGGAGCTGCATGAGGCGCTCTACGGCTATTTGCGCAGCATGAAAACCGAGGACGAGGTGCGCAAGACCGTGCGCGACCTCTGTGCGACATACAGCGTCGACATGGCCTCGTTCTGCCGCGACCTGTGCATGACCTGGGAAGAGATCGCCGAACTCGCCGCCGATCCGCTGTGCACGATCGGCGCCCACACCGTGAACCATCCCATGCTGATGAAAGTGCCGAGCGAAGATGTCGCGCGCGCGGAGATGGAGATGAGCCGCGCGGTGCTGGAAGCCGCGCTCGGCAAGCGGCCGGAGCATCTGGCCTATCCGGTCGGCGATCCGACCTCGGCGGGCCAGCGTGAATTCCGCATCGCGGCGGAGTTGGGCTTCAAGACCGCGGTGACGACGCGCCCCGGCGTACTGTTCAAGGCGCACCGCGACCACCTGATGGCGCTGCCGCGCATTTCGGTGAACGGCGAGTTCCAGCAGCAGCGTTATGTCAAGGTGCTGATGTCGGGCGCCGGAACGGCGTTCTGGAACGGTTTTCGACGGGTGAACGCGGCGTAGGATGACGGCCGCGCTTATGCCCGCGGCGCATCCGGCCGCGCCATCCAGCTGATCAGCGGCATCGCGGGCAGCACCCAGCCGAGACCGGCGACGACATAATAAATCGCTGCAATCCAGCCGTTGATATTGGTTAGCGCCGACTGCGCCAGCGCCATGGCCAAGAGCGCCCAGACGATGACCAGCGCCAGGAGCGCGATCGTGCCGATGAATTTGCGGGTGCGGACGGACATGGGAGGCCCTCGTCGAGGTCATTTGCGGAGCGTTCCGCAGGCCTATATGGTCCGCGCCGACCCCGACAGGCAAGCGTCCGATGGCCCATTTTGCAGCCCAATCCGACTTCCGCGCGCGTGCTGTGCGGCTCTGGCTGATCGCCGCAGCCGCGATGATTTTCCTGACCCTGATCGTTGGCGGCGCGACACGGCTCACGGAGTCGGGGCTCTCGATCACCGAATGGAAGCCGGTTACCGGCGTGCTGCCGCCAATCACGCAAAGCGAATGGCAGGCTGAGTTCACGCGGTACCAGGCCATTCCACAGTACCGCGAGCTCAACCGCGGCATGAGCCTCGACCAGTTCAAGTCCATCTTCTGGTGGGAGTGGTCGCATCGTTTCCTCGCGCGCACCACCGGCATGGTGTTCCTGCTGCCGTTTCTGTTCTTCCTGTGGCGTGGCTGGGTGCCCAAGCGTCTGCGCGCGCGGCTGTGGACGATCTTCGGCGCCGGCGCCGCGCTCGGCGCGGTGGGCTGGTGGATGGTGTCGTCCGGGCTTGCCGGCAGCGACCGCGTCAGCGTGTCGCAGTATCGGCTGGCGTTCCATCTGACGCTGGCCTGTGCGATCTACGCCGCCATCCTGTGGACCGCGCAGCAACTCGCCCCGCAGCGGCCGAGCGAAGCGCCGGCGCGGCTGCGCATTGGCGGGCTGGCGCTCATGGTGCTGGTGCTGATCCAGATCTATCTTGGGGCGCTGGTGGCGGGCACCGACGCCGGCCTCGTCTACAACACCTGGCCGCTGATCGACGGCGGCCTGGTGCCGGACGCGGCGCGGCTGTGGTTCATCAGCCCGGCCTGGCGCAATCTGTTCGAGAATACGCTCACCATCCAGTTCGATCACCGCATGGTCGCGTACACGGTTTGGATTGTGGCGATGGTGCACGCGTTTGATGCCCGGCGTGCGCGGCGTGAAATGGGCGGCGCGCTCGTCCTCGCCGGTCTCGTCACGCTACAGGCCGCGCTCGGCATCACCACGCTTCTGTATCAAGCGCCGCTGCCGCTCTCGCTGATGCACCAGATGCTGGCGATCGTCGTCTTCTCCGTCGCGATCATGCATGCCGAGCGGCTCTCGCACCGCGAGACTTTCGCCGTGCCGCAGGCGCGGCCGGCGGAGCAGGGGGCGTGATCGCGGTTGCCTAGCGCCGCTCGACGGGGAAGTCGTATTCCGTCCGCGTATCCGCCGCCGGATACGAGAAGTGCCACCATTCGCGGAAATAGTTGACGAAGCCGTGGCGCTGCATGGCGTCGAGCAAGATCTGTCGATGCGCGCGCTGCTCAGCCGAGATCGCGCCATCGCGCGTGTAGCTGTGCGTGCTGAAGCAGTCGAAGGCCGTGCCCATGTCGAGGCTGTCGTCCGGAGCGCGTGCCGACGCCGGTCCCGCGCAGGAGCCATAGCGCGCATGCGCGTTGAACGGCGCGGGCGGGGGCGCATTGCGCGGCACGATGGTGAGGTCGATGGCGACGCCGCGCGAGTGCGCGGAATGATCGGCGATATAGCCGAGGGCGAACAGGCGGCGCTTGTCGAGGCCGGGATAGAAGCGGCTGGTGTCGGGCGTCGTATGAGCACCCGCCGCCCAGCGCGCCATTCCCGTCACCGCGCGCGCCGGCCGGTAGCAGTCATAGACCTTCAGCGACAGGTTCTCGCGCGCGAGGTCGGCCTGCACCCGGGCGAGCGCTTGCGCCGCGGCGCGGCGCAGGACGCATTCGC
>DATARB010000176.1:0-24539 GCA_036264375.1 Pseudolabrys sp.
AAGTTCTCTGGCGCGCCGCTCCGCCGCCCGCAACACTTGCGGCGCCAGCAGGCCTCGCAGACAGTCCAACTCGTCGGCCGGGCCGTCATCGTCGACCTGACGCCGATTGTCGTTGCTGACCCGGACCGGCAAGCCCCTCACTTGTGCGAACCCGCGTGTGCCGTGCCGCGACGACACCGGGCCTTTCGCTCGCTTGCCCACATGGTCCGACAGGGCCATGCAACTCCCCCACTGACGCAAACGACACTCGCCTCGCGCGGCGGATGGTCTATAAGACCGTCCGGAGCCCACGACCGAGCACATCACAATCCGTGTCGACTAACAACCTGAAATTATTACACTTTTTACGCGCAACCATTGCCGTTACATTGCTGGCGGTGGTGGCGCCGCATGGAGCCGCGTCGGCTCAAGACACTCCGAAAGCAGGATCCGAGGCCGCGCCGCAGGCGGTGCCCGGTTTCTGGGATCCGCGGCGGCGGCCCGACCGGCCCGACCTGTCGCGTCTCACAGTGATCCGGTTTCTGACCGAGACCGACTACCCGCCGTTCAATTTTACCGGCCCTGACGGCAACCCGGCCGGCTTCAACGTCGATCTGGCGCGTCTGCTGTGCGAGGAGATCAAGGTCACCTGCACCATTCAGATGCGGCGCTTCGAGACGCTGCTGGATGCGATTTCCAGTAACCGCGGTGACGCCATCATCGCTTCTCTCGCGGTAACGCCGGAGCTGCGCAAGCGCGTCGATTTCACCGATCCCTATTACCGCGCGCCGGCGCGGTTCGTATCGCGGCGGGACGCGGTGATGCCGGAGGTGCGCCCGGAATATCTGGAGGGCAAGAAAGTCGGCGCTGTCGCCGGCTCCGCGCATGAAGCCTATCTGAAGGCGATGTTCACCGATGCCGAGCTGCACTCCTATCCGAATGACGACGCGTTGCGCCAGGCGCTGCGGCGCGGCGAGGTCGATTTTATTTTCGGCGACGCGATCTCGCTGGCGTTCTGGATCAACGGCACGGATTCGCAGGAGTGCTGCGCCTTTAGCGGAGGCCCGTTCGTCGAAAGCCGCTACTTCGGCGAGGGAATCGGAATCGCGGTTAAAAAAGGCAATGATCTGCTACGCCAGTCGCTGAACTGGGCACTGTTCCGCCTGTGGGAAAAAGGCCGCTACACCGACCTGTGGCTGCGCTATTTTTCCGTGAGTCCGTTTTAGGAGATTCCCGTCATTGCGAGGAGCGTAGCGACGAAGCAATCCAGTCTTGTTGCCTTCTGGATTGCTTCGCTTCGCTCGCAATGACGGATATATTACGAATTGGCCGGCTTCTCCGGCCTGCGGAGACCGAATGTCCACCACCGAACTCGCCACCCCGAACGATCTGCGTGCGCTCGCAGAACAGTCCAATGCCTGGCCGTTCGAGCAGGCGAAGGCGATCGTTGCGCGGCTGAAGAAACAACCGAAGGACGAGGTGCTGTTCGAGACCGGTTACGGACCATCGGGACTGCCGCATATCGGCACCTTCGGCGAAGTCGCGCGCACCACCATGGTGCGGCACGCGTTTCGCGTCCTCACCGACGACAGGATCAGGACGAGGCTGATCGCGTTTTCCGACGATATGGACGGCTTGCGGAAGGTGCCGGACAACATGCCGAACAAGGAGATGCTGGAAAAGCATCTCGGCAAGCCGCTGACCAAGGTGCCCGATCCGTTCGGCACGCATCCGAGCTTCGGCGAGCACAACAATGCGCGGCTGCGGGCGTTCCTCGACCATTTCGGCTTCGACTACGAGTTCATGTCGTCGACCGAGTGCTACAAGGCGGGCCGCTTCGACGCGGCGCTGTTGAAGGTGCTCGAGCGCTTCGACAAGGTGATGTCGATCATGCTGCCGTCGCTGCGCGAGGAGCGCGCGGCGACTTATTCGCCGTTTTTGCCGATCGATCTACGCACCGGCGTCGTGCTTCAGGTGCCGATCATCGCGCATGACGCCCAGCGCGGCACTATCACCTACGAAGAGCCGGAGACGCAGGAGCGCTTCACGGTGCCGGTCACCGGCGGCCGCTGCAAGCTGCAATGGAAGCCGGACTGGGCCATGCGCTGGGTCGCGCTCGGCATCGACTACGAGATGGCCGGCAAGGACTTGATCGACTCGGTGAAGCTGTCAGGCGAAATCTGCCGCGCGCTCGGCGGCACACCGCCGGAAGGCTTCAACTACGAGCTCTTCCTCGACGAGAAGGGCCAGAAGATCTCAAAGTCGAAGGGCAACGGTCTCACCATCGACGAGTGGCTGCGCTACGCCTCGCCCGAGAGCCTGTCGCTGTTCATGTATCGCGAACCGAAGTCGGCGAAGCGGCTGTACTTCGACGTGATCCCGCGCCACGTCGATGACTATCAGCAGTTCCTCGACGGTTACGAGCGGCAGGACACGCGGCAACGGCTGCAGAATCCGGTCTGGCACATCCATTCCGGCCATCCGCCGAAGGTGGAGATGCCGGTCTCGTTCTCGATGCTGCTGACGCTGGTGTCGTCGTCCAATGCCGAGAACGCCGAGACCCTGTGGGGCTTCATCGGCCGCTATCGTCCGGGCGTAACGCCGCAGACGCATCCCAAGCTCGATGCGCAAGTGCAGTACGCGATCCATTACTTCCGCGACTTCGTGCTGCCGACCAAGACATTCCGCGAGCCGACCGACGGCGAACGCGCGGCGCTGACCGACCTGCGTGATGCGTTGGCGCAATTGCCTCCGGAGTCGACGGCTGAAGCGATCCAGGACGTGGTCTATGAGATCGGGCGGCGCGAGCCGTTCCTCGATCACAAGAAGAAGGCCAAAGACGGCAAGCCGGGCGTGTCGCTCGACTGGTTCAATCTCCTGTACCAAGTGCTGCTCGGCCAGGAGAAAGGCCCGCGTTTCGGGTCCTTTGTGGCGGTCTATGGATTGCAGAACACCGTCGATATGATCGACGGCGCGCTGGCAAGGAGCGCGTAACTCTTATCCCTCCCCCGCTTGCGGAGGAGGGATAAAAGCAGAGCTACGAAAACGTCTCCACCTTGCCGTCGAGCGCCATGAGTCCGAGTTCGACCTTCAGGCTCGGCTGCCGCTCGCCGACCTGCTTCTTGAATTCCGCCAGTTCCCTCTTGTGTGTCTCGGTTTCGATCAGCGGATTGGCGACCGCCTCCGCGCCGTAGGCGATCTTGGCCGCGCGGCAGTCGCGATGGTTCATCGCGATCACTTTCGGGATGCGGTGCAGGTCGATCGACGCGGCGAGATTATCCCAGAACGTCTTCGACCAGTCCTTGAAGGCCGGCGCGACGACGCCGATGGCGGCGCCTGCGAATGTAAATTGACTGTATTTGCCGACCATCTGCCGGCCTTCCATGTGCCTGATTGTCGGCTCCGGAAAGCGCGGATCGATACAGGTCGCCAGCATGGCGTCGTACTGTCCTTCCGCCGCGAACGCGAGCGACGGAAACGCCATCATCATTCCGGCTCCGGCCGACAGATGCAGAAATCGGCGTCGGTCGAAGTGCGTGCGCAGCATGTCGCCGCAGCACGCGCAGGCATCCGCGTGAGCGTTTGTCAGATTCGTCATGGTTGCCCCCCATTGGCCGTCGCGGCCTGCGGGGAGCGTAGGCGCATTGGTGTGCAACCGCCAGATGCAGCAATCCCTACCGGGGTGTGGGGTGCAATGCGCCGAGCTTACTGACTCGCCCAGACAATGCGCGCGATCCACAGGATATCGGACATCGCCAGCGTGCGGTCGCGGTCGTTATTGAGCGACTTCAACTCGACCTGCTTGGTGGTCTTGCGCTTGAGTTCCCTGACCGTCACCTCGCCGTCCTTAGTCATCACCACGACGCGGTCGCCCTTGCGCGTCGGCGTGGCCGGCGAGACCACGATGCGGTCGCCGCTGCGATAGACCGGCTTCATCGCGTCGCCGGTGATTTCCAGCGCGTAGGCGCTCTCATCGGTGACGGAGGGAAAGGCGACGTCTTCCCAGCCCTTGCCGACGGGCAGGCCGCCGTTGTCGAAGTGGGTGGCGCCGGCCTCGGATAAGCCGATCATCGGAACATTGTGGAGCGGCGGCTTGGCGCCCTCGGTGATGAGGGTGACGAAGGTGTCGACCTTGGTGCTCGTGGCGGCCAGCGCCTTGGCCACCGATTCGGTCGAGGGCCAGCGCGGCCGCCCCTCAGGGGTTATTCGCTTGGACTTGTTGAAGGTCGTGGGATCGAGCCCCGCCTTCTTGGCAAGCCCGGAGGGCGTGAGCTTGGACCGGGCGGCGAGCCGGTCGATGGCGTTCCAGATTTGGCTATGTGTGAGCATGGCGACCCCGAGGCACGAGCCTTCGTTTTGAGACTCTTATCTTATAGGAATTATGCCCTTAAGTCGCCCCCCTCTGGCAATAGTTTTCGTGCAAGATGCCTTGAATATGCCCAGGCGTGGCCGATAGGGTCGGCCCGTAACCTCAAATCCCGGAGCCGAAATTCGTGATCGGTCTCATTGACCGCCTGTCCCGCCCGTTTTTGCGGGCCCTTGATCCGGAAGACGCGCATGCCTTGACGCTCAAGGCGCTGCGGGTCATGCCCCTGGGCAAGGCCGCCGCCGACCCGCCGGAGCTCGCCGTCCGCGCTTTTGGCCTGAATTTTCCGAATCCGGTGGGAATTGCCCCCGGATTCGACAAGAACGCGCTCGCGCCGGACGCTCTCCTGCGCCTCGGCTTCGGTTTCGTCGAGGTGGGGACCGTCACTCCGCGCCCGCAGGCGGGCAATCCGCGCCCCCGCGTGTTCCGCCTGGAGTCGGATGGTGCGGTCATCAACCGGCTCGGCTTCAACAACGATGGCGCCCCCGCCGTCCTGGCCCGGCTGGCCGTCCGCTCACGCTCCGGCGGCATCGTCGGGGTCAACATCGGCGCCAACCGTGATTCGGCCGACCGGTCGGAGGACTACGTCCGGCTCATCGAGACCTTCGCGCCGGTGGCGAGCTACTTCACCGTCAACGTCTCCTCGCCCAACACCCCCGGCCTGCGCGATCTCCAGCAGGCCAAGGCGCTGGACGAGCTGCTCGCGCGGGTGGTCGAGGCGCGCGACCGGGTGCGCCTGCGGGCCGGCCCGACGCCGATCCTGGTCAAGGTCGCGCCCGATCTCACATTGTCCGATCTCGACGACGCGGTGGGCATCGCCCGCAAGCACGGGGTGGACGGGATGATCGTCAGCAACACCACCATCTCGCGCCCGGGCTCGCTGCGCGAACGCGACAAGGCGAAGGAGCAGGGCGGCCTCTCGGGCCGGCCGCTGTTCAAGCTGGCGACGCGCATGCTGGCGGAGACCTTCGTGCGCGCCGAGGGCGCCTTTCCACTCATCGGAGTCGGCGGCATCGATTCAGGCGCGACCGCGATCGCCAAGATCCGCGCCGGCGCGACGCTGTTGCAGGTCTATAGCGGGTTGGTCTATCGCGGCATCGGCCTGCTCACCGAGATCAAGAGCGATCTCGCCGCCGCGCTCAAGCGCGGCAAGCGCGGCACGCTATCGTCGCTGATCGGCGTCGATGCGGCTGAGATGACGGCGGAGAGCTGGCCGAGTTAGTTCTCCGCTCGTCCCCGCGGAAGCGGGGACCCAGTCCTTTCCGAGTTTGTGGCCCTGGATTCCCGCTTGCGCGGGAATGAGCGGCGTATGCGAGGCGTCCTACTTCCCCCGCGGCCCATTCACGAGCCGCGTGATGATCCAGATCGGGATCACGATCACCGCGCCGAGCAAGAAGTAGCGCCACAGCCAGCGGAAGGCATCGAAGCCCATGTCCCAGATCGAGCGGACCAGCCGCTCGATGCTGCGCACGATGTCGAACGGGTCGAGGCCGAGCGCGTTGAGGATCACGCCGACCAGTATCGAGGCGAGGATCAGCCGCACCAAGACGCCGAGCGGCGAGCCGCCGAATACTTTGGTCGCCGTGCCGTTGGACATAGGCCGCTCCGTTCGCTGCAGGTCGTTAGGCATGTCTCTCCTGACTAAGTTGCCGCGCCCGGTCAAGCCGCCCGTCCGGCCTCGATCTTAGAAAGCATCTTCTCCAGCGTCTCCAGCCGATCCGCCTCGCCGGGCGGCTTGTCCCAGCGCAGGCGGCTGATGCGCGGAAAGCGCATGGCGATGCCGGATTTGTGCCGCGTCGAACGTTGCAGGCCTTCAAAGGCGACTTCCAGCACGAGGCCTTGCGTCGGTTCGTGCGTCACCTCGCGCACCGGCCCGAAGCGGTCGATGGTGTTGCGGCGCACGAAGCGGTCGATCTGAATCAGTTCCTCGTCGGTGAAGCCGAAATAGGCCTTGCCGACCGGCACCAACTCGTCGCCGCTCTCAGCCTTACTCCAGACGCCGAAGGTGTAGTCGGAATAATACGATGAGCGCTTGCCGTGCCCGCGCTGCGCGTACATCAGAACGGCGTCGATGATCATCGGATCTCGCTTCCACTTCCACCACGGACCCTTCGGGCGCCCGGGCACGTATGCCGCGTCGCGCCGCTTGAGCATGACGCCTTCCACAGCCTCGGCATCGGCGGCCGCGCCGGCTGACGCCGGATCGGTGCGCGCCGCTGTGAGCTCGGGCCACGTGGTGAAAGAGACCAGCGGCGAGAGATCGACGCGTGGATCGTTGAGTTTGGCGATGAAGGCTTCGAGCCGATCGCGGCGCTCGGCGAACGGCAGGTCGCGCAGGTCTTCGTCGCCTTCGGCGAGCAGATCATAGGCGCGCAGATGGGCCGGGAATTCGGCGCAGAGCTTCGGCGTCACGGCTTTGCGGTTCAGTCGCTGCTGCAGCACGTTGAACGACTGCACGCGTCTGTCGCGCATGATGAGAAGTTCGCCGTCGATCGCCGCAGGCAGCTGTAGCGCTTCTAAGAGATCGGGGAAGCTCTTGGAGATGTCCTCGCCGGTGCGCGAATAAAGCCGCGCGACGACGTCGCCATGATCGTCGCGTCCGCTCACCGCCTGCACGCGGATGCCGTCCCATTTCCATTCCGCCATGTAGTCGCTCGCGACGAGCGCGGCGAAGTCTGTCTCGTCGACCGCATGCGCCAGCATCGGCGGACGGAACGGCGCCGGATCGCGGCTCGACGGCTTGTCGGCGCGGCCTTCGAGCCAGGCGAACAAGTCGAGATACGGCGGCGCGAGTCCCGGCCAGAGGATTTCCACCTCGTCCGGCTCTTTATTGCCGAGCGAGGCGGCGGCGGTCTTGGCCAGCCGCGCCGAGACGCCGATGCGCAGGCCCCCGGTGACGAGCTTGAGCAATGCCCAGCGCCCGGTCTCGTCGAGCGCATCGAGCCAGCGCGCGATCTGCGCCGGAAGTTGCGCCTTGCCGAGGGTGGAGAGGGTTTCGACGACGGTGGTGAGGGTGGGGGCGCTGATCCCTCCCGCGCTTGCGGGGGAGGGTGGCGGCCGCAGGCCGCCGGGTGGGGGACCGCTCTCGCTATTCGCGACCTGACCCCACCCGGCCGCTTCGCGGCCACCCTTCCCTTTCGGGGGAAGGATCGAAGCAGGCCACATCAGCGCGACGGTCTCCGACAGATCGCCGACGTAGTCGTAGGAAAGATCGAACAGCACCGGATCGGTGCGCTCGGTAATCAGCGCGCGGATCATCGCGGGCTTCGCGTGCTGGAAGCTCAACGCGCCGGTGAGCGCCGCTAGCGCCCAGCCGCGCTCGGGATCTTCCGTGTGGCGGAGATAGTCGGAGATCAGCCGCAGCTTGTTGTTGCGCCCGGGCTCGTAGGAAAGGAGGTCGAGCAGTTCGGCGAAGCGGTTCATGTCCCCGCCTCGTTGACCGCGGTCTCCGCTTCCTCCTCATCCCCATATCCGACGATATCCAGCGGCCGCGCCTTCAATCCCTTCGAGCGCGACCAATGCACCAGCGCGTCTTCCTGGCCGTGCGTGACCCACACTTCCGATGCGCCGGTCGAAGCGATAGTCGCCGTCAAGCCATCCCAGTCGGCATGATCGGAGATCACCAGCGGCAACGTGATGCCGCGCTGGCGCGCGCGGGCGCGCACGCGCATCCAGCCCGACGCAAAAGCCGCGACCGGATCGGGAAAGCGCCGCGACCACAGATCGCCCATCGCGCTCGGCGGGCAGATGGTGATGGTGCCGGCGAGCTCGGATTTCTTGGCGCCGCGCACCAGCTCGACTTCGCCGAGAGCGATGCCGCGGCTCTGGTAATAGCGCGTGATCTTCTCCATCGCGCCGTGCAGATAGATCGGTTTCTCGTAGCCGGCGGCGCGCAGCATCGACATCACGCGCTGCGCCTTGCCGAGCGAATAGGCGCCGACGAGATGCGCGCGCTCGGGAAACAGGTCGACCGAGTGCAGGAGTTTGCCGATCTCCCCCGCAGCGTCGTGATGGCGGAAGACCGGCAGCCCGAACGTCGCCTCGGTGATGAACACGTCGCATTGCACGGTTTCGAACGGTGCGCAGGTTGGGTCGGCCACGTCCTTGTAGTCGCCGGAGGCGACCAGGCGCAGGCCGTTCTTCTCGACCAGGATCTGCGCCGAGCCGAGGACGTGCCCGGCCGGATGGAAGCTCACGCGCACGCCGTCGAGATCGAGTGTCTCGCCGTAGCGCACCGCCTGCACGCTGCCTGCGAAGCCGTCGCCGTAGCGCAGCCGCATGATGTCGAGCGTTTCCGGCGTCGCCAGCACGGCGCCGTGGCCGGCGCGCGCGTGGTCGGAGTGGCCATGCGTGATCAGCGCCTTGGCGACAGGCCGCGTCGGATCGATGTGGAAGCCGCCGGGCTTGCAGCAAACGCCCGACGGCGTCGGAACCAGGATGTCTTCGGGGCGCATACGCTGTAGATAAGCACGCCGCGGCCGGGTTCGAGAGCGCCGGCGGCTCTGGCAGGTCCCTCCGTGGCTGACGTCCAATCTTCGATTGTCGTGTCCTCCGGCGATGTCGTCATCGACCGCCGCTTCGCATGGGCGCGTGAGAGCCTGGCCGCCGGCGACCAGGCGGGCGCCGCCGATCTGTTGGAGCAGGTGCTCGAACTGGCGCCCGGCTATGCACCGGCGTGGTTTCTGTTGGGCGAGGCGCGGGAGAGGCTTGGGCAGCGCGAGGGTGCGATGGCCGCTTTCCGTAAGGCGCTCGAACACGATCCGGCCGACCGCCAGGGCGCCACTTTGCGTCTGATCCGGCTCGGCGCTCAAGTCTCGGGCGCCATGCCGCTCGGCTACGTGCAGGCGCTCTACGACGGCTACGCGCCGCGCTTCGAGCAGTCGCTGATGGGAGGGCTTGGCTATCGTGCGCCGGATCTGTTGCTGCGTGCGGTATGCACACATGCGGGCGAGCGACGATTGGCCACGATGCTCGATCTCGGCTGCGGCACCGGTCTGGCGGGCGCGACATTCCGTCCGCGTTGCGAGTGGCTGGTTGGCGTCGAGCTTTCCTCCGCCATGCTCGCCAAGGCGCGGGCGAAGGGCATCTACGACCGGCTTGTGGAGTCGGATATTGCGACGTTCCTCACTGAGGAGGCGGCGCAAGGCACGCGCTATGAGCTCATCGTCGCCGCCGACGTGCTGATCTATGTCGATGCGCTCACGCCGCTGCTCGCAGATGCCGCCCGTGTTCTCGACCCGTCGGGCCTCATCGCCTTCGACGTCGAGGCGCATGACGGCGAGGGCACCATCCTGCGCGACACGCTGCGTTACGCGCACGCCGCCGCGCAGGTGCGTGACACGATTGCTGCGGCGGGGTTGCGTCTCGTCAGCCTCGAAGCCGGCGTGTCGCGAAATGAGAAAGGCGCACCGGTGCCTGGGCTCGTTGTGGTCGCGGAACGCTAGCGGTTGTCGATACCGACCGCGTCGGCAACCCTCTTGATGCCGTCGCGCTCCAACAGCCGAAGCAGTTCGCGCGTGACGCGCCGCACGGCCAGAGGCCCGTCATAGATCAGCGCCGTGTATAGCGACACCAGCGACGCGCCGGCCCGGATCTTGCGATAGGCGTCGGCGCCGGTGGCGATGCCGCCCGACGCGAACAGCGCGTAGCGCCTGCGGTCCATGCGCCGGTAGCATTCGCGCAAACACGTATCGAGCAGCGGCGCAGACGGCGGGCCGGCCACGGCGCCAGGCATTGTCGCCCATTGGTCGCGCGGCGTTGTCATATGCTGCTCCGGCTTGACCGGCGGCAGATTGAACATGAAGCCGCGGATGAAGGCGTGCGGCTCCGCCGCGGCGAGTAATTGCTCGATGGCGGCAACGCCGCCGAGCGGCGAGACCTTCAGGAACACCGGCTTCGTCAGTTGCTCGGCCGCCAGCGCGGCCAGCCACGCGTCGAGCCGCGCGCGGTCGGCGAAGAAATCCTTGCCGTCCGATGTGTTCGGGCAACTCAGATTGAACATCAGGTAATCGGCACAAGGCGCGAGCACGCGCGCGGCCGCGACATAGTCGGCGATGATCGCGTCATCGCTTTCGGGCGGCGAGCCGGGCCCGTGATTGGTCTTCACGATGTTGACGCCGAGCGGCACCGGCACATGCACGTCCTTCAGCCGCGCCGCCACGGCCTCGGCGCCGTCGTTCGGTACGCCATAGGCGACCGCGATGGCGCGGTCCTGCGGCAGGCGGAACAGGCGCGGGCGCGCATTGCCGGGTGAGAACGACGCCGATACCGATCCGATCTCGATGAAGCCGAAACCCAGGCCGGCGAGTGATGCCACCGCCTGTCCGTTCTTATCGAAGCCGGCCGCCAGCCCGACCGGTGCGGGAAAATCGAGACCGGCCACGCGCGTCTTCAGCCGCGGATCGGTGACCGCCAGCAGCGCGCGCAATGCGGGACCGGCGAAACCGGCCGCGGCGCCCAGCGCCAGCGCGCTGCGGTGGGCCGTTTCCGGATCGATCTGGAAGAGAAGAGGGCGCAGCAATCCGGCGTAGAGGCCCATATGATGGTCACCTGAGATTTCCGCGCGGAACCGTACGGTTCCGCGGCCACATTGGAAAGGCTCCCGCAGCGCGCTAGGCCAGTCCCCATGTCCGTCGTCACCGCCGCCGAGTTGGCTGCCGATCGCCTGCCCGACGTCTTCGCGCCCTGGTTCGCGGGGCGTGGATGGCAGCCGCGCGCGCATCAGCTCGACTTGCTGGCAAAGGCGCGGGCAGGGCGATCGACGCTGCTGATCGCGCCCACCGGCGGCGGCAAGACGCTCGCGGGCTTCCTCCCGACGCTGGTGGAGTTGTGGGAGAGGGATAGGCGACAAGATTCGCCGCGAGCACGGCGCGTTCCCCTCCCCCCGCGTAGCGGTGGGGAGGGGTTAGGGGTGGGGGGCTCTCCTGTCATCTCGAACGTTGCGCCCCCCACCCCCGACCCCTCCCCGCCATTCGCTGCGCGAATGGGGGGAGGGGAGAAGCGCCTCGTCTCCACCGGCCGCGGCGTGCGGCGCGAGGGCGGCCTGCACACGCTCTATATCTCGCCGCTGAAGGCGCTGGCGGTCGACATCGCGCGCAATCTCGAAATCCCGGTCAGAGAAATGGGCCTGCCGGTGCGGCTGGAAACGCGGACCGGCGACACGCCCGCCTCCAAGCGGCAACGCCAGCGCCGCGATCCGCCCGATATTCTGCTCACCACGCCGGAGCAGCTCGCGCTGCTGCTCGCCACCGCTGATGCGCCGTATTTGTTCGGCTCTTTGCGCCGCGTGGTGCTCGACGAATTGCATTCGCTGGTGACGTCGAAGCGCGGCGACTTGCTCTCGCTCGGCCTCGCGCGCCTGTTCACCCTGGCGCCGCAACTCACGACGGTGGGCTTATCCGCGACCGTTGCCGAGCCCGACGACCTGCGCCGCTTTCTGGTGCCGCAGCCGCTCGACGGTGAAGCGATGGCCGATCTCATCGTTGCGGAAGCGGGCGCGCAGCCGCATGTGTCGATGCTCGACACTGACTCTCATTTGCCGTGGGCCGGGCATTCGGCGCGGCATGCTCTCGGCGAAATCTACGACCTCTTCAAGACGCACAAGACCACGCTCGTCTTCGTCAACACGCGAAGCCAGGCCGAGTTCATCTTTCAGGAGCTGTGGCGCATCAACGACGATAATCTCGCCATCGCGCTGCATCACGGCTCGCTCGATGTGGCGCAGCGCCGCCGCGTCGAGGACGCGATGGCCGCCGGCAAACTGCGCGCGGTGGTGGCGACGTCCTCGCTCGATCTCGGCGTCGACTGGGGCGACGTCGATCTCGTCGTCAATGTCGGCGCGCCGAAGGGTTCGTCGCGCCTCTTACAGAGAATAGGCCGCTCCAACCACCGGCTCGACGAGCCGTCGGAAGCGGTGCTCGTGCCCGCGAACCGCTTCGAGGTGCTCGAATGTCGCGCCGCGCTCGATGCGGTGACCGAGAACGCGCAGGACACGCCGCCGGCGCGTACCGGCGCGCTTGATGTGCTCGCGCAACACATCCTCGGCCGCGCCTGCGGCGAGCCTTTCTTTGCCGACGAACTCTTCGCCGAAGTGCGCGCCGCCGCACCTTATGCATTGTTGACGCGGGCGGACTTCGATGCCGCGGTCGATTTCGTCGCCACCGGCGGCTACGCGCTCAAGGCTTATGAGCGCTTCGCCAAGATCAGGCTGGGCAAGGACGGGCGTTGGCGTATCACCCATCCGCGCATCGCGCAGCGCTACCGGCTCAATGTCGGGACCATCGTCGAAGCCGACATGATCAAGGTGAGGTTGGTGCGTTCGCGTGCGTTAGGCACGGTGATCCCGCGCGGCGGGCGGCTGCTCGGCCAAGTCGAGGAATATTTCATCGAGACGCTGACACCGGGCGACACCTTCGTCTTCGCAGGCGAAATCTTGAAGTACGAGGCGCTGGTGGAGGACGAGGTTTATGTCTCGCGCGCCACGTCGAGCGATCCGAAAGTGCCCGCCTATGAAGGCGGTAAGTTTCCGCTCTCGACCTATCTCGCCGCGCGCGTGCGCAACATATTGGCGCACCCGGATGCGTGGCGCGCGCTGCCCACGCAGGTGCGCGAATGGCTGGAGATTCAGCAATGGCGCTCGATGCTGCCGGCACCGGGCGATCTGCTGATAGAGACCTTTCCGCGCGGCGAGAAATTTTATCTCGTCTGCTATCCGTTCGAAGGCCGCCTTGCGCATCAGACGCTCGGCATGTTGCTGACGCGTAGGCTCGAGCGCGCGCGGCAAAGGCCGCTCGGCTTCGTCGCCAATGAATATGCGCTCGCGGTCTGGGGCCTCGGCGATCTGGCTTCACGCATCGCGCGCGGCGAACTCTCGCTCGCCGAACTTTTCAATGAGGACATGCTCGGCGATGACTTGGAAGAATGGCTCGCCGAGTCGGCGCTGATGAAGCGCACCTTCCGCAATTGCGCCATCATCGCCGGGCTGATCGAGCGCCGCTTCCCCGGCGAGGAGAAGTCGCGCCGCCAGCTCACCATCTCCACGGACCTTGTCTACGACGTGCTGCGCAAGCATCAGCCCGATCATATTCTCCTGCGTGCGGCGCGCGCCGATGCGGCGACCGGGCTCTTGGACGTCAAGCGGCTGGGCGATGCGCTCTCGCGCATCAAAGGGAGAATCGTGCATAAAGCGCTGGACCACGTCTCGCCGCTTGCGGTTACGGTGATGCTGGAGATCGGCCGCGAGACGGTTTATGGCGAAGCGGCGGATACGCTTTTGGCCGAGGCCGCGGATGAGTTGATCAAGGAGGCGATGAGTTGAACTTTTCGTCCGCTCATTCCCGCGAAAGCGGGAATCCAGAAAGGACTGGGTCCCCGCTTCCGCGGGGACGAGCGGAACATGCGGTTTCCGTCGCTGGAATTACACTGATCGCCGACCCCGCCGGCGGGCTCTATTGGCCCGAACACGGCTTGCTTGCCGTCGCCGACCTGCACCTGGAGAAAGGCTCGAGCTACGCCGGGCGCGGCGTGCTGCTGCCGCCTTACGATACGGCGGCGACCTTGGCGCGGCTTGGGCGCCTCATTGCATATTACGCGCCGCGAAGCGTAGTCGCGCTCGGTGACAGTTTCCACGACGGCGGCGGCCCGGCGCGACTCGGCGACGAGGACCGCGCCTTGCTGCATGCGATGCAGCGCGGACGCGACTGGATCTGGATCACCGGCAATCACGATCCGGAACCGGCCGACAACATCGGCGGCTCGTTCGTCGAGACGCTCGCGCTTGGCGCGCTCACGTTTCGCCATCTGCCGACAGGCACCGCAGGCGACATCGGCGGCCATCTGCATCCGGTCGCGCGCGTGTCGCATCGCGGCCGTGCGGTGAGCCGCCGCTGCTTCGCTGCCGATACGACGCGGATGGTGATGCCGGCCTTCGGGTCTTTCACCGGCGGCTTGAACATCCGCGATGCCGCGTTTGCCGATCTGTTCGGTACGCTCGCCTTCACCGCGCATATGCTTGGCGAGGACCGGCTTTATGCATTCACGGCGAAGCGGTGTTTGGCGGACTAAACGCGTAGCTGTTTTGGTCAGTATGGTGCCGCATACTCGGCGCGCTCCCTCTCCCCGTTGGGGAGAGGGTTGGGGTGAGGGGGTCTAGGACTCTCGATAGGCCATAACCCCTCACCCGCCGCGCTTCGCGCGTCGACCTCTCCCCACGGGAGAGGTGAAGAGAGAGGTCGCCGAGCGGCGACTCGAACTCTAAGGGACACGTCACGCCGCCTTGCGCGGATCGGCGGCCATGCAGAAATCCGCCAGCACCTCGGCGAGGCCGCGCGCCGCCGGACTGGCGTTGTCGGCGACGATGATCGCGATCTCGGTGCTGGTTATCGGCGGGAAGCCTTCGGCGTCGATGATCTTGTGCTCGGGCAGGATCGCCACGTCCGGCAGGATGGCCACGCCAAGCCCGACGGACGCGGCGGCCTGGATGCCGGGCAGGTTCGGGCTCGTATAGGCGATGCGCCAGGTGCGTCCCGCCGCTTCGATCGCGTGGATCAATCGATTGCGATAGAGGCACCCCTGCTCGGCGACCGCGATCGGCACCGGATCGCGGCTCAGATCGACCGGATGCTTGCGGCTGGTGACCCATTGCAGCCGCTCCGGCCAGGCGGCGATGCCGTCGGACTGTCCGGCGCTGCGCTTGTACAACGCGATGTCGAGTTCGCCGCGATCGAAGGCCGCCCGCAACCCCACGCTCAGTCCGCAGCGCACATCGAGCCGCAGGCTCGGGCGTGACCGCGCAAAGTCGGAGAGAACTTCCGCGAGCCGGTAGGCGGCGAAGTCCTCGGGGATGCCGAGCCGCACGAGTCCGTCGCTCACCGGCCGCGACACGACATCGCGCGCCTCCTGCTCGAGCGCCAAAATCCGCCGCGCATAGGTCAGCAGCCGCTCGCCTTCTTCGGTCAGCGTCGCAAGCTTGCCGTTCCGTTCGAGCAGCGGCCTGCCGAGGCTGTCCTCCAGCCGCTTGATTTGCTGGCTGACGGTGGACTGGGTGCGGTGGACGCGCTCACCGGCGCGGGTGAAGCCGCCGGCGTCGACGACCGAGACGAAGCTGCGCAGGAGATCGATCTCAAGCATGGCCTCCCCCATTCAAAAATCCACTACAGTGAATTCTATCATTTAATTTCCAAATGGCCAGGGGCAGGCGCACATGAGGTGGCGAAAGGACACGTGCCATGACCCAAGCCGCTTACGCCTCATCCTCTCGCCCGCTTTCGGCTACCCCCATCCCGCTACCGCTGATGGTCGGGATGTTCTGCGTGCTGTGGAGTAGCGCCTTC
This sequence comes from Pseudolabrys sp., assembly GCA_036264375.1. Lineage (GTDB taxonomy): Bacteria > Pseudomonadota > Alphaproteobacteria > Rhizobiales > Xanthobacteraceae > Pseudolabrys. The sequence goes on from DATARB010000176.1 coordinate 15,676, forward strand.
TCGGTTGCCAAGCTCGCCTTGGCCGATTGCCCGCCGCTCCTCCTGCTCGCCACGCGCTTCCTCGCCGCCGGCGTGCTGATGCTGGCCTTCGCCCGGCTTCAGGGCCTGCGCTGGACGCTTGGCCGGCGGGAGATCGCCTTGTTCGCCGTGCTCGGCATCGCCAACCAGGCTGTCTATCTCGGCATCGGCTACATCGGCCTGCGCGAGATCTCCTCCGGCCTTTCGGCGCTGATCGTCAGCGCCAATCCGGTGGTCACGGCCGTGCTGGCGGTGATGTTCCTCGGCGAGCGCATGACCTGGGGCAAGAGCCTCGGCCTGCTGCTCGGCATCGGCGGCGTCGCCTACATCGTCGGCAGCCGGCTCGCGATCGGCGCCGACCACCTGCACGGCATTTTGCTGACGATTCTCGCGCTGCTTTCGCTGGTGGGCGGAACGATCCTGTTCAAGCGCTTCGCCCCAAAGGGCGGACTGTGGATCGGCAACGGCATCCAGAGCTTGGCTGCCGGTGTGGCGACGCTGCCTTTCGCGCTGACCTTCGAAAGTGTCGGCGAGGTCGTGCCGACCTGGCGCCTGCTCGCGGCCTTCGCCTATCTCGTCTTAATCGTGTCGGTTTTCGCCTATCTGCTCTGGTTCCAGATCCTGACGGTGTCGGGTGCGACCGCGGCGAGCTCCTATCACTTCCTGATGCCGCCGCTCGGCATGCTGTTCGGCTGGCTCCTGCTCGGCGAGCGCATGGCGGTTTCGGACATGCTCGGCATCGTGCCGGTGGTGCTCGGCATCTATCTGGTGACGCGGCCCGCGGCGGCGCGCGGTTGAGCGGAGGAGGAAAGCATCATGCAGGCACCCCGCCTCACATTGATCGGCGGTCCCACCGTCCTCATCGAGTTCGCTGGACTGCGGCTGCTCACCGATCCGACCTTCGATGGTCCGGGCGATTACACGCTGCCGCACACGACGCTGCACAAGACCGGCAGGCCGGCGATCGGTATGGATCAGATCGGCGAGATCGATGCCGTGCTGCTCAGCCACGATCAGCACTCCGACAATCTCGACGCCTCCGGCCGCGCATTTGTCGGCAAGGTCCCGCAAACGTTGACCACAGTCGCCGGCGCCGGTCGGCTCGGCGGCAATGCCGAGGGGTTGGCGCCCTGGCAGGCGACGGAATTGCAAGCACCGGATGGCCGCATCGTCCGCGTCACCGCGACGCCGGCACGGCACGGCCCCGCCGGCATCGAGCCGTTCTCCGGCGACGTGATCGGCTTCGTGCTCGCGACCGACGGCTCACCGCCGATCTACGTCACCGGCGACACCGTCTGGTACGACGGCGTCGCTGAGGTCGCGCGCCGCTTCAAGGCGGGCGTCGTGCTAGTGTTCACAGGCGCGGCGCAAACGCGCGGGCCGTTCAACCTCACAATGAATGTCAACGACGCGATCGAGACCGCGCATGCATTTCCCGATGCGGCCATCGTTCCAGTGCATTGCGAGGGCTGGGCGCATTTCACGCAAACCTGTGAGGACGTGCGTAGATCGTTCAAGGCGCTCGGCATCGAGCAGCGGCTGCACATGCTCGCGCCGGGTGTTGCGACTGTGATCGAGCCGCTGCGCGTGAAAGAAGGATGATGACTCAGTGGCATTCATCCAAAAACCCCGCCGTTCCCGGCGGGGTTTTGTTACGTATCAGTAGGCCATTCCACCGATGCTTAGTCGATGATTTCAACGATGCGCCGTGTGCGCGGGTCAACCAGAACAGGATGCTCGTTTACATAGGTGTAGCGATAGCCAGTCACGTGGTACTCGGGCGGCACGTCGTAATAAGTGACGCCGCTCTCCGGCAACACCGCGCCGACGCGGAAGTCGTCGTCATAGCGATAGGACGGCACCCGCCTGTGCACCACATATTCGCGGAAGCGCGGGCGATCGTCGACGCCGAGAATGCCGCCGACAGTGCCGGTTGCTGCGCCGACCGCACCGCCGACGATCGCGCCGACCGGGCCGGCGGCGCGGTTACCCTGATCTGCGCCTTCTTGCGCCCCACGCACGGTGCCTTGCGCCTGTGCCGCAACTGGCAGTGCCAAGGCGGCCATCACAATCATTGCGCTCGCAAACTTGGTCTGCATGCCTCGCTCCATTGATTGGTAATCTCGAAAGACCAATCTCCAAAGCCGGTCATTGGTTCCGTGCGGAACCGGCCTTTGGGTACGCGGGCGCGACATCCGACATCACGCATTAATAAATATGCGGCCGATTCGATTTCGGCTCTCAAAGCGGCCATTCAGAAGATCGTTTCCAGGCGCAATCGCTTTAATCCCGCCTGAACACCACGCTGGCGAACCAGCCGATGAGCAGCGCCATCAGCGATGTTGCTGCGCCGTAGATCAGGCCGTAGTTGCGCGAGGCATCTACGACGTACTGCTCGACGCCGGTTTTGATCACGTCGAGGGTCGAGGTCGTGCGCGCCACCATCTGCCCGCCGGAGAACAGCTTGACGTCGATCGGATAGCTTCCGGTCGGCACATTGGAGGGCAGCGGGATCGCCACGCGGAACACGCTCGGTGTCAGGAAGGTCACCGCCGATGAGGATTGCCGGTAGAGACCGTAGAGCGTCTGCAGGCGCACGAAAGCGACGCGGAAGGGATCGTCGCGTACCGTGTCGGCGATATCGGGCCCGATACGTTGCGTCAGCAGAAAATAGTCGAGGCCGACCTGAAGCCGCCGGCGCAGGTCCGCATCGGCGATGTCTTCGACCGGCCTGTTGCTGAGGATACTCAGGTAAGACGGCACGCGCACGAATTCCCGCCAATCGATGTTGACCCAGATGCCGAGCACCCGCTCCTTGCGCCGCGTGCGCATGGTCTCCGGCGGGCCTGTCATGGTCACCACGAGATCGTAGTTCGAGCGCAGCGCCGCGTGATCCGGGCCGGGCTCGATCACGCCGAACAGCACGAGGTTTTCGCCGACGAAGCTCGACGTCACGGCCACGCGGTTGTTCGATAGCGACACGACCAGCCGCTCGGCCATGGCCGGCGGCGCGCCGAAGGGGCCGAACAGAACCAGGAGGATGAGGGCGCGGGCGAACGTCATTGCTCCGTGACCTGGCGGATCGAGTAGAGATCGTCGGGCATGACCACCAACTGATAGGCGAAGCGCATGCCCACTGCGAACACCAGAAGCCCGAGCAGCAGCCGCAACCGTTCGCCGCGCATCTTCTGGCCGGTGCGTACGCCGAACTGCGCGCCGATCACGCCGCCGATCATCAGGATCAGCGCCAGGATCGCGTCGACGAGGTGATTGGTGACGGCGTGCATCACCGTCGCCGAAGCCATGGTGATCAGCGTCAGCACCATCGAGGTGCCGATCACAGTCGCCGTCGGTACGCGCAGGAAGTAAATCAGCATCGGCACCAGCAGGAAGCCGCCGCCGATGCCGAGGATGGCGCCGATGAAGCCGATGACGAAGCCGATGCCCCAGACGGGAATCGCCGACACATAGATCTTCGAACGCTTGAACCGCATCTTCAGCGGCAGGCCATGCACCCAGTTATGGCTGCCGGGCCGGCGCAGCGTCGCCGGCATGCCTTTGCGCGCGCGCAACTCAGCCCGCACGCTTTCGTAGATCATCAAGGCGCCGACGATGCTCAGCAGCGTCACGTAGGAAAGCCCGATCACCAGATCGAGTTGGTCGAGCGCGCGCAGTTCGGTGAACAGCCACACGCCGAACGCCGTGCCGATGATGCCGGCGCTGAGCAGCATCATTGCCAGCGCCACGTCGATCGCCCGCCGCCGCCAATAGGTGATCGCGCCGGTACAGGAGGAGGCGGCGATGTGGCTCGCCACGCTGGCCACCGCCACGGCTGGGGAGATGCCGATGAAGATCAAAAGCGGCGTCATCAGGAAGCCGCCGCCAATGCCGAACATGCCGGAGATGAAGCCGACGGCCAGCCCCATTCCCAGCACCAGGAAGATGTTCACGGGCAGGTCGGCGATCGGCAGATAGATTTGCACGCGCTGGCGTCCGGAGTTCGAAGCCCTCGGGTCCAGGCCCGAAGTCCACGCCGCAAGACTATCCTGCGGTCAGCGCCGGTGCGCGCGGAGTTTCGGCGAAACCAGTTCGAAGGCTTGCACGATCTTAGCGATGAACGCGGTCACGATCACGTGCCTCGGCGAAGGATCGGACCTGGTCACCGTTTTCCGACATTGAAACCGATCGTCAGCGGCGCCCCGTTCCGCGCCTTGCTGCGCGGTGCAGCCGGCGCGGCGGCATCATCCCATCCGCCTGCCGGTGTGGCTACGGCGATCGCTTCCTGCGGCTGCGGCGCCGGGACGAAGGCCTGCACCGCCTGCCGGGCGGAGGCGAGCGCATCGCTGTCCATCTGGCCGGCGACCTCGTCCCGCTTGCGGCCGGCTTCCTTGTCGCCCTGGGCGGCGGCGAGCGCGAACCATTTGTAGGAGTCCGGATAGCTCTTCTCGGTGCCGAGGCCGCGCGCGGTGAGGACGCCGAGATTGTACTGGCTGTCGGCGATGCCGTACTGAGCGGCTTTGCGGAACCAATTCGCGGCGGTCGCATAGTCGGGCTTGCCGTCGATGCCCTCGGCATAGAGCACGGCGAGATTGTGCATGGCCTTGGCGTTACCCTTGGCGGCGGCGGCGAGATAGAGCCGACGCGCCGCGTTGAGGTCCTTCTTCACGCCCTGGCCCTTCTCCAGCATGCTCGCGTAACGGAACTGAGCCATCGCCAGCCCTTTGCCGGCGGCGCGCTCGTACCAGCGCGCAGCATCCTCGAGGCTTGCCGGGATGCCGCGGCCTTCGGCGAAGCGCGCGGCGATCTCATAAGCGGCATTGGCGTCGCCGCCGGCCGCCGCATCGCGCAGGCGCGCGCTGCCGATGGCGATCGGCAGGCCGCCGAGCATCGGCGCCGGCATCATCGCGGCCGCCGCCGCGTCACGGCCCGATCGCGGGATCGAGCCGGTGACGTCGCCTTTGTTCTGGGCTGCCGGCGACATCAGCATCGGCGGGGCGAGCATCGACAACGGCAGGCCTTGGGCGCTTTGGTTTGCATTGCGGGGCGTCGCCGGGCTGATGGTCTGCGGGTTGACGCTTTGGGTGGTGGCCGGTGCGGCGGGTGTCAACGGATTGGCGGCAGGAGAATCAGTCGTATCCTGCGCGTCGTCGGCGTCGGCCTCTGTCGTGTCCGGCGCTGCCTCGGACAGCTTCGGCTTGGGCGCCTGCTGCGCGACGGGGGCATGGTAGACGAGGCTGCCCATGAACTGCACGGAGCCGACGACGATCGCGACGATGCTCGCGGCGATGAACAGCGACTTCATCCGCTTCATCATCGTGCCGCGCCGCGACGGTGACGGCTCGCGGCCATCATCCACGGCCGGCGTTTCCGCCCCGACACGGGGTATGCGCGCGCTCGCCTCCTGCACGGCGGCCTGCGCAGCACGGCGGGCGGCGGCGATGAAACTCGATTTGCCGGCCGCGGCCGGCGCGGGGCGCGCATTGCCGAGCGCCGCTTCGGCGTGGGCGATGCGGACGCCGGCGCGAATTCGCGGCGGCCCAGAGCCGGGCTCGAGCGGCTGATCAGGCGGCAGGTCGGGATCGATCGGGATATGGCCGGGCGGCGGCACGCGCCGCGCGGCCGGCGCCATCACCGGCTGCGGCGGCGGTGCAGGCGGAGGAGGCGGAGCGGCCACGACGGGGGCGGGCGCCGGCATCGGCGCGGGCTCCGGCATCGGCATCTGGAAAGCCGCCGCCTGTGGCATGCGCGGCGGCGCTTCCGGCGCCTGCGGCACGGCGCGGGCGGCAATCCTGCCGACCGGCTGCGTCAGCTCGAGCGTCTCGTGCTCGGGCAGCGCCGGCGCGCGACCGCCGCTCCTGAACTCCTTCTCGATCATGGCCAGGCGGTCGACCACGTGGCCGAGCGTGCCGTTCACCGCGTCGAGGGCATATTGCGTGCGGGCGATGTCGTGCTTGAGCGAATCGACGCCGGCCGTGTTCTCGGCTGGCGCCGGGGCCTGCTCCCTGGCCTCGCGCATATCCTGCATATGCACCAGGAGATCGCCGAGGCCGCGCTCGATCGCTTCGAGATGGCCGAGGCGCGAATCGGAAGCGTCCAGCCGCTCCACCAGCTTGACGATACGATCCTCAAGATGATCGACCGCGACATTGTCGCCGCGCGTCTGCTGGATCTGCTCGATCTTGTCTGAAAGCGACTGCACCAGCGCTTCCAGGCGCGGCGGGATCGTGGTGCCTTGCTGCGCGCGCTGCGCCAAAGCGTCGGCGAGCGCGTCGATTCGGTGTTCCAGATGGTTCAGCGCGTCGCCGGCACTGGTGCCGAGCGCCATGTGGTCGACTTTGTCGCCCAGCATCTGCACTTGCGCCGCCAGGCTGCTTACCGCTTCGCCGGAGGCGACGTGAGTCGCCATGTCGCGCAGCGTGGTGATGGCGCGCTCGAGCTGGTGCAGCGTCTCCGGGTTTTTCTGCGCAACTATGAGATCGATCTTGTGCGCCAGCGCGTTGACCGCCTCGTGGAAGCCAACCAGGCTTTCCGCCGGGGTCAGCCCGCGCAGCGCGTCCCGCACTTCGGCGAGGCCGTGTTCGATGCCGCCGAGCGCGCTGTTGTCGACGCCGGCCTGCCGGCCTTCGGCGATGCGCTGGGTCAGCCCCTGGATCTGCTTCTCGATCGTATCGATTTCCCGGCGCGGCATCGCCTCGTGCAGCGCGCGGCCGATGTCGCCGAGCTCGCCGCGCAACGCGTTGATCGCTTCCTCGACGCCGGGCCGGCGCAAGGTCTCGATCTGGTCGGTGATACGGCGGAGCTGGTCTTCCAGGCCCGACAGGTCCTGCGTCGGCACGGGCGCGAAGACCGGGGCCGGCGGCGGCGCGTAGGACGGCTCGGGCTCGGGCTCGGGTTGGGGCTTCGGCCGGCGCTGCTGCGGCGGCGCAAAGGCCTGTACGGGCGCGGGCGGCGGCGGGCTCGCAGGCGCGCCATTGAGCGCGCGCTGGCGGGCGGCGATCTCGGCGATCGCGCGGTCGAGCGCCGGCGGGATCTGGATGTTCGGCAACGGCGGAGGCGGTGGCGCAGGCGCCGGATGATAAGGCGCCAAGGACGGGGCCATGGACGGCACCATCGGTGGCGCCGCCATATGTTGCGGCATCGGCGGATAGGACGGCGCCAGATGCGGCGCCATCTGCGGGGGCATTTGCGGAGCGATGGGCTGCGCCATCGGCTGCGGCGCGTGCGCGAACTGGTCGAGACGCCGGTCGAGGCGGTTGATCAGTTGCGCGATCTGTTCGGATTCGTTGCGGGCGCGCTTTTGCCCCTTGGGCGCCTGCGCCGGGGGTGCCGTGCGGGCGAACTGCTCGATGCGCCGCGTGAGATCGTCCAGGCGCTGGTGCACGCTGGAGAGGTCTTCGGCATAACCCTCGTCGTCGTCGTGGACATGCGCCTGCATGTCGTCGTCCTCGGCCTGCTGCAGGATGACGGAGTTCAACCACTCACCCAGCGACACGCCTGACCGGCGCGCGGCCTCCCGCGCGGTCTCACGCGCTTCCGGCCGTATGCCTTTCACACTCCACGGAACGCCAAATTTCATGCTCACACCCACTCCGAGGTGGAGGCGCGAAGAGCCGTGATGACACCCGTGGAACCGATGCGCGTTAGCGCCAGGTGAATACGGGCTCGGTCTTCAGTCCACTTCCCGACTTTTTGCCGGTTGCGGTAAATAAGCGGTTAAAGTTTGCCGGAAGTGCCGGACTTTCCGTACGATTTGGCTATCGGTCGGAGGTATCGGCGGCTTAACGCCACGGAAGGTGGAATTATGCTATCTTTACGCGAAGCCGCCGATGCGGCGCGGGCGATGCGCCACTTCTTAAATCGGTCGCAACCGTTCACTAGTTAACGAATTGTAAACGGCGCTCGTCTCGCGGGCGTCACGCATGCCGGGAGGGATAATTGCCGAGCTACAAAGCCCCAGTCGATGACGCGCTGTTCTTGCTCAACGATGTCTTCCAGCTCGAGCGCTACGGCAACCTGCCGGGCTTTGCCGATGCCTCTCCCGATCTCGTCGAAGCCGTGCTGCGCGAGGCCGGCAAGTTCAGCGAAGAGGTGCTTACCCCGCTCAATCGTGTCGGCGACACCGAGGGCTGCACGCGCCATGACGATGGCAGCGTCACTACGCCCGCCGGGTTCAAGGACGCCTATCGTGGAATCGTCGAGGGGGGCTGGATCGGCATTTCGGTGCCGGTCGCCTTCGGCGGCCAGGACCTGCCGGCGACACTCACGGCGATCGTCAATGAATTCCTCTGTTCAGCCAACATGGCCTTCGCCATGTATCCGGGCCTAACCCAAGGCGCCATCGCCGCGCTGCTCGCCCATGCCTCGCCGGAGCTGAAGACCAAATATCTGCCGAAAATGGTGACCGGCGAATGGACCGGCACCATGAACCTCACCGAGCCGCATTGCGGCACTGATTTGGGCCTCCTGCGCACCAAGGCGGTGAAGCAAGGCGACGGCAGCTACAAGATCACCGGCACCAAGATTTTCATCTCCGCCGGCGAGCACGATCTGTCGCAGAACATCGTGCATCTCGTGCTCGCGCGCATCGAAGGCGCGCCGGCCGGGACCAAGGGCATCTCGCTGTTCGTGGTGCCCAAGATCATGGTCGACAATGACGGCGCGCTGGGCATGCGCAATGGCGTCTCCTGCGGCTCCATCGAAGAGAAGATGGGCATCCACGGCAATTCCACCTGCGTGATGAATTACGATGGCGCCACCGGCTGGCTGATCGGCGAAGAGAACCGCGGCCTCAATGCCATGTTCACGATGATGAACGAGGCGCGGCTCGGTGTCGGCATCCAGGGCCT
>DATARB010000027.1:0-12321 GCA_036264375.1 Pseudolabrys sp.
GCGGAATCCCTCACCCGCTCGTCCCCGCGAAAGCGGGACCCAGGGCCCCCTATTCCGATTTGCAGATAAGAGCTGGATTCCAGCTTGCGCGGGAATGAGCGGAGTATGTGGTGACGGCTCACAACCCCACAAACTCCTTGACCGCCGCGATGAACTGCTCCGGCTGTTCGAGCGGCGGGCAATGGCCGCAGCCGGGCAATTCGATGTAGCGGCTGCCCGCGACCTTCGCGACGATCTGCTTGTTGAGCGCGGGCGGTGTCGCCTGGTCGAACTCGCCGCACACGACCAGCGTCGGCACTTGCAGGTGATGCAATAGCGGCAGGAGATCGATTTCCTGCAGGATGCGGCAGGCGGCCTGAAACGCCTTGGGATCGATCTTGAGCAGCACGTCTTGGCGCTCGGCGATCTTCTCCGGATGCGCGGCGAGATAGGCCGGCGAATAGACGCGCCGCGCCGCGATCTCGGCCACCGAACCGAGCCCACCCTCGGCTACCTTCTCTGCCATTACCGCGAAAGCCTGCCGTCCCTCGTCCGGAAAACAGGCTGCGGCATCGCTGAGCACCAGCTTGGAGATGCGTTCGGGATGAGCAAGTGCAAAAGCGAGCGCCACGGTGCCGCCGAAGCCGTTGCCGATGAGCACCGCTTCTTTGGCAACCTTGAATTCCTGAAATCCGTCCTCGATGCAGGCGACGTAAGCATCCATCAGCGGCAGCATCGGCGCCTGCGAGCCGTGGAAGCCCGGCAGGTTGATGAGCGTCACCCGGTGATCGGCGGCGAGCGCCGGCAGCACCGGATCGAAGGCATGGCGATCGGCCAAAAGCGAATGCAGCACGACGATGTCGCGGCCCTGGCCGGTCCGCACAGCTTTGAGCGCGCCGTGCCCGGCGGTCAGTTCGTCCATCTGCATGGAAGCCTCCCGTGCCCCGTTTCGCGGCTTAGGAACCTATAACGCACGGAGCGGGGGAATCGATGGGGTAAGGGCAAAAAACAAACGGCCCCGCGTATGGCGGGGCCGTAATTTCTTTCTTCACCTCTCCCCGCTTGCGGGGAGAGGTCGATCCGCCGAAGCGTCAGCGAAGGTGGATCGGGTGAGGGGGCATCGCAAAAACGCCGAGCGCAGCGAAAGAGCCCCTCACCCGGCTCGCGCCTCCGGGCGCTCGCCACCCTCTCCCCGTAAGAACGGGGAGAGGAAAGAAGAGGCCCTTACTTCCCTTCCCGCCAGATCCCCAGCGCTTCCTGTGCCGGGCGGTCGGAGATCGAGAACAGCACCGCGTCCTCGCTACCGGCGTTATGCTGGTAGTGCTTCCATGGCGGCGCCACGAAGACGTCGTTGACGCCCCAATCGAACGGCTTGCCGTCGATGATGGTTGTGCCCTTGCCTTCGGCCACCGCGAAGACGGTGCCGTCGGTCGAGCGGTAGGGCTCGCCCTTGAAGCCCTTGGGCAGCAGCGACAGATTCGCACCCATCGTCGGCAGCACCGGACCGCCGTTGATCGGGTTGGCGTAGCGCACGCGCGCGCCGTGACGCTTGTCGACGTCGCCGGTCTTCTTCAGACGCTCCAGGATCGGCCGCATCTTGGCGTAGGGGTAGTTGATCACCGGGGTGCGATTAAGGTTTGCCGGCGCGCCGTCCGGCAGCACGCCGGTGGCGTAGCGATCGAACGAGTCGCCGTCCTCGTGATTGACGTTCTGCATCTTCTGATCGAAATGCTCGCCGAACGAGGTCTGGAAGTGATTGATGGTCGGCATGTCGAGCACGTCGAGCCACATCACCGGCTCCTTGCCGGGGTTGCCGTGGTCGTGCGGGGCCCAGTTGGCGGTGATGATGAAGTCGCCATGCTCCATCTGCGACTTCTCGCCTTCCACCGCGGTGTAGGCGCCCTTGCCCTTGAGCACGAAGCGGATCGCGGAGGCGACGTGGCGGTGCACGTCGGCGACTTCGCCCGGCATGATAAGCTGGATGCCCGCGAAGAGCGCATTGGTGATGCGCGACTTGCCGGGATCGCCGGGGTTCTCAAGCACGAGCACGCGGCGCTCGGCCTCTTCTGCGGTGATCACTTCACCCGCCTCGAGCATCAGTCGCTCGACGTCCGGAAACTTCCATAGCGCCGGAACCATCTGCGTCTTCGGCTCGGGCGTGACGAGATACTTCAGCACTTCCCACAGCGGGGTGAGGTGATACTCGGAAATCCTGTCGTAATAGGCCTGCCGGGCGTTCTGGATGTTGTGTTTGGGGTCGATTTCAGCGGTGGCGACTGCCATGAGCGTTCCTCCGTATTGCCGATAGTTGGATTTGTAACCACCATACGCCATTCCGGGGCGGGCGGGAATGCTGAATCCGCAAAGCGCAGTTGCGGTATCGTCAGTGACCGATCGGGCTGACACCCGACTTTTGACCATAAGAATCAAGTCGTCTTACTCAAAGACCTAGTTATTCACCGAACCCCCGTCCACCACCAGCGACTGGCCGGTGACGAAATCGCTGTCGCTCGAGGCCAGAAACACCAGCGCACCGAGCAGGTCCTCCGGGTAGCCGTCGCGCTTGAAAGCGCGGCTATTGCGCACGACGACGCGCTCCTCCTCGACATGGGTCGTGTTGGCAAGGCCGGTGTCGCTGAGGATGTAGCCGGGCGAGAGCGAGTTGACGGCGACGCCGTGCGGGCCGAGCTCGCGCGAGAGCGAGCGCGTGAAGGCGAGCATGGCGCCCTTGGACGTCACATAAGGGAGCATGCGCGGGACGCCCTTGTAGGCGGCACCGGAGGCGATGTTGATGATCTTGCCGCTCTTGCGCGCGATCATGTGCGGGGCAACATGGCGGACCATCAGATACGGCCCGCGCACATTGATCGCCATGACTTTGTCCCACACCTCCGCGTCCCATTCGTCGTAATTGCGCGGCGTCAGCGTGGCATAAAGCGCGGCGTTGTTCACCAGAATGTCGATCTGGCCGAAGCGCTCCATGGTCTGCGCGACCAGGCTTTTGACGGCGCTTTCATCGCTCACGTCGAAGGTGACGCTTGTCGCGGAATTGGCGCCGTGCTGCTGGGCGATCTGCGCGGCGACATCCCTGCCGTCGGCGATGTCGGCGATCATGACGTGCGCGCCAGCGGCCGCCAGCGCCTGTGAATAGTGGCGGCCGATGCCCCTGGCGCCGCCGGTGACGATCGCGGTTTTGCCCGCAAGTCTTGTCATGCGTTTGCTCCCAACGAAACGGCGCGTCATGCCCGCACTTGTTGCGGACCTCCACGTCTTGTTAGATCGGGCACCATAAAGACGTGGATGGCCGGGACAAGCCCGGCCATGACAAGAGAGAAAGCATGGCCGACCACATCGCCGACCGCGCGGAGATCCGCGACATCATCGAGAACTGGGTGCTGTGGCGCGACGCCCGCCAGTGGGACCGCTTCGCGACGCTGTGGCACACGGACGCCCAGATGTGGGCGACGTGGTTTCAGGGCTCCTACACGGACTTCATCGCGGTAAGCCGCGAGGGCTACGAGCGCGGCGCGCGCATCAACCACATGCTCGGCGGCACCACGATCGATATCGTGGGCGAACGCGCCATCGCGCAGACCAAGCTCTCCATCGCCCAACGCGCCAAGGTCGATGGCAGCCTGTGCGATGTGACCTGCTGGGGCCGCGCCTATGATTTCCTCGAGAAGCGCGGGGGCCGCTGGGCCATCGTTCTGCGCCGCCACATCTACGAGAAGGACCGCATCGACCCGGTCGAGGCCGGCGTCGCGCTCAAGCTCGACGCGGCATTGCTTTCGCAATTTCCCGAAGGCTATCGGCACCTGGCCTATCTACAGACCAAGGTGGGCTACGACGTGAAGCGCGATCTGCCCGGCCTCGATGGGCCGGAGCTCGAAGCGCTGTATGCGCAAGGCAAGGCGTGGCTCGCGGGCGGGAAGCTGTAGAAAGACATACGGACAACACATCAACCGCTCGTCACCGCGAAAGCGGGGACCCAGCGCTGGAGTCCCGCTCGCGCGGGAATGAGCGGAGCAAGTGGCGAAGCGACCGGAACAAGAACGAGTCTCAGCGCGACCGGGCTTGGCGCGGCCGGCGGGACATGCCACCTTCCCCCGCCGGATTTTAAATTGTCACGTCATTCGGGGGGCCGATGTCGTTTGCCGACAAGTTCAATCTCCTCAACGGATTCAACCTGCTGCGCATCGTCTGCGCGCTTTTCTTCATCCCGCATATCGTGGCCAAGTTCACGGTCCCGGCGGCGCTCAAGTTCTATGTCGATGTCGGCTTCAGGCCGCCGGCGTTCTGGATGTATCTCGCCGGCGCGATCGAGACTGTGCTGACCATTTGCCTGTTCTTCGGCATCTACACGCGCTTTGCCGGCGCGATAGGCTTCATCCACTTAACTGTCGCCGCGGCCGCGACCTATAAGCTCACCCGCAATTGGCTGTGGGTCATCGGCGGTATCGAATACTGCATCTTCTGGGCGCTCTGCTGCCTCGTCATCGCCATGCATGGGTGACGGAACGCGCCTCTCCTGCTCGCTCAACAAAAAGGGAAGAAACGACAATGGCTAGTGCCCTGTTTTCTCCGATCACGCTGCGCGGCCTGACGCTCGCCGATCGCGTCGTCGTCTCGCCGATGTGCCAGTACAATTCGACCGATGGCTCGGCCAATGACTGGCACGTGATGCATCTCGGCAATTTCTCGCTTGGCGCAGCGGCGCTGGTGATGACCGAGATGACCAACGTCAACGCGATCGGCCGCATCACCCACAAATGCGCGGGGCTCTATTCCGACGACAACGAAAAGGCGCTCAAGCGCGTCATCGACTTCTGCAAGCAATACGGCATTGCCAAGCAGGGCCTGCAGGTGGGCCACGCGGGGCGCAAGGGTTCGACCGCGCCGCCGGCCGTCGGCGGCAAGCCGCTCAAGCCCGAGGAAGGCGCCTGGGAGACGCTGGCGCCGTCGGCCATTCCCTTCGGCGAAGGCTGGCACGTGCCGCGCGCCATGACCAAGGACGATCTCAAGAGCACCATAGACGACTATGTCGCGACCGTGAAGCGCGCCGAACGCGTCGGCTACGACCTCATCGAGATGCACGGCGGGCACGGATACCTGATCCATCAGTTCCTCTCGCCGCTCGCCAACCAGCGTACGGATGAATACGGCGGCAGCCTCGAGAAGCGCATGCGCTATCCGCTCGAAGTGTTCTCGGCGATGCGCGCCGCGTGGCCTTCGGACAAGCCGTTGGGCATCCGCGTCTCTGCCGTGGACTGGGTCGACGGCGGCACCACGATCGAGGACACGGTCGCCTTCGCGCGCGAGCTCAAGGCGCTGGGCTGCGACTACATGGACGTCACCAGCGGCCAGGTCGACGCGCGCCAGCAGATCCCGTTCGCACCGGCCTTCAACGTGCCGTTTTCGGAAAGGGTGCGCAAGGAGACCGGCCTGCCCACGATGTCGGTCGGGCTGATCACCGGCTATCAGCAGGCCGAGGACATCATCGCTTCGGGCAAGGCGGATTTCATCTGCATCGGCCGCGGTGCGATGTGGGATCCGCGCTGGTCATGGCATGCGGCGGAAGAGCTCGGCGCCGAGGCGCCCTACGCGCCGCGCACCATGCCGGCCCATCCCAAGCTGCGCCCGCAGGTGTTTCCGAAGCGGGCGGCGGCGGCGACGTAAAGCCGCCGCTTCGTCCACAGACGGCAATATAGATTATGTAAATTGGAGCGGCCGCCGCTTGGGCGGACGCTGCCTTTGCTTGCGTTGCGAGCGCTGCCCCCTACACTCCTCCCAACACATAAAAAGAACTGTCTCGGAGGGGGAAACATGGTCGACCGACGCGATTTTCTAAAATTAGGTTTGGCCGCCGCGGCCGCTGTGCCATCGGCGGCCGAAGCACAGGCGCCGGCGCCGAACGCCGTTGCGCCAAGCGCCATCACACCAAACGCCAATGCCGATTTCGACTACGTCATCGTCGGTGGCGGCCACAACGCATTGGCGTGCGCGGCCTATCTCGGCAAGGCCGGCTACAAGTGCGTCGTTCTCGAAGCAAAGGCTAAACCCGGCGGCAACACCGCCACCGAGGAATTGACCGTCCCCGGCTTCTGGCACGAGGCCTGCGCCAATACGCCCGGCGGTTTGTTTCGCAACAATATCCGCAAGGAACTCGAACTCGACAAATTCGGCGTGCGCTTTGCCAACGATCCGGCGGAGCTATCGTCGCTCTTGTATTTTTCCGACGGCACGCCGCTGCAGGTGTGGAAGACATTCGATCGCACGCTGGGGGAGTTGGCCAAATTCTCGGCCAAGGACGCCGCGCGTTTGCGCGTGCTCTACAAAGGCATGGGTCCATTCCTGCAGGCGGTGCGCAAATTCAACGGCGCGCCGATCGGCTATGCGCCGAGCGTCGAAGACTCTTTGATGAAGCTTCCCGACGGTCCGGTCTGGGTGCGCCGGATGCATCAGACGATGGCCGACACCTTGATGCAGGAATTCGAAAGCGAAAAATTCCGGTCGTTCCTGACCTACTATTCCACGATCAACCGCCAACTCCCTTATCGCGAGCACACCGGGCTGGACAGCCTGGACCAATATAACGGCCGGCAGGAAGCAGGCTGGGTGTCCGTCGTCGGCGGCACCGGCGCATTGGTGCAGAGCCTGGTTCGCGCCGTCGAGGCCAATCAGGGCACGGTGCTCACCAGTAAATTCGTCATCGGCCTGATCATCGAAGGCGGCCAATGCGCCGGCGTGAAAACCGCCGGCGGCGAGACGTTCCGGGCGAAATACGGCGTCGTCTCATCGATGCACACCAATCAGATCGTCAAGATGGTGCCGCAAGAGCTCGGACCGGTTTATGTCGAATCGGCCAAGATGCTGAAACCGTTGTTCGCCGAGATGCTGTTCTGCGTGCATTTCGCGCTTAACGAGGCACCGCGCTGGAAGGTCGGGGAGCAACGCATCACATGCCCCGCCGTGCAACTCGTCGGCACACTCGACGACCGCATCCGCCAGGCCAACGCCTCGCTCGAGGGACGGCTCTACGACGGCCCGTCATTCCTTCAGGTGTTCAATCCGACCGTGATCGATCCGTCGCGTGCGCCGCCGGGCAAGCACGTGATGAAGTTCGAAGTTCTGGCGCCCTACGCATTGCAAGGCGGCGCCGCGCACTGGGACGACATCAAACGCGACTATGCGGACCGGCTGTTGGTGCAGGTGCGGAAATACGCCGAGAACCTCGACGATAACAACATCATCGCGCGCCGCATCATGACGCCGCTCGATATCGAAGGCCGCAATATCAACAATGTCGGCGGCAGTTGCCACGGCGCGGCGGAAAATTACGCGCAGTCGGGCGCAATGCGGCCGGTCCCCGGCTGGGCCAAACATCGGACGCCGATCCCGGGGCTCTATCAGACCGGTGCGCTCACGCATCCGGGGGGTAGCGTGCGCGGCGAACCGGGCCGCAACGCGGCGTGGATTGTCCTGGAGGATCAGGGCAAGGACATCAACAAGATCGTATCGGCCGGGTGACGCGCAAATGAAACGTCAGTCGGGTTTTGCCGCCGCCCTGTTCGCCGTCCTCGCGCTTGCGCCCGCCGCCGTCCGCGCGGCGGATTGCGACATGGCGGAAGGCGCCAAGCTGTTTCAGGACCAGCAATGCGCCGGGTGCCACACGTTCGTATCCGGTGACTACGACAAATCCGGGCCCAATCTCCATGGGGTTGTCGGCCGTGCCGCCGGAACGGCGAGATTTGCCGGATACAGCGATGCCCTGAAGAAGACCGGCATCGTATGGGATACCGCGGCGCTTGGCCGGTGGATCACCAATCCCGCCGCGGTCGCCCCCGGCACGACGATGCCGTTTGCGGGTCTGCCCGATGCAGAAGCGCGCGGTAAGCTGATTTGCTATTTGACGGAGAGGTCGAAATAGCGCGGCGACGCATACGGCGGCCTGGCAATACGGCCGCCGACATCAACGCAACAACCCGCTCCCTTCTGGCGATATAATGATGCCGGGGCCGACATTGTAAGATACGACGGTATTCAACACCGACAAAATCATCGCAGCGGTCGGGGCGATGTCCATTCCCGTATTGGCGAAGTGCTGGATGACGCAATTTTGGATGCTCAAGGATTTGCCGGTTGTAAAATGGATTCCCTCGGCACCGACACCCGCCCCCTCGAGAATAAGGCCGCGCAAGGCGATCGCGTCGGTGCTGCCGGCATTGACCGTTATCGCCGTAACGCCATTGGCGCCCGCTGTGATGCCTGCATAATCATGCCCCTCGACGCTGATCGCCTTGCTGATGGTCAGGGGCCCGTAGCCGCCCGGGGTGAGAACGTCGATCTCGCCGCCCGCCGCGGTGTTGTCATGCGCGTATTGAAACGTGCGACAAGGCAGCGCGAGCGTACAGGGATTGCTGTCGGAGCCTGTCCCGGACACAAACGTGCGCAGCGCCTGCGCCTGGGCGGACGGTCCGCTCAGCGCGCCAATAAGTGCCGTGGCAAATAATGCAATTGCGAACGTAATCGTCCTCATGTTCGGAGCCCCCAAGTTGCCGATGATGTGATGATTGAGATTCAAGTCGAGAGGAGACGCGCACGCGAACGCAACATTCGCGTGTTGCGACCGCGCGCAATGATCGCCGCCGAGGGCTGTCGATTACGACGTCAATAGTGTCGTGTGGATGAGTATTGCGTGGAAACAAACAGATCCCGGCATGCCCCCGCATTGCCGGCATAATCGCGTGCACCATACATCCTATACGTGCAGAAACGTACAAAGCCGACGCAGAATTGGCAAGGGAGGATTTGCGTAACGCTCTCGGGGGTTGCGTGCCGCGCGAAACTGCGATCAATAAATGGGATCAAAGCGGCGCCGGGTCATACGGCGCCGCCTTGCAAAATGGTCAGTCCCGCACCCGCACGATGAACTTGGCGAAGGCGGCCAATTGCATCTTGATGATGTCTTTGGTCGGCTGGTCGGTGAGTTCGAGACTCTCTTTGTCGAACTTGGTCTGCGCCAGGCTGACGATGATTTCCGGCGTCCCGAACACGAAGGCGCCTACCGACGTCAAAACTTGGCGCAGATGATATTGCATGCGCGAGGCGCCCATCACGCCCTGACTCGCAGACTGGATCGCCACCGGCTTGTCCTTGAACGGCTGGTCCTTTAGGCGCGACAGCCAGTCAATCGTGTTTTTCAGCGGTCCCGGGATCGACCAATTGTATTCCGGCGAGACGATCAACAGGCCATCCGCCTTGCGGATCGCCGCGGCCAAATCCTCAACCGGCGCCGGAAAGCCGGAAGCGTCCTGGACGTCGTGATTGTAGAGCGGGATTGTGCCGTAAGGCGGCGCGTCGATAAGTTTCATCTCCGGCGGCGCCAGCGCCGGCAGCGCGCGCACCAGCGCCGCATTGTAGGACCGCTTGCGCAGCGAGCCGCAAATCACGAGCACGTTCAACTGATCAGCCATTTCAACCTCTTCACTTTCATTCGCTTGATCAACGCTTGGTCTACCTGAATTCCGCTATCTCTGTTCGATGCCCGCCTTCTCACGCACCGAACTCCATTTGGCGACCTCGTCCTCGATCTGCCTGCCGAATTCCGCCGGCGTCGAGACATGTACGACGGCGCCGGCCTTAGCCAGGAGTTCGCGGATGTGCGGGCGCGCCAACACCTCTTTCAGTGCGGCATTGGTCTTGTCGACGATCTCCTTCGGCGTGCCGGCGGGATACAGCCAACCGTACCAGCCGATCACCGCATAGCCTTGCACACCCGATTCCGCGACCGTGGGCACCTCGGGAAGCGTCGGCCAGCGCGCCGGCCCACCCACCGCGAGGATCTTCAACTGGCCGGCCTGGACCTGACCCTGCACCGCGTGCGCCAGTTCCACGCCATAGTCCAACTCGCCCGCCATCAAGGCGGCCACCACGGCTCCTGTGCTGCGATAGGGAATATGTTTGACGTCGATCGCGGTCATCTGGCGCAGCAATTCGCCGGCAAAATTTTGGGTCGAGCCGACGCCGACATCGCCAAAGTTAAGCTTGCCGGGCGACGCCTTGGCAAGCGCCACCAGGCCCTTGATGTCATTGGCGGGGAATTCTTTGCGCGCGACAATGACGAAGGCGCCGTCGGCGACCCACGAAACCGGCGCGAAATCCTTGACCGCGTCGTAACGGACCGACTTGAGCATGGCCGCCGACACGGTGTGGGCGGGACTCGTCATCAGGGCTGTGTACCCGTCCTTCTCTGCACGCGCGACCTGTTCGGCGGCGATTGTGCCGCCGGCACCCATCTTGTTTTCCACCACCACCGACTGATGCAAAAGCTCCGACAGCGACTGGGCGAGAATGCGCGAGACGATATCGGTGCCGCCACCCGGGCCGAAGCCGACCAGCAGGCGGATCGGCCGGTCGGCGGGCCATTCCGCCGAGGCTTGCGCTGTCATGGCAAGGCACACGCCGGCGGCCAGCGCCGCGGCGATCACCGCACGTGTCATGGGTCGTCCTCCCTCTGGAACGGCGCGCTTTAACGCGCGCTCATTGTCCAGGTAGGGGACGTGGGATGATGGGAGGAGTCAAGGCGCCGCTCCCCTCCCCCGCGAGCACTTGCGGGTGGTGGGGAGGGGTCGGGGGTGGGGGGAAGTCGCGCGCAACGACGGCAATACATCTGATGGAGTATGTAAGCCACCAAAAGACGATCAGAGCTTCTCGTCTTCGATCGGATTGCGCAGCGTCCCGATGCCCTGGATCTCGACCTCGGCGACGTCGCCGGCCTTCATCCACACCGGCTCGGGCTTGCGCGCGTGCCCGACGCCCGACGGCGTGCCGGTGAACAGGATATCGCCCGGCTCCAGCGTGATACCTTCGGTAAGATAGACGAGCGACTCTGCGACCGGGAACATGAACAGATCGGTGTTGGACGACTGCATCGTCTTGCCGTTCAACCGGGTCTCGATCTTGAGGCCCTTGCCGCCGCGCGGCAGCTCATCGGCGCTGACCATCCAGGGGCCGACGCTGCCGGTGCGGTCGAAGTTCTTGCCCATCCCCCATTGCGTCGTGTGGCGCTGATACTCGCGGATCGACCCTTCGTTGCCGATCGTGTAGCCGGCAACGCAGTCGGCCGCGTTCTCCAAGGTGAGATGCTTGGCGCGCTTGCCGATGATCACAACCAATTCGCCTTCATAGTCGAACTGGATCGACTTCTGCGGCCGGATCAGCGGCTGCAGGTGCGGCGTGAGCGAGCTCAGCATGCGGAAGAAGATCGACTGAAATTTCGGGATGTTGTCCTTCTGCGGGCCTTCCTTGACGTGGTCGAGGTAGTTCAGGCCGAGGCAGATGATTTTGCCGGGCTTCGCCACCGGCAGCGCGAATTTCAGGCTGGCGAGCGGACGGCGGGCCGATGCCGGCGCGCTCTTGGCGAGATCGGCGAGCGGCTTGAGATCGCCATCGCTCGATTTGAGCCAGGTGCCGAGATCGCCCGGCACGGTCGGATCGACCGCCTGCAAATCGATGACGCTGTCGCCATCGACAACACCCAGCCGCATGCCTTCATTCGTTTCAAAACCGACGATCTTCATGAGCCCTGCCTTACTGCCGTTTTACTCGCCCGGTCGGGGCCGGGACGGCGCAAGGCTTAGAGCAAATTCGCCGCGACGGGAAGCAGGCCGTGCCCCGGACGCGGCGCCACATGATGCAAGTCCGCCCAATCCGTTGACCCGCTCGTCCCCGCGAACGCGGGGACCCGGCGCAAAACAAGACGCGCCCGGGACAGGATCACTCCGCCGGGCGTGGGGTGGGCGTCTCGTCGCCCAGAGTGAAGGCCTGGATCGAGAAGTACTTCTGGCTGTCGGTCCACACGCCGGCCGGCAGCCAGCCGACGCCCCGCGCGAGCGCCGACAGGGATTCGACGCTGTATTTGTAGCTGTTCTCGGTGTGGATGGTTTCGCCGGCGCGGAATTCGATGGTTTCACCGGCCACCTTCACCTTCTGCCGCTTGAGACTGGCGAGGTGCATCTCGATGCGATTGCGCTCGCGATTGAAGAAGGCATGATGCTCGAAGGTCTCGGGCTTGAACGTGCCGCCCAGCTCGCGATTCATGCGCGTCAGCAGATTCTTGTTGAATGCGGCGGTGACGCCGGCTGTGTCGTTATAGGCGGCGTTGAGGACTTCCGACGGCTTGACCAGATCGACGCCGATGACGAGCTTGGCGCCGGGGCCGAGGATGCGCGCCGCGTTGCGCAGGAACGACGCCGCCTCGTGCGGTTCGAAGTTGCCGATGGTCGAGCCGGGGAAGAAGCCGACGCGCAGCGGCGCGGTCTTGGCTTCGACCGGCAGCTCGAA
>DATARB010000049.1:0-7289 GCA_036264375.1 Pseudolabrys sp.
CTGAGCAACCGGACCCGCGCATGAAGCTTTTCGAATGCCAGCACTGCGGACAGCCGCTCTATTTTGAGAACACCCGCTGCGAAAGCTGCGGGCACAAGCTCGGTTATCTATCGGACAAAGAGACGATCACCGCGCTCGAAGAGGACGCGGATGCGTTTCGCGCGCTGGCGGAGCCGAGCGGCCGCTACCGCTATTGCGCCAACGCCCAGCACGAGGTTTGCAACTGGCTGGTCCCGGCCGGCGGGGACGCCTACTGCGCCGCGTGCCGGCACAACCGGACCATTCCCGATCAGTCGGTCTCGGAAAATCTGATCAACTGGCGCAAGATTGAAATCGCCAAGCACCGTCTCTTCTACACGCTGCTTCGCCTGCGGTTACCACTTGCGACCAAGCAGGAGGACCCGAACGGGCTCGCCTTCGATTTCGTCGCGTCTTCATCGGGCGGTTCGTTGATGACCGGCCACGCCAACGGCCTCATCACCATCAATATCTCCGAAGCCGACGACGCCGAGCGCGAGCGCCAGCGCAAGAACCTGGCCGAGCCCTATCGCACGCTGCTCGGGCACTTTCGCCACGAGATTGCGCATTATTACTGGGACCGGCTGATCAAAGATTCGCCGAGCCTTGCCGAATTCCGCCAGCTGTTCGGCGACGAGCGGCAGGACTACACGCAAGCGCTCCAGGCGAACTATCGCAACGGGCCGGCCGCGAACTGGCCCGACCATTACGTTAGCGCCTATGCCAGCAGCCATCCGTGGGAAGATTTCGCCGAGACCTGGGCGCACTATTTCCACATGGTCGACACGCTGGAAACGGCCAATGCCTTCGGCATGCGCGTGCGGCCACGCGTTTCCATGGGCGCGGATCTGGCGACCTCAATCGATTTCGATCCACATCTGGCCGATATGGAACGGATCATCGACTCCTGGCTGCCGCTGACCTTCGCCATGAACTCAATCAACCGCAGCATGGGCCAGGCGGACCTCTATCCTTTTGTCCTGGCGCCGCCCGCCATCGTGAAACTGTCCTTCGTCCACAATCGCATCCATGCAGCCGGCGGCCGTCACAGCGCGGACCAGGGCAAGGCCGCGCTGCGCGCCGTGGTGGCAGGGCTCAAGCGCCCTGTGGGCATGCCGCAGCCGATCTAACGGATTGATGATGTTCTATAATTTGTGCACGGGCAGAGCGCTTTAAGCCTATCTTCCCCGGCCCGAAAATTGCATCTTTGTTGCCGTTCTTCCGGGCAACAGAGACCCTTATTCGCATGTCGGTCGTCGTCAGCCTCCAGCATGTCACCAGCTATCGTTACGATCGTCCTGTGGCTCTTGGGCCCCAGCTCGTCCGCCTGCGCCCCGCGCCGCATACCCGTACCGCCATCAAGAGCTATTCGCTCAAGGTCACGCCCGCCCAGCACTTCGTGAACTGGCTGCAGGACCCGAACGGCAACTGGCTCGCGCGCTACGTTTTCCCCGAGCGCACGACCGAGTTCAGCGTCAGCGTCGATCTCATCGCCGACATGTCGGTGGTCAATCCGTTCGACTTCTTCATCGAGCCGCAGGCGATGGAGTTTCCGTTCGTCTATGCGAGCGAGTTCGACGAAGAGCTTGCGCCTTATCTGGTGAAGGGGGAGGCGGGGCCGCGTTTGAGTGCGTTGGTCGCCTCGGTCCCGCGCACGCGGAAGAACACCGTCGATTTCCTCGTCGCGCTCAATCAACGACTGCAAGGCGAGATCAAATATCTCGTGCGCATGGAGCCGGGCGTGCAGACGCCCGAGGAGACGCTGACCTCGGCTTGCGGCTCCTGCCGCGACACGGCGTGGCTGCTGGTGCAGATCCTGCGTCATCTCGGTCTCGCCGCGCGCTTCGTGTCGGGCTACTTGATCCAGTTGAAGCCCGACGTGGCGGCGCTCGACGGACCGTCCGGCTCGGCAACCGACTTCACCGATCTGCACGCCTGGACCGAAGTCTATCTGCCGGGCGCCGGCTGGGTCGGGCTCGATCCCACCTCGGGCCTGTTGACGGGCGAGGGGCATCTGCCGCTCGCCGCCACGCCGCATTATCGCGCCGCAGCGCCGATCTCGGGCGGCGTCGAACCGGCCAAAGTCGATTTCGATTTCGCGATGAAGCTGACGCGCATCGACGAGAAGCCGCGCGTCACCTTTCCGTTTTCCAACGAGGCCTGGCACGCGCTCGATGCGCTCGGCGACAAGGTCGATGCCGATCTTACGACGCATGACGTGCGGCTCACGATGGGCGGCGAACCGACCTTCGTCTCCGTCGACGACTATGAGTCCACGGAATGGAATACGGCGGCGCTCGGCGACACCAAGCGCGCGCTCGGTGAGACGCTGATCCGCCGCCTGCGCGACAGGTTCGCGCCGGGCGGCATGCTGCATTTCGGTCAGGGCAAATGGTACCCCGGCGAGCCTTTGCCGCGCTGGGCACTGTCGCTGTTCTGGCGCAAAGACGGCAAGCCGATCTGGCAGAACGATAAGCTCATCGCATCGAAGCCGCGCGCGCAGTCACCCTCGCCGGACGAAGCCCGCCGCTTCACCGAAAGTCTCGCCGGCAAGCTCGGCATCAGCGGTCTGCATGTGCAGCCGGCCTTCGAAGACCCGGCCGAGCGTATGCTGAAAGAGGGCGCGCTGCCGGCCAATATCGATCCGGCCGATCCGAAGATCGACGATCCTCTCGAGCGGGCGCGCATCATGCGCGAGTTCGACCGGCGGCTCAGTGCGCCGGCCGGTTTCGTGCTGCCGGTGCAGAAATGGACAGCGCAGGCGCCGGGCGAGGGCTGGGTCAGCGAAGTCTGGCACATGCGCCGCGGCCGGCTGTTCCTGGTGCCCGGGGATTCCCCGATCGGCTTCCGTCTGCCGCTGAATTCGCTGCCTTACGTCGCGCCGATCGAGGAGCCGTTGACCACGCCGGCCGATCCATTCGCGCCGCGCACCGCGCTGCCCGATCCGGTGGCGATGGCGCAGGCTTTCGCCGGCGGCGGTTCGCCGCCGCCTCCGGGTCAATCGCTGCCGCCGTGTTCCGGATCGCGCGCGCGCAACGGTGGACCCGTCGCGGTGCGCACGGCGCTCGCGGTCGAGCCGCGCGACGGCCAGCTCTGCGTGTTCATGCCGCCGGTCGAGCGGCTCGAGGATTACATCGAACTGCTCAGCGCGGTGGAGGCGGCCGCCGCCGAGCTCGATCTGCCGCTCCATGTCGAAGGCTATCTGCCGCCCGACGATCCGCGCCTGAACATCATCAAGGTGACGCCCGATCCCGGTGTCATCGAGGTGAACGTTCATCCCGCCACGTCATGGCGCGGCGCGGTGGATGTCACGCGTGCGCTCTACGAAGAGGCGCGCCAGTGCCGCCTCGGCACCGACAAGTTCATGATCGACGGTCGCCACACAGGGACGGGCGGCGGAAATCATGTTGTCCTTGGCGGCGAAGCGCCGGCGGACAGCCCGTTCCTGCGCCGGCCCGATCTGCTCAAGAGCCTGATTGTCTATTTCCAGCGGCACCCGTCGCTGTCTTATCTCTTCTCTGGCTTATTCATTGGTCCGACCAGTCAGGCGCCGCGCGTGGACGAGTCGCGGCTCGATCTCCTGTATGAGCTCGACATCGCGCTCTCGCTGGTGCCGCATCCCGAGCGCGGCGAGAAGCCGGCGCCGTGGCTGGTCGACCGCCTGTTCCGCAATCTCTTGATCGACGTCACCGGCAACACGCATCGCGCCGAGATCTGCATCGACAAACTGTTCTCGCCGGACGGACCGACGGGCCGGCTCGGCCTCGTCGAATTCCGCTCCTTCGAGATGCCGCCGGATTCGCGCATGAGCCTGGCGCAACAGCTGTTGCTGCGCGCGCTCATCGCCTGGTTCTGGAAAGAGCCGCAGCACGGCACGCTGGTGCGCTGGGGCGCGGCATTGCACGACCGCTTCATGCTCGGCCATTACGTCTGGGCGGATTTTCTCGACGTGCTCTCCGACCTGCGCGCCGCCGGCTATGATTTCGATCCGGCCTGGTTCGAGGCACAACGGGAATTCCGCTTCCCGTACTACGGCACGGTGACCTACGGCGGCGTCAACCTCGAGCTGCGTCATGCGCTCGAGCCCTGGCAGGTGCTGGGCGAGGAGACCGCCGCAGGCGCCACCACGCGCTTCGTCGATTCATCGGTCGAGCGCTTGCAGGTCAGGATGGAGGGATTCAATCCGGTGCGCCACGCGGTCGCGTGCAACGGCCGCCGCCTGCCGCTGACATCGACCGGCCGTTCGGGCGAGTACGTCGCCGGTGTGCGCTTCAAGGCCTGGCCACTCGCCGCCGCACTGCAACCCACGATCGAACCGCAGACGCCGTTGACTTTCGACGTTTATGATGGCTGGAACGGGAGGTCACTCGGGGGCTGCGTTTATCATGTCGCCCATCCTGGCGGGCGCAACTACGAGACCTTTCCCGTGAACTCCTACGAGGCGCAGGCGCGCCGCCTGGCGCGCTTCGAGCCGCGCGGCCACACCCCCGGAACTTTCACAATTCCCACGGAGGAACGCTCGATCGAGTATCCGACGACGCTCGACCTGCGGCGTGCGACTCGGGCCTGATCGCCGCCATGCTCAAGCCCGACCCAGCAATACTGGACACCGAGCAGATCGAGCCGCTGCTGTCGGGATATTTCTGCCCGCTGCCGCGCAACTTCGACGAGATGATGGATCGCGACGGGCACGTGCGTGCGCATTGGCGGCCGTTCCTGAAAATGCTCGCGAGCCTCGGACCGGAGGAAGTCAACCGGCGCTTCGCCGCCGCCGACCGGCACCTGCGCGACTCCGGTGTGTTCTACCGCGTCTACGAGGACCCCGCCGGTGCGGTGCGCCCGTGGCCGCTCAGCCATGTGCCGCTGCTGATCGATCCGACCGAATGGCAGGAGCTCAAGGCGGGGCTTGTCCAGCGCGCCGAACTGCTCGAGGCGATCCTCAAGGATATCTATGGCCCGGCCAACCTCGTGCATGACGGGCGGCTGCCGGCCGCGGTAGTCGCCGGCAATCCGGAATTCCTGCGGCCGCTGGTCGGCGTCGAGCCGCCCGGCGGCTCGCATCTGCGCTTTTACGGTGTCGATGTCGGCCGCTCGCCGGACGGGAAATGGTGGGTGTTGGGCGATCGCACGCAGGCGCCGTCCGGCGCCGGCTACGCGTTGGAGAACCGGCTCGCACTGTCGCGGGCCATGCCGGACATTTATCGCGGCCTGCGCGTCGAGCGCGTCGCGCCGTTTTTCCAGTCGTTTCAGCTCGAGCTCTCACAGCTTAACCGCCAGGACGATTCCCGCGTCTGCGTGCTCACGCCAGGGCCGCTGAACGAAACTTATTTCGAGCACGCTTATCTCGCACGCTATCTCGGCTTCCTATTAGTGGAAGGCGAAGACCTCACCGTGCGCGACGACGGGGTCTTCATCCGCACCGTCTCCGGCCTCAAGCGCGCCGAGGTACTGCTGCGCCGTCTCGATGCCGACTTCGCCGATCCATTGGAATTGAGCGCGCGCTCGCGCCTCGGCGTGCCCGGCCTGGTGCAGGCGATCCGCGACGGCACCGTGGTGGTCGCCAACGGGCTCGGCTCCGGCGTGATGGAAGCGCGCGCGATGCTGAGCTTCCTGCCGGCGCTGGCGCCGGCGTTGCTCGGGCAGGAGCTGGCGCTGCCTAATGTCGCGACCTGGTGGCTCGGCGATCCGAAGGTGCGCGCCGAGGCTATCGAACGTCTCGACGAGTTGGTGATCGCACCCGCCTTTGCCGGCGATCTGCCGGCGCATATTCAGAAACCGATGGTATTCGGCCGCGATCTCGATGCGCCCGCGCGTGCGCGTTTGATCGAAGCGATCGGGCGCCGCGGCATCGACTTCGTCGCGCAGGAGGCGGTGACGCTCTCGACCACGCCGGTCTGGGACAACGGCAAACTGGTGCCGCGGCCCTTCATCCTGCGGCTGCTGCTCGCCCGCGTGGGCGACAGCTGGCGGGTGATGCCGGGCGGCTTCGTCCGCCTCGCCAACGACATCGACGCGCGCGCGGTCAACCTGCAGCAGGGCGGCCGCACCGGCGATGCCTGGGTGCTCTCGGACAAGCCGGTCGCCGAAGTGACGCTGCTGCCGACGCCCGACCGCATCACCATCAATCGCACCACCGGCGCGTTGCCGAGCCGCGCCGCGGCCAATCTGTTCTGGCTTGGCCGCTACGTGGAGCGCGCGGAGGCGACGCTGCGGCTGACGCGCGCCTTGATCAATCGCGCCAGCGAGGATGATGAAACGGTGCAGCAGGTCAACGCCAGCATCTGCTCGCTGCTCGGAAGCTGGGACGCGGTCGCGCCCGACATGCTCAGCCTGAAGCCGGCGCTCGTCGCTTCCGCCGTGCTGCAAAACCGCGACATGAGCGGCGCGCTGCCGATGCTTGCCGGCGCGGCGCAGGCGGCGGCCTCGGTGATCCGCGACCGCTTCTCGCCGGATGCCTGGCGCGCGCTCACCGAACTTGCCGAAATGATCAATGCGCCGCTGGAGCGGAGCGCGGCGGAGAGCGCGATGTTCGAGCGCGTCAGCGGCGCGTTGCGCATCATCGCTTCGTTCTCCGGGCTGGCGCAGGAGAACATGAGCCAATTGCACGGCTGGCGTTTCCTCGAATTGGGGCGGCGCGTCGAGCGCGCGCTGCTGACGAGCCGCTTCCTGCGTCAGTTCGCCTTCGAGACCGAGCTTGACGGGTCGCTGGATTGCCTGCTCGAACTCGCCGACAGCCAGATCACCTATCGCCTGCGCTACGTAATGGTGGCCGCGCGCGCGCCGGTCATCGATCTGGTGGCGCTGGATCCGAACAACCCGCGCTCCATCGTCGATCAGCTCGCGCGCATCGAGACGCATCTTGCGGCCGTGCCGCGGCGCGGCATGGATGGCCGTCTGTCGCCGCCCGAGCAGATTGCCTCGGCGCTGGCGACGCGCATGCGCACCGCGGAAGCGGCTTCAATCGATGAGAACGCGCTGATCGACGCCGAGAATGCGCTGATGCGCCTGTCCGACGTCATCGGCTCGACGTATTTCACCTCGCATGAGCGCACCGAGGCGCCGTGGGAAGCGCTCGAATGATTTACGACGTCCGCCAGGCGACGATTTATCACTATGCGTCGCCGGTCACGAACGCGCACCACGTGCTGCGCCTGACGCCGATCGACCGCCGCGACCAGCGCGTGCACGCGGCCGCGCTCGATATTACGCCGGCGCCGGTGGAGCGGCGCGAAGGGCAGGATTTCTTCGGCAACCGCATCACGTGGATCAAG
>DATARB010000065.1:0-4343 GCA_036264375.1 Pseudolabrys sp.
ACCATGTAGGCGCCGGTGCCCCAGTCACGGCCGACGATCATCTGCAGCTTGGCGGTGCCGGCCTGCACGTCCTCCGACTGGCTGGCGACCAGACGGTCGGTGAACACGTTGAGGGTAAGGCGGCCGGCGGTGCGCGCGGTCACCGCGATGTTCATGATCTCGGCAGGCTTGTAGTCGGTCTTGTCGAGCGCGACCTCGAGGAGGTCCGGCGTGTCGGCGCTCGCCTCGGCATAGAAGCCCGCATCGAAAGTGAGCGAGGTGACCGGCCCGTTCGGATCGGCGGTCGAGACCTCCAGGCGATAGCGGCCCCACTTCACCGGCAGCGACAGCCGCGCCGGCTTGTCGGCGGCGGCGTCAACGGTGCCGTTGGCGACGCGCTCGGTGCGCTTCACCGGCTCGAAATTCCATTGGTTATTCTGCTTGTACCATTGGTAGGTCGTCTCGACGCGCAAGAGCTCGTAGCGCAGGCCGGGCTTGGCTTGCAGCTTGCCATCGGGCGCGAGCATGACGACGTCGAAATCGGCATTGGCGCCGTCGTCGAGCGAGCGGCCGGAGAAGGCCGGCTTCACGCCGATCATCGGCGCATCCGGCGTGATGGGGAGCGTGAGCTTGCGCTCGACCGCGCGGCCGCCGGACTCCGCCATGCTGACGGTCATCGTCGCCTCAAGGGGACGCGACGTGTCGGGCAGCTTGTCGAGCGCGACCGGGAACTTAGCCTTGCCGTCGGCTTCGGTCACCGGCAAGTCGGTCAGCTCCTGGCGGATGGCCGTGACGTCGTCATCGGCAAGGCCGAAGGAATAGCCGGCAAAGCCCGGCCGATCCTTGGCGGCGGCGATGCTCACCGCGCCGGAGAGCTCCAGCCCGGAGGCCGGGGCGCCATAGAGGAAATGGCCATCGACGCTCACCTCGACCGGCGCATTGCGCGGCATGGTCTGCGCCGCGGACGTGAGATCGAACTCGACGCGGTCGGGCACATAGTCTTCCACCATGAAGGTGGTCTCACCGACCGGCGGGCGTTTGGGATCGGTGTAAGCGCGCACGCGCCAGGTGCCGGTCGCGGCGGACGAGACGAGGGGCACGCTCAGCGAGCGGCCACCGAGGCCCTGGTCCGGCACCAGCACGCGGCGGTAGTCGACACCGTCGGGCCGTTCGACCACGAGCGTCAGCGGCACATTGACGGCTGCCGCCCCTTGCGGGTCGCGCAAAAGCGTCGTGACCTGCACCGTCTCGCCGGTGCGGTAGACGCCGCGCTCGGTGTAGACGAAGGCGTCCAGGCCATCCGGCACCGAGCGGCCGGCGACTCCGCGATCCGACAAATCGAAGGCCGCCGATTTCAGGCTGAGGAAGGAATAGTCATCTTTCTCGCTGGCGACCACGGCCGCCGGCGACTGGCCGCCCTCCCCGCGCGTGAGCCCGGCGTCGAAATGCACGTGGCCGTCTTTGTCGGTCTGGCGCGTCGCCAGCACCTCGTTGTTGCGGGCGACCAGCCGCACTTCGACCTGCCCGCGCGGCTCAGCCTTGGCAAGCGAATGGATGAAGACGTCGACGCCGTCATGCGTCGAATAAGCGGTCAGCCCGAGGTCGGAGACGATGAACCACTGGGTGGCGCGCTGCTCGTAGTCGGGGCTGAGGGACTCCTTCGCCTGCGCGGTGACGGCGTAGACGCCGGGGCCGAGATCCTTCACAGCCTCCTGCACCGGAAAGGCGGTGGTGACCTCGGTGTTGAGCTTTTGCTCGACCGAAAGCTCGCCGCTCCAGACTTTGCTGCCGCGCTCGCCTGCAAGCTGCTCGGTCTGATACGGGCTCAGATTGCGCTGGAAGTCGTAACCGGTGACGGTGTCGATCAGATTGCGGTCGCCGATCCGATAAACCGAGAGATTGATCGTGCCGGTGTTGACGCTGAGCACCGGGATACCCTGCTGGCCCGTGCGCGGCAGAACATAGGCCTTGCCGGAGAAGCGCACGAAGGGCTTGCGGTCGCGCACGAAGATCGTGAAGTCGGCCGACTTCGCCAGCGTTTCCTTGACCACGGAGGGAAGCCCGGCGCGCAGCGTGATCTGGTAGCGCTCGCCGTGCTTGAGGCCTTCGACGCAGAGCTGCTTGTCATTGGCGGAGATCGCCGGCTTGTCCTGACCGGCGACAGCGACGAAGGGCGAGAAATCCGTGCGCTTGCCCGGCAGGTCTTCGGAGAACTGGAAGCAGGCGCGTGGCGAGACCGCGTCCGAATCCACGGAGTAGTCGAGCATGCGGAAGCCGTGGTCGATGCGCAGGCGCTCGTATTGGCCGCGCAGGTCGGCCGTCTCGCGCAACTCGAGCGACAGGCGCAAGGAATCGAGCGCCGGACGCCACTGCTTCTCGTCGGCAAGTGTGCGGCCGAGCACGCCAAGGCTGTCGGCCTCGACGGTGCGGTCGCTGGTGCGCTGATAAGCGATATAGGCCGAGGTCGCGGCCCGATCGAGCAGCAGCATTTTTTCGTTGTCGTCGCGCGCCTTGATCTGGCGCAGCGTGCGCGACAGGCGCAGCCAGGTCGTGGCGTCGTCGGGGGCGACGCTGATGAGCTGGCCGAGCACCGTCATGCCGGTGCGCAAATCGCTCTTCTGGAAGGCTGCGTCGGCGTCGCGGCGCAATGTCGCCGCCGGCTTGGTCACGGTGCCGGCGTCGGTCTTGATCTGCGCCTCGAGCTTGATCGCCGCGTCGTTGAGTTCGCTGTTCTCGAAGGCCTTGTCGGCCGCCAGCGCCGGAAACAGCGTGAGGCCGAGCAGCGCGGCGGCAAGGCCGGCGCGGACGAGCTTAAGCATTGGTTTTAAATCTCCCGAAGCGGCAATCCACACTATTGCAGCCCCTGATGGTGTCGCGGTCGTGACGGGCGCGGCCGCTCGGGCTGATAAAAACGCGCGTTCCGGCGGCCCGTACTGGATATCATATCATGCCGCGCAATCAGGAGGCTTTGCCCGCGCCGGCCGGCAACAGTTTATTGTATCGGCGTGCACAATCACCGTGCCTCAATCCTCGCGTGCGCCGACCGCAGTGGCGAAGTCACCCTATGCGGCCGTCAAGCGCATTGAAAATCAATAACTTGGTCGTTTACCCGCTCGGCAGCATCCGAATTTATCCACAGACGCAAAGTTGACAGCGGTAAATGCAAACCACAACTGCTAAATGAGTACCGCGCAAATTAGAACCCTATGTTCAACATTGTATCTAACGTTCCTGCGCGCCTTTTCCCGCCTGGACCGTACGGGCAAATTCCAGATGATCGAGCCGTCCGAACTCGTTGAACAGTTTCGTGCTCACGCTGCCCGCTGCCGCCGGCTTGCGCGCCTATGTCCTCACGACCTTCTGGCCGCCGAGATGAATCGCATCGCAGACGACTGCCTTTCCTCGGCAAACCAATGCGAGAGTGATCCGGCCGGCTGGAGCCCGCTCGCGCTCAAAGCCTAAGCGCCAGCTTCACACACTCTTAAGCCGCCTGGCGGCGTTGGTTCGCAAACCGCCTTGGCGACGTTGGCTCTCAAGGATGCTCAGCATCGGTCGCGGACGGCTCATTGTCCTCCGGTCTGTGGGAGTTTGGCAACAACACCATAAAAACACATTAACCAAATGTAGAATCTTATGGCCCGTAAACGGGGCTTGCAGCATGATCATCCTGGGGGCTGGGGGAAGTTCATGCAGCGCACGTCAGTGGCGGTGCCGGACGCTCGCAAATCCGGACCAAAGTCATATCGCGTCGGACAATTCCTGATCACACGTTCAAAAAGCCGCTGGCGCATCTGCGCGAGGCATTCACAACCGCCGGACGACTTCTCCACATTGGGTGGCGCGATCGCGTGGTGCCGGCAGCACCTGGCGGAAAGCATCATGTCGCAAGCGACGAAGCAGCAGCCGCGCTGACGGCCGCTATGACGCGCTTTGCAACGTGAAATGAAACCAAGTAAGACGACGCCATGATCGCCGATTGTGAGGCGCAGCCCAACGAAATCGAGCGGCTTGCATGCTCGGGATGTGCCGGCTTCCTCAAGCTCGAGACGTCAATTCCGCGCCGGATCGGCCATCCGCGCTATGACGTGATGCGCTGCGTGAGTTGCAGTTCTGTCCAATGGGTGGCCCGGGACAAGGTGTTCGCTATCCGGGTTTATCCGCGGGTTCATTAGTTCCCCGTGTGAATACCGCGGCTTTAGCGCTGCCCGCCAACTTCTACGCTGCCGCCAATTTTGACGCACGTATTTGTGCCTGCGACCTGGACGAAGCCGGGGCCGAACTCCGCGCACGGTTTCTGTGTCGCCTGCGCGGGCTTTCGTGTCTCCGGCACCGGCTTTTTGGGTTTGGGCTGCTCTTGGGCGGCC
>DATARB010000072.1:0-20075 GCA_036264375.1 Pseudolabrys sp.
CTCGGCCCCACTACCAGCACCACGCGCCCCGGCCCGATTGGCGCGAGAGCTGAGGCGTCAGGCAACGCGGCGCTCATGCTACCCGCCGGCCGCCGCTCCAGACGCTGCGCACGGCGGCCGCCTCGTCGGCCCGATGCACGCGTATGAGGTCGGCGCGCTTGCCCACCGCGATCTCGCCCCGGTCTGTCAGTCCGACCACCTCGGCCGGCGTCTTGCTCACGGTACGCATCGCGGCGGGGAGGTCAAAGTCTTCGGCCGCCTCGGGCAGGCGCAGCGCCGCGATCAAGAGGCTCGACGGCACATAGTCCGACGACAGGATATCAAGCATGCCGGCGCGCGCGAGATCGCCCGAAGCAATGTTGCCGGAATGCGAGCCGCCGCGGATCAGATTGGGCGCGCCCATCAACACCTTGATGCCGGCCTCGTGCAGCCCGGCCGCGGCTTCCATGGTGACCGGGAACTCGGCGATGGCCACACGGTCCGCGACCGCCTGTTCGACATGGCCGGGCGTAGTGTCGTCGTGGCTTGCGAGCGGCGTGCCGTGCGCGGCGGCGAGCGCGATCAGCCCGCGGTAGTTCTCCTCGGCGTAGCGCGCGTGGTTCTCGAGCCGGCGCGCGAACAAGATGTCGAGCTCGGGGTCCGTCAGCCCGCCTTTGCCGCGATAATAATCGCGCAGCTTCACCGGATCGCGGAACTGGCGCTGGCCCGGCGTGTGGTCCATGAGCGACAGGAGCCGCACATCCGGCCGGCCGATCAGTTCAGCCGCATCGCCGACCACGTTCGGCATGGGCACTTCGCAACGCAAATGCAGGAAGTGCTCGATGCGCAGCAGGTTCGCCGCGCGCGCCTGCGCGATGGCGCGCGACAGCTCGCCCGCCTGGCCGTCCGCGTCATGGGCGCCTTCCTCGCGCCAGACGCGCAGCGAATCGAGCACGGTGGTGATGCCGCTGGTGGCAATCTGCGCATCGTAGGAGATGACGGCGGACACCGGGTCCCAATGCACCTTGGGGCGCGGCATGACGTGCGCTTCGAGATGGTCCGTGTGCAGCTCGACGAGGCCCGGCAGCAGCAGATCGCCTTGGAGATCGAAACCGCGCTCAGGCGCTTTTCCTTCGCCAACCTCGGCGATCGCGCCATCGGCCACCGCAACATAGCCATTCTCAATGACCGTATCGGCGAGGACGACGCGGGCATTCTCGAGGATGAACGTGCCGGTATCGGACATGGCGCTCACGCGGCGACCGCGAATTTGGTGACATCGACATTGGTATCGGCAATCGCCTCGCGCACATCGTCGTCATGGACGATGGCGACGATGGCCGCGCCCGCCCGCTTGCGCTCGCGCACGATGTCGATGACGACGGCGCGGTTGTTGGCGTCGAGCGAAGCGGTCGGCTCATCGAGCAGCAGCACGGGATGTTCGGGGAGAAGTCCGCGCGCGAGATTGATCCGCTGCTGTTCGCCGCCGGAGAAGGTGGCCGGCGGCAGGCTCCACAGCCGCTCGGGCACGTTGAAACGTTTGAGCATGGCGGCGGCGCGCGCCGTCGCGTCGTCGCGCGGCACCGTCTTCATCACCAGCGGCTCGGCGACGATGTCGAGCGCGGACACGCGCGGCACCGCGCGCAGGAACTGCGTGACATAGCCGAGTGCGCTCTGCCGCACCGAGAGGATCTGCCGCGGCGGTGCGGCGGCAATGTCGACCGCCGTCTCACCCTGGCGCACGAGGATGTGCCCTTCGTCGCAGCGGTAATTGCCGTAGATGATTTTGAGGATCGAAGACTTGCCAGCGCCGGATGGGCCGGTGAGGGCGACGCATTCCCCCGGCGCGACGGAAAAGCTCACGTCGCGCAGTACCGGCAGCCGCAGCCCGCCTTGCAGGTGCATGGTGAAGGTCTTGGCGACGCCGGAGAGTTCAAGCGCGTGCATCAGATCGTCTTCCATTGGCGTTGCCACGAATTCCGCTCATTCCCGCGCAAGCGGGAATCCAGATCCAAGCCTGCCGAGCTCGAAAATTGTCGCCCTGGGTCCTCGCTTTCGCGGGGACGAGCGGGGTCTGGGGCGAGGCTGGCTGAAGACATGTTTTCACATCTCACGCCGGCAAAATCGAAGAGACGAGGAGCTGGGTGTAAGGCTCGTGCGGGTCGTCCAGCACCTGGTCGGTGAGGCCCGACTCGATCACGGCGCCCGATTTCATCACCATGATCCGGTTCGACAACAGCCGTGCGACGGCAAGATCGTGCGTCACCACGATTGCCGCGATGCGCATCTCCGACACGATCCGCCGCAAAAGATCGAGCAGCCGCGCCTGCACGGAGACATCGAGGCCGCCGGTCGGCTCGTCCATGAAGATCAGCCGCGGCGCCGTCACCAAGTTGCGTGCGATCTGGAGGCGCTGGCGCATGCCGCCGGAATAAGTGCGCGGCGTATCGTCGATGCGGGCTTCGGGAATCTCCACGCGCGAGAGCCAGTCGGACGCCGCGCCGCGGATGTCGGCGTAATTGCGCCAGCCGACCGCCATCAGCCGCTCGCCGACATTGCCGCCGGCGGAGACACCCATGCGCAGGCCGTTCTGCGGATCCTGGTGCACATAGCCCCAGTCGGTGCGAAAGAGAAAGCGCCGCATCGGCTCGCTCAGCGACCAGAGGTCGGCGTTCGCGCCGTCGCGCATGCGGTAGAGGATGCGGCCGGCGCTCGGCTCGATTTGGCCGGACAGGAGCTGCAGCAGCGTGGTCTTGCCGGACCCGGATTCGCCGACCACGGCCATCACCTCGCCCTCGTAAAGCTCGAACGAGGCGTCGCGGCAGCCGAGCCGGTGACCGTAATATTTGCTTAAAGACTCGGCGACGAGCAGCGGCTGTTCGGTCTCAGTCATGCTCATGCCGATACCTGTTCGGGACGGACGCGGAAGCTGTAGCCGTGGCGCTCGAAGCCGAGTTGTTCGTAGAAGGCGTGCGCGCGTTCGCGCTTCGCATTCGAGGAGAGCACCAGCTTGTAGCAATTCTTCTCGTGCGCGCGGGCCATGGCGAAGCGCATCATCGCCTGGCCGATGCCGTTGCCGTGCAAGGCGGGATCGACCACCACGTCCTCGACGATCGCGGAAGGCGCGCCGAGGTGGCCGAGATTGTCCATGATCAATAACGCGAACGTGCCGACGATCTGCCGGTCCTGCTCGGCGACGTAGAGCTTGTAGTCGGGATATTGCGCGAAGCGCGCGAACAGGCTTTCGGCATCCTGCAACGGCAGCACGTGGCCGTTGTCGAGCTCGGGCTGCGCGTAGAGCGCCAGCACACAGGGCAAGTCGGCGCGGGTCGCCTCGCGGATGGTGAGAACGTCGTTCACGCGGCCGGCTCCGCCTTGTCTTCGGCCTGGGCTCCGTGGCCTTGCGCGCGGCGCGTCTCGCAATAGTCGGTATCGGAGCAGACGAACATGCGTCCGCCTTGGTCGTCGGTGATCACCTCGTCGAGATAGCTGTCGTTCGCGCCGCACAATGCGCAGCTTGCGTCGTGCCGATAGCGCTCGAACGGATGGTCCTCGAAGTCGAGCGAGGTCACAGTCGTATAAGGCGGGATGGCGTAGATGCGTTTTTCGCGGCCGGCGCCGAATAGTTGCAGCGCCGCGCTATCGGAGAGCTTCGGATTGTCGAATTTCGGAATGGGCGAGGGGTCCATCACGTAACGCGCGTCAACTTTCACCGGATAGGCATAAGCCGTAGCGATATGGCCGTGCCGCGCGATGTCCTCGTAGAGCTTCACATGCATCAATCCGTATTCGGACAGCGCGTGCATGCGGCGTGTCTCGGTCTCGCGCGGCTCGAGGAAGCGCAAGGGTTCCGGGATCGGCACTTGGTAGACGAGGACCTGGCTCTCGGTCAGCGGCGTCTCCGGCACGCGGTGGCGCGTCTGGATCACCGTTGCTTCAGGTGTCGATGTCGTGGTGCGCACGCCCGCGGTCTTGGTGAAGAACTTGCGGATCGACACCGCATTCGTCGTGTCGTCGGAGCCCTGGTCGATCACCTTGAGCACATCGTCGGGTCCGAGGATCGCGGCGGTCACCTGCACGCCGCCGGTGCCCCAGCCGTAAGGCATGGGCATCTCGCGGCTGGCGAAGGGTACCTGATAGCCGGGGATCGCGATCGCCTTGAGAATCGCGCGGCGGATCATCCGCTTCGTCTGCTCGTCGAGATAGGCGAAGTTATAGGCTGGCGCGGTCATTCGGCGGCATCCTGCATCGGCGTTTCGGTGTCGTCGTTCGCCGCTGTGCGTTCAGCATATTCGGCGCGCAGCTTGCGCAGGAGGCCGAGTTCGGCCTGGAAGTCGACGTAATGCGGCAGCTTCAGGTGCTCGACGAAGCCGGTCGCCTGCACATTGTCGGAGTGGCTGAGCACGAATTCCTGGTCCTGCGCCGGCGCGCCGGTCTCTTCGCCCAACTCGCGCGCGCGCAGGGCGCGGTCCACCAGCGCCATGGCCATGGCCTTGCGTTCGCTCTGGCCGAAGACGAGGCCGTAGCCGCGGGTGAAGCGGGGGGCCTCGCTGTGGCCGCCGGTAAACTGATTCACCATCTGCACTTCAGTGAGCGCAATCGTGCCGAGCGGCACCGCGAAGCCGACATCCTCGGCGACGAACTCGACCTCGACTTCGCCGTAGCGGATCTCGCCGGCAAAGGGGTGGTTGCGGCCATAGCCGCGCTGCGTCGAATAGCCAAGCGCGAGCAGGAAGCCTTCGTCGCCGCGGGCGAGATTTTGCAGGCGCAGATCGCGGCCAGCGGGAAAGGACAACGGCTCGCGCGTGAGATCGCCGGGCTCGGTCTCGCCCGGTTCTTCGCGTTCGATCAGCCCGCTGTCGGAGAGCAAATCGGTGACCGAGCGATATGGCGCTTCGTCGGCCAGCGCGGTGGCGGGCCCGGGCACGTCGCTTTCGGCCGCCAGCGTGTGGTCGAGCAGGCGGTGCGTGTAATCGAAAGTCGGGCCGAGCACCTGGCCGCCGGGCAAGTCCTTGAACGTCGCCGAGACGCGGCGGCGGATGTCCATGGTGCCGGTGTCGATCGGCTCGGAGGCGCCGAAGCGCGGCAGCGTCGTGCGATAGGCGCGCAACAGGAAGATCGCCTCGATCAGGTCGCCGCGCGCCTGCTTGATCGCCAGCGCGGCGAGTTCGCGGTCGTAGAGCGAGCCCTCGCACATGACGCGATCGACGCCGAGCGCGAGCTGATTGTCGATCTGCGCGAGCGAGACTTCCGGCACGTCGCGGTCGCCGCGCCGCACATCGGCAAGCAGCGCATGCGCGTTCTCGATGGCGCGTTCGCCGCCTTTGACTGCGACATACATGGCTCAATCCTCCGACACGACGCGGACCGAACGCGGCAGCGCCGCCACTTGCGCACCGGCCACCAGCACGAGATCGACGCCGCGCGGGAACAGCTCGCGGTTGGCGCGCAGGCGCTTGGCGAAATCCACAGGAAGGGGCGTTGCGGCGAGCGAGCGCCGGTCTTTGATCCCTGGGCCCTTGAGAGCGAAGGACGGCCCCTTGAACAGCGCGACCTGCACGATCAAGGTGGTCGAACGGTCGGGATAGTCTTCGCTTCCCAAAGCGAAGCCGTCGAATTCGGGCAGGGCGAGCGTATCGGCGATGAGCGCGAAGGCTGCGTCACACGCGTCCTTTACGATCGGCGCGCCGGTCTGGAAGCGGATCCACTCGGCGACTGCAGGCACCGCGGCCAACATGGCATCGAGCCAGACCGGTGTTTCATAGTCCGCAAGCGCCTGCACCAACGCGGCGGTGGCCGGCGCCAGTGGCGCGGGCGCCGCGACCTCGTCCAGCGTTCGGATCTCTCCGGGGCGGGCAAAAGCCTCCATGACCGCACGGAAGGCGGCCTGACTGGCGAAAGCGGCGTTTGCCGCGGGCGCACTCATTTTTCGTTCTCCCCGCGCACCAGGGTGAAGAAGTCGACGCGCGTCGCCGCGGTTTGTGCCCGCGCCTGCGCCGCGCGTTCCGCTTGCGCATCGCGCAATGGCGTCAGCACATGGTCTTCGATATGCGGCCGATGCGTCTCGCTTTGCCACAGCGCGTCGCACAGCGCGGCGAGTCGCGCCTTCTGCTGGTCGCGGCCGAGCACATAAGAAAATCCCGTTTCACCGGAGGAGAGCTTGACCGCCGCGCGCGTCACCGTCGCTTCGCCGACGTTGAACGGCGCGCCGTCACCGCCGATGCGGCCGCGCAACATCACGAGGCCGCTTTCCGGCGGGCGCAGTTCGGTGAACGCGACGTCGCCGACGGAACTCAAGACCAGCGCCAGTGTTCGCGCATCCGACTGCGCCAACACCGCCATGGCCGCGCGCCGTCCGTCCTGCTTATCCACCATTCCGCCTCGATCCGCGATCGCCGCCCGCCAATATGACGCTTGCGCCAAGTTGTCTAGTAGAATAGACAAGTGTGCGGGCGTGTCCAGTGACCTTTTGATGACAGGGCGGCAATGCTCACCAAAACACCGCGCGGCTTGTCAGGTAAGAATCATCTGTTGGAGCGCGGCGTCATGTTGTGGCGCTGCATCGCCGATGATTTCGAGCAGTTGATCCTGATCGGCAAACACGAGAACGGCGCGCGCCTGCCGGCCGAATCGGAGATCGCCGCGAAGTATGGCGTCAACCGTCACACCGTGCGCCGCGCGATGGCCGAACTTGGCGCGCGCGGACTTGTCTACACCGAGCGCGGCAGCGGCACTTATGTAAAGACCGACAAACTCGACTATCGCATCGGTGAGCGTACGCGGTTCTCCGAGGTCGTCGCTGCCGCGGGTCACGAGGCGGAAGGGCGTCTGCAAGGCCATAGGCTGGAGCCGGCGAGCGAGGAGATCGCGCAGCGGCTCGGACTGAATACGGGCGATATGGTCGTGCGCCTGGAGATCGTGCGCGCGGCCGACCGCGTGCCGATCTCGGTGGCGACGACCTGGCTGTCGGCCGATCGTTACAACGATGCGGCCAAGGTCTTCAGGCAGACACGCTCGATCACCCGCACGCTGGCGCATTACGGTGTGACGTCATATCGTCGCAAGTGGACGCGCATCAGCGCCGCCTTTGCCGACGCGGTGGATGCGGGGCGCCTGCGTCTGTCTGTGCATCGACCCATTCTCGTGGTCGAGAGCGTCAATGTCACCGAAAACGGCGAGCCGCTTCTGACGACGCGTGGGCGCTTCGCTGCCGACCGCGTTGCTCTCACTGTCGAAAGTTGAGCGGAGTTCTATCAAGCCCGATGCGCTGTATCCGTCCCTGTCATGCCGATGTCGTGAAGATGTCGTTTTTCTCATCCGGCCATGTCTGACAAGACTCTTTCTCGCACGCCGCTCATCGATCCGTCCGCGTCCCTGAAGGACGCGACGCTCGGCGCCTATTCGGAAGTCGGCGCGCGCACAAAGCTGCTTGAAGTCGAACTCGGTGACTATTCTTACGTCGTCAACGACAGCGACATCGCCTACACCACCATCGGCAAGTTCACCTCCATCGCGGCGATGACGCGCATCAATCCCGGCAATCATCCGATGGACCGGGCGAGCCAGTCACATTTCAGCTACCGCGCCAGCGCCTATTTCGAAGGCGAGCGCGACGAGGAGGCCTTTTTCGCCTGGCGGCGCGCGCAGCATGTGAGCATCGGCCACGATGTGTGGATCGGGCACGCGGCCATCGTGCTGCCGGGGCGCACCATCGGCAATGGCGCGGTCATTGGCGCCGGCAGCGTGGTGACGAAGGACATTCCGGCTTACGCAGTCGCCGTTGGCAATCCAGCGCGGGTGGTGCGCAAGCGCTTCGCCGAGGACATCGCCGCGCGGCTCGAACGGCTGTCTTGGTGGGACTGGCCGCATGATCTGCTGCACGCGGCGCTCGCGGACTTCCGCGCATTGAGCGCCGCGCAATTCCTCGACAAATATGAGCAACACGACGACAGGACCGCGATCACCGCGGCGGAATGAGGTGT
Organism: Pseudolabrys sp.; assembly: GCA_036264375.1. Classification (GTDB taxonomy): domain Bacteria; phylum Pseudomonadota; class Alphaproteobacteria; order Rhizobiales; family Xanthobacteraceae; genus Pseudolabrys. Next base: position 7,962 of record DATARB010000072.1, read on the forward strand.
ACACGTGAGAATTCAGGGCGGACAGGCATTGATCGGCGGCGCATGGAGCGACGCGGCCATCGACATCGACGAAGCGCACGGTGCGATCCGTGCCATCGGCAGCGAGACCGGCAACGGCCGCTGCATCGATGCGCGCGGCCTGCACGTGCTGCCCGGTATCGTCGATATCCACGGCGACGCATTCGAGCGGCAGTTGATGCCGCGGCCTGGCGTCGGTTTTCCCATCGACGTGGCGCTGATGGAAAGCGACCGGCAGGCGGTGGGCAACGGCATCACCACCATGTATCACGGCGTCACCTGGTCGTGGGAGCCGGGCCTGCGCAGCGCCGACAATGCGCGCGCTGTGCTCACCGCGATCGAGGGATTGCGCAAGCAACTTGGTGCCGACACGCGGTTCCATTTGCGTTACGAGACGTTCAATCTCGACGCCGAAGCGGAAGTGAGCGACTGGCTCGCCAGCCGCCGCATCGGCATGCTCGGCTTCAACGATCACATGCCGGGGGACGACGCGCCGGCGCGGACGCGCAAGGTCGCGCAAATGGCGGAACGGGCAGGGCTATCGCTCGAGGATTTCAGTGCGCTGGTCGAGCGCCTGCGCGCGCGTGCCGACGAGGTGCCGCAGTCGATCGCACGATTGGCCGGTACGGCGCGCGCGAACGACGTTCCGCTCTTGTCGCACGACGACATGAGCCCGGAGCAGCGGCGCTGGTTCCGCGCGCTGGATTGCCGCCTCGCCGAATTCCCCACCACGATGGAAACCGCCGAGGACGCGACAAAAGCCGGCGATGACATCGTGCTCGGGGCGCCGAACGTGGTGCGCGGCGGCAGCCACATTGGCTGGATCGGCGCGGCCGATATGATCAAGCGCGGTTTCTGCACCGTGCTTGCGTCCGACTATTACTATCCGGCGCCGCTGCTCGCCGCCTTCCGCCTCGCCGCGGACGATGTCGTGCCGTTGGAAAAAGCCTGGACCTTTGTCTCGGAGCGTCCGGCCAAGGCTGCGGGCCTGATCGACCGTGGCGTGCTGGAGGAGGGGCGCCGCGCCGACATCGTCCTTGTCGACGCAAGCGACGCGCTCCGCCCGAGGGTGGCGGCGGCCATCGTCAGCGGGCGCATCGTGCATCTCGCCGACGCAGCGCGGCTCAACTGAGCGCACCGCGATGAGTACCCCGCGCTACGCGATCTATTTCGTGCCGCGCGCGGATGCAGCGCTCTATCGTTTTGGCGCGTCGATGCTCGGCTATGACTGCTACTCCGGGGCCGACGTGACGCCGCCCGCCGGGACCGAAGCGTTTGCGTGGCCGGAGATCGTGCGCGAGCCTCGCACCTATGGGTTCCATGCCACGCTCAAGGCGCCGTTCCGCCTCGCCGAAGGCGTCAGCGAGGGGGACCTCGATCAGGCCTTTGCTAGCAAGGTTGCCGGCCTTGCGCCGGTGCTGGCTGGCGATCTTGTCCTGCGCGAGATCGGCGCTTTCATCGCTCTTGTACCGAAGGTGCAAGGCCCCGCGCTCGATCGCTTGGCCGCGACCTGTGTCGAAGCCTTCGATCGCTTTCGTGCGCCCATGACTGACGCCGAGCGCGCGCGCCGACTCGCCTCGAATTTGAGCGCGCCCCAGATCGAGCATGTCGACCGCTGGGGCTATCCTTACGTCTTCGAAGAGTTTCGTTTTCACATGACGTTGACCGGGCCGCTTCCACTCCCTGAACGTGTCCGCGCCTTCGCCTTTCTCTGCGATAAATTTGAGTACGTTCCCGAAGCGCGCAATCTGATCATCGATCAGATCGTTATCGCGCGGCAAAGTGCGACAAATAGCCCCTTCGAAATTCTGCGCGCGGCCACGCTTGGCCAGTCGATGCATCGCCCTCACGCTGTTTCCCATTGATTTCCGGGTCTTTAGCGCCGGTTCCATGTGCAGAACGGGCGCTGCCGACTGTCACATTCATCCGCCTGTCACACCCCGTTGTTAGCGATTGTGACAGTCAACGGAGGTGCCGCATGACAGTCGTGGTCGATGCCAAAGGCATCTCGAAATCCTTTCAGCGCGGCGTGCGCGTTCTGGACGGTGTGAGCCTGACGCTCGCGCGCGGCGAAATGGTCGCACTGATCGGCGCCTCCGGCTCCGGCAAGTCCACATTGATTCGCGCCCTCGCCGGCCTCATTGCCGTGGACAATGCCGGCAAAGAGGGTGCGGCCGGCAGCATCACCATGATGGGTGAGCCGATCCAGAAGGGCGGCCGGCTTGCGTGCAGCCGCCGTATGCGCGCGCGCATCGGCGTCATTTTCCAGCAGTTCAATCTGGTGCCGCGCCTGTCGGTGCTCACCAATGTCTGCTTCGGCCTGCTCGGCAGGCTGCCGTTGCTGCGTGGCTCGCTCGGCCAGTTCAACGACGCGGATAAGCGCAAGGCCATGCAGGCTTTGGCGCGCGTCGGCATCGCCGAGCATGCCTTGAAGCGCGCCAACGAATTGTCCGGCGGACAGCAGCAGCGCGCGGCAATCGCGCGGTCTCTGGTGCAGGGCGCCGAGTTGCTGATCGCCGACGAGCCGATCGCCTCGCTCGATCCGGCCTCCGCGCGCCGCGTGATGGATCTCATCGCCGACATGAACCGCAAGGACGGCCTCACCGTCTTCATCTCGCTGCATCAGGTGGAATACGCGCTGAAATACTGCCCGCGCACGATCGCGCTGAAGGGCGGCAAGGTTGCCTATGACGGTCCCTCGAGCGCGCTGACCCCGGCCTTCCTCAACCAGCTTTACGGCGCCGAGAGCGAGGAACTGTTCCTGCCCTCGTTCGAGGAGCGAGCCTGGCCGTCCACGGATGGTGCCCACGAATTTCCGGCCCGCGTGGCGCCGTATTTGGCCGCAGCGGCCCTGGCCAAGCGGCCGATCACGGAAGTCGAGCGGCTGTCCGCTTAAGTGCGGAGGGCTTCTGTTCGAACTGGCGTTCCAAACGAATACGCAAAACTTGAAACAGGAGAAGGCGACATGCGTAAGCTAGTCCTGATCGGCACGGCTATGGCCGTGGCCGCCGGCATCGCGGCGACGGCGGCCCGTGCCGAAACCCCGACGGAGCTGAACTTCGGCGTCATCTCGACCGAAGCCTCGGTCAACCAGAAGAAGAACTGGGAGCCCTTCCTCGACGCGATGTCGAAGGCGACCGGGATCAAAATCAACGGATTTTACGCCACCAACTACGCGGGCGTCATCGAGGCGATGCGCTTCAACAAGGTGCAGATCGCCTGGTTCGGCAACAAGTCGGCGATGGAGGCGGTCAACCGCTCGAGCGGCGAAGTGTTCGCGCAGGTCGTGGCGGCCAACGGCAACACGGGCTACTATTCACACATCATCGTCAACACGGACAGCCCTTACAAAAAGCTCGACGATATTCTGAAATGCGACAAGACGCTCGACTTCAGCATCGGCGATCCCAATTCCACCTCGGGCTTCCTGGTTCCGACCTCTTACATCTTCGCGGCCAGAAACATCGATCCGGCATCCTGCTTCAAGACGTTGCGTAACGCCAGCCACCAGGCCAACGCCATGGCGGTCGCCAACAACCAGGTCGCCGCGGCCACCAACAACAGCGAGGACCTTCAGCGCGTCGAAAATAGCGCGCCGGAAGCCCGCAAGAAGATCCGCATCATCTGGACCTCGCCGATCATCCCGCTCGACCCGCTGGTGTGGCGCAAGGACATCGACCCGGCGGTGAAGACCAAGCTCTACACCTTCTTGATGAGCTACGGCCGCGTCGGCACGCCGGAGGAGATCAAGACGGCGCGCGAGATCCTCGCGCATCTGATCTGGTCGCCGTTTCACCCGTCAAACGACAACCAGCTTCTGCCCATCCGCATCCTCGAGGCCAACAAGTCGATCATGAAGATCAAGGCCGACGAGAAGCTCACCGACGCCGAGAAGCAGGAGCAGATCGCGCCGCTTCAGGCCGAGATCAAGAAGAGCCAGGAGTTGTCGGTGAAGGCGGACGCGAGCGCGTTTCCGAAGCAGCTCGCTGCCTTCGAGGAAGCCGACAAGGCCGACGATCAGGAGAAGCTGAAGAAGATGATCGGCGAATTCGCGGCCGTCGCCGCGCAGGCGCCGACCAATTAAGCCGCACGCGGGGCGCCGGATCCAAGTGTTCCGGCGCCCTTGGTGTATTTGAAAAGATATTGTCCGTGAACCATCACACACTCCGCTCATTCCCGCGTGAGCGGGAATCCAGTTCTTCTTGCGCTGGGGCCCCGCTTTCGCGGGGACGAGCGGAGCTGGGTTTGCGTGCGTCTCATGCGGATCGGGCCGCGAGATGACCGACAGCATCGCCCCCAAGGAGCTCCCGCACGTCGCGGCAGCGCCTGGCCCCGCCGTACCGCGGCATCCGCTGGCGCATCGTCTGCGCGGCTGGCTCGGCTGGGCCGTTGTCTTCGGATTGCTGGTCTGGGCGTGGAACGGGGCCGAGATGTTCCGCGGGTCGGCGCTGTTCACCGACTGGCGCAACATGGCCGAATTCGGCCATGCCTTCATGCATCCGAATTTCCACGATTGGGAGTCCGACCTCCGCGACATGGCGGTGACCATCCAGATCGCGATCTGGGGCACCGCGCTCGCCGTCGTCTTCGGCATTCCCTTCTCGATCCTGTGCGCATCCAATGTCTGCCCGCAATGGATCGTGCAGCCGGTGCGCCGGCTGATGGACAGTTGCCGCGCCATCAACGAGATCGTGTTCGCGCTTCTGTTCGTCGTCGCGGTCGGGCTCGGCCCCTTCGCCGGCGTAATGGCGCTGTTCGTGCATAACCTCGGCATCTTCGCCAAGCTGTTCTCGGAAGCCGTGGAGGCGATCGACCCGCGCCCCGTGGAAGGCATCCGCGTCACCGGCGCCGTGCGCATCCAGGAAGTCATCTTCGGCGTCATCCCGCAGGTGCTGCCGATGTGGTTCTCGTTCACGCTCTACCGGCTGGAGACCAATATCCGCTCGGCCACCACGCTCGGCATCGTCGGCGCCGGCGGCATCGGGCAGACGCTTTACCAGAGCATCACCAGTTTTCAGTACGCTGACACGGCCGCGCAGATCATCGTCGTTGTGGTGACCGTGATCATTATCGACCTCGTCAGCGCGCGCATCCGCAAGACGCTGATCTGACGCGCCCCCCGCGCATACGCCGCTGGCGCCCGTGCCCGCGCTCCTCTAGCCTTACCGTGACTCAGGGGCCGGCTCAACGAGCCCCCGACGCAGGGAGGCTCGTTGCAATGACCACGGCGGTTCCGTCGCTCGTCCGCTTTTGTTCCGCTCTTATGTGTGCCTTGGCGCTGTGTGCACTTGCCGCGCCGGCGCACGCGGCGTGGCCCGACCATACCATCACCATCGTTGTGCCGTTCCCGCCTGGCGGCCCCAACGATCTGCTCGGGCGGCTGCTCGCCGCGGAACTCGCGCCCAAACTCAGGCAGAACGTGATCGTCGAAAACCGCGTCGGCGCCAACGGCGATGTCGGCATTGCTTATGGTGCGCGCGCCGCGCCGGACGGCTACACCATCACGGTGGTGACCGGCGTGGTGCTGATCAATCCGAGCGTGAAGAAAACCGGCTACGACCCGGTGAAGGATTTCGCGCCGGTCGCCTATCTCGGCGCGTCACCCAATGCGCTGATCACGCGCCCGGCCTCCGGCATCACCAGCGTCGCCGATCTCGTCGCCAAGGCCAAAGCCAATCCGGGAAAGCTCACTTACGCCACCGCGGGCACCGGCAGTGTCTCGCAGCTCGCGGTCGAGCTCGTGAAGATCCGCGCCGGCGTCGATATGACGCATGTGCCGTTCCAGGGCGCGGCGCCGTCGTTGCAGGCGGCGCTCGCTGGCAACACCGATATCGCGTCGGTCACCATCGCCGGCCTGGTCGGCTATATCCGCTCCGGCGCGCTGAAGGCCTTGGTGCAGACCGGCGCCGAGAAATGGCACGATCTGCCAGACGTGCCGACCATGCAGGAAGCCGGCATCCCCAACGCCGTTGTCGAGACCTCGCAAATGATGCTGGCGCCGGCCGGCACGCCGGCGCCCATCGTCAATCGTCTCGCCGATGAGACGCGCCGCATCCTGCAGGAGCCCGGCGTGCAGCAGAAGATGCTGAACGCCGGCTTCATGGTGAAATACGAAGGGCCGGACGAGCTTAAGGCCCGCATCGCGCGCGAAGTGCCGCAATGGAAGGAGATCGTCGACCGCGCCGGCATCGCCCAGCATTAGGCGCGGCCGGCGCCGCCAAACGGTGACTACCGGAACGTGTTGGTCAGCGTTCCGAGATGGCTGATCGACACCGACACTGTGTCGCCCGCGCGCAGGAATTTCGGCGGGTTGAAGCCGAGGCCGACGCCCGCGGGCGTGCCGGTGGCGATCACGTCGCCGGGCTTCAGGGTGAGCCCCGCCGAGATCGTCGACACCAGCGTCGGGATGTCGAAGATCAGGTCGCGCGTATTGGCGTTCTGCCGCAGCTCGCCGTTGACCCAGCATTTGACGTCGAGATTCTCGGGATCGAGCTCGTCGCTCGTCGCGATCCACGGCCCCATCGGGCAGAACGTGTCGAGCGCCTTGCCGAGGAACCATTGCTTGTGATTGCGCTGGCGGTCGCGGGCGGTGACGTCGTTCACGATCGTGTAGCCGAAGATGTGCTCATAGGCGCGCTCCGGCGCGATGTCGCGGCCTTCCTTGGCGATGATGAGCGCGAGCTCGGCCTCGTAGTCGACGCTCGACGTGATGTGCGCGTGCAGTTGCACGATATCGTTCGGCCCGACCACGGTGTTGGCCGGCTTGGTGAACACCGCCGGGTGGCTGTCGATCTCGGCGCCCTTCACCGCGCCGGCCTCGTAGCCGCTGTTCGAGAACTCGCGCGCATGGTCGCGGTAGTTCTTGCCGACGCAGAAGATATTGCGCTGCGGAGCGGGGATCGGCGCCAGCAGCGCGACCGACGACAGCGGCACGGCCTGCGTGGCGCCGTTCGCCCGCGCGCTGATCTCGCCGATGCGTGCGATTGCATCGACCATGTCGGCGACACCGGCCAGCGGTGTGATGGTTTGTGCGGTCTCGTCGATGCGGCCGATGTGGACGGAGCCGTTCAGCGAATAGCGGGCGAGCTTCATACGGGAGCCTTTACTGGTCGTTGAAAGAGCACGGCGCAGGGCCTGTACGAGCCCGGCGCCCCTGTCGTTAGCACATCATGCGAGCGAGCGCGTAGCGTGGCAGACGGAATGACGATATGATCGATACGATGAACAGGAGAGACGACCCCATGCCACGGCACGCGAGCTTTATCCCCCACGGCGTCATTCCGGCGGTGCTGCTGCCGCTCGAGAACGATCTCTCCATCGACGAAGCGAACTTCCGCAAGCATCTGCGCGATGTCGCGGCGGTGGAGGGCCTCTCGGCCATCACGCTGAACGCGCATTCGACCGAGGTCGCGTCATGCACGTTCGACGAACAGCGCCGCGTGCTCGACATTGCACAAGATGAAATCGGCGCACGGCTGCCGATCGTCAACGGCGTCTGGGCCGATGGCAGCGTCGAGGCCGCGCGCATCGCCCGCATGGCCGATCAGGGCGGCGCCTCGGCGCTGCTGGTGTTTCCGCCGGCGCCGTTCACGCTGGGACAATCGCCGGCCATGGCGCTCGCGCACTTCAAACGCATCGCCGACGCCACCGATCTGCCGCTGATCGTCTTCCAGTATCCGCTCGCGACCGGGCAGGGCTATCCCAAGGACACGCTCCTGAAGCTGTGCGAGGAGGTGCCGACCATCCGCGCCATCAAGGACTGGATTGGCAATGTGCCGCATCACGAGTGGCATGTGCGCACGTTGCAGAGCCTGCCGCGGCCGGTGAACGTGCTGACGACGCATAGCGCCTGGCTGTTCTCGTCGCTGGTGCTCGGCTGCAACGGCCTGCTGTCCGGCTCGGGCAGCGTCATCGCCGACCTGCAGGCGCGCCTGTTCCGCGCGGTGCAGGGCAACGATCTGGCCGAGGCCAAGCGGCTCAACGACCGCATCGAACCGATGGCGCGCGTGTTCTATGCCGATCCCTTTGTCGACATGCACAATCGCATGAAGGAAGCGCTGGTGCTGCTCGGCAAGCTGCCGCGCGCGGCGGTGCGCCCGCCGCTGGTGAAGATCGAACGCGCGGAGATCGCGCGCATTCGTCAGGCGTTGATCGAGGCGGGGCTGCTGGACAAGAACGCGGCGCGGGACGCGGCGTAGGCTCGAACCTTATGATATAGCCTCGATCCGTCATCCTGAGGTGGCCGCGCAGCGGCCCTCGAAGGATGACGGGCACTGGCTTCGGGCCGCATCCCTCGAGGCTCGCTTCGCTCGCACCTCAGGATGACGGCCCTAACCCCTACCCAATCGCAAACCCGCTATTCTTCCTGATCTTTCTTCGACCTCCCCCTGAAAGGGGGAGGTCGCTTGTCATCGCGTAGCGATGATGAGCGGGTGGGGGCACTTACACCCCACCTGTTCTTCGCATGAGGTCGACCCCCTCCCTGACCCTCCCCCTTTCAGGGGGAGGGGACACAAAGACGGTGCCGCGCGCATTACATAATCGCAAACTCGCTATTCTTCCGGTCGGTCACCAGCATGCTGCCGGGGTAATGCGTGATGCAGAACTCCGGCTTTACCGTCGCGATCACCGATTGCGGCGTCACGCCGCAGGCCCAGAACACCGGCAGTTCGTCCTCGCGCACCGGCACGGCGTCGCCGTAGTCGGGCTTTCCGATGTCGCGGATGCCGATCAGTTCCGGCTTGCCGAGATGCACCGGCGCGCCGTGCACCGACGGAAAGCGCGTCGTGATCTGCACCGCGCGGATCGCGTCGCCCGGCGTCATCGGCCGCATCGACACCACCGTCGGTCCGTGGAACGGCCCGGCCGCCAGCGTTGCGATCGATGTGCGGTACATCGGCACGGTGCGTGACAGCGCGATGTGGCGGATCTCGATGCCGTCCGCCATCAGCGCTTCTTCGAACGAGAACGAGCAGCCGATGACGAAGCTCACCAGATCGTCGCGCCAATAGTCGCTTAACGTCTCCGGCTCAGCCACCAGCTCGCCGTTACGCCACACGCGGTAGCGCGAAATATCCGTGCGGATGTCGAGGTCTTCGCCCAACGCCGGTACGCGCCAGTCGCCCGGCGCCGATGTACCGATCAGCGGGCAGGGCTTGGGATTGAGCTGGCAGAAGCGCAGGAAGTCGGCGGCCAAATTCTGCGGCAGGATCGCGAGATTGCCCTGCACATAGCCCGGCGCCAGCCCCGAGGTGGGCCCGCGATATCGGCCGTCGCGAATGGACAGCCGCGCCGCCAGGCCGCTGCCGGCGGTGGCCGCCTCGTCTTGACGCATGGGGGTGATGGCCATGACAGTCTCCGCATCATCGCTGCTTGTCTTTGAGCGTAGCATGCAAGCGGCCATTGTCGAACGGTGGGCACGAATGAGGCTTGCGTCGGGAACGTCTTTCCTGAGACACTTAACGCACTGAATGAGAAGCCCGCCAACAGGGCTCCGCCAGGGGAGGAATTTCTGATGTCTCGTTACGTTCGGATTCCGTTTGCCTTAGCCGCTTTTGCCGCCTTGGGTACAGCGCATGCGCAGCAGCCTGCAGCGCCCGCTTCGGTCAAGCTTGGGATCGTCTCGTTTCTCACCGGTCCCGCGGCGTCGCCTTTCGGCATCCCGGGCCGCAACGGCGCCGAGATCGTCATCGAAGCGCTCAACGCGGGCAAGGCGCCGCCGCCGTTCGACAAGGCCGGCTTCGGTGGCGCCAAGCTCGAGGCCAAATATGTCGATGAGGCCGGCTCCGCCGCCAACGTCGTCACCGAATTTCGCAATCTGGTGCAGCGCGATCAGGTCGATGCGGTGATCGGTTACGTCTCGTCAGGCAATTGCCTCGCCGTGACGCCGGTCGCCGAGGAATTGAAGGCGCTCACGGTGCTCTACGATTGCGGCACGCCGCGCATCTTCGAGGAGAAGGCGCGCAGTTACGTCTTCCGTGTCAGCCCGCACGCGACCATGGATAACGTCGCCGCCGCGCGCTACGTGCTCGCCAAGAAGAAGGACCTCACGAGCTATTCCGGCATCAACCAGAACTACGCCTGGGGCCAGGACAGCTGGCGCGACTTCGACGCCTCGATGAAAGTGCTGGCGCCCAACGCCAGCGCCGACAAGGTGCTGTTCCCGAAGCTGTTCTCCGGTGAATACGGCGCCGAGGTGTCGACGCTGCTCACCTCGAAGTCGCAAGTGCTGCACACCAGCTTCTTCGATGGCGATCTCGAGGGCTTCATCTATCAGGAGCAGGCGCGCGGTCTCGACAAGCGCATGACCATCATCATGACGACCGGCGAGGCGGCGATCTGGCGTCTGCGCGACAAGATGCCGGACGGCGCCATCATCGGCGGCCGCGGCGCCAACGGCCCGCTCGCGCGCGACACCGAGATCAATCGCTGGTTCCAGAAAATCTACACTGACCGCTACAACATCCCGCCGACTTATCCGTCCTACCAGATGGCGCAGTCGCTGCTCGGTCTGAAGCTCGCCTATGAGAAGGCGATGAAGGGCGGGGCGAAGCCGAGCACGGACGATGTCTCCGCCGCGTTCAAGGGCATCGAGTTCACCGGCCCGGCCGGCCACGTGAAGATGGCGCTCGGCGACGGCCACCAGGGCACCACCGAGACCGCCTACGGCATCTACAAGTTCAACAAGGAAACGCGCGAGCCGGAGATCGTCGACATCGTGCGCTACCCGGCCGAATGCGTGAATCCGCCACCGGGCGTCGATGCCGACAAATGGATCGCCAACGGCATGAAGGACGCCAAGTGCGAGTGAGTAGCTATCGGTGAAGCTTTCTTTCCCTCCCCCCGCGAAGCGGCGGGGAGGGTCGGTTCGCAATCGCGTGCGATTGCGAACCGGGGTGGGGGACTGCTTCATTTGCTCTGAGCACCGTTCGCCCACCACCCCCGACCCCTCCCCACCGCTCGCAAGAGCTCGCGGGTGGAGGGGAGAACAGTCATTCGACGGGTGATCCGTGCTGCTGACCGCTTTCGCCATCCTGACCGACGGCCTCGTTTACGCGGCCTATCTCTTCATCGTCGCCATCGGGCTGACGCTGATCTTCGGCGTGATGAAGATCCTCAACGTCACGCACGGCTCGTTCTACGCCTTCGGCGCCTACGGGGCCGCCACCGCAGTCGGCATCTATACCAATGCCGATTGGCCGGCGGCGCTCGGCTTCCTGTTCATGATCGCGCTCGCCATGGGCATCGGTATCGTCATGGGGCTGGTGCTTGAGCGCGGCATCCTGCGGCTCGTCTATGGCCGCGACGAGGTCGTGGTCGTGCTGGTGACCTATGCCGTGTTCCTCATCCTCGAGGACGTCATCGTGCTGATCTGGGGCTCGCAGTCCAAGGGCGCCTATCAGCCGATGGTCTCCGCCGGCAATATCGAGGTCGGCAGCCTCGTGCTGTCCAACTACGACATCATCCTGGTCGCACTGGCCGCGCTGCTCGCGATCGCGGCCGCAGGCGTGCTGAAATTCACGCGCTACGGCCGCCTGCTCACGACGGTGATCTTCGACCGCGAAACGGCCGCCGCCTTCGGCATCAATGTCACGCTGGTCTACACCGTCACCTTCGTCATCGGCGCCATGCTGGGCGCGCTCGGCGGCGCGGTGATGGCGCCGAAGATCGCGGTGACGCTCGGCATCGGGGTCGAGGTGATCGTGCTCGCCTTCGCGGTGGTCGCCATCGGCGGCATGGGCTCGATCGAAGGCGCGCTGATCGGCGCGCTGATCGTCGGCATCTGCCGTGCAGCCGCCGTGCATCTGTTTCCGCAGGTCGAGCTCTTCGTCATCTACGGCGTGATGGCGCTGGTGCTGGTGTTCCGCCCCTATGGCTTGTTCACCCAGGCCCAGCCGCGGAAGATCTGAGATGTGGTCGCGCCACAACCTGGTCGGAGCGCTCGCCTTCGTGCTCCTGGCGGCCGCCGCGCCGTTCACGCCGGCCTGGCTGGTGTCGCTTGCCACCATCGCGTTCGCCAATGGGTTGGTGGTGCTCGGGCTCGTGATCCTGTGGCGGGCCGGGCTCGTGCCATTCGGGCAGGCGCTGTTCTATGCC
>DATARB010000097.1:0-4768 GCA_036264375.1 Pseudolabrys sp.
CCGCGCCATCCCTGTCTGAAGTGGTTCACCGGCGCCAGGTCGCCGCTACCCTTCGCGCTCGCCGGCGTCGAGAATCCAGGTCCGGTCGCAAAACGCCACGTAGAGCCGTTCCTGCCCCAGGGCGGCGCCGAGTTCGACCGCAAGTTCGTTCAGCATCGCCTCGATCTCCTGGTAGGGCAGATGTCCGAGATAAGCATGCACCGCCTCGCCGGTGAACACCGCGACCGGTTCCCGGCCGGAGCCGGCCGAGCCGTCCGGTCGCGGCCAGGCGTAGGTCACCTCGGCGCGGGTGAACATGCCGGAAAGCGCCGGCAGGCCGGCCGCCACCCGGCGGCTCATCCAGGCCCGCGCCGTGCGTACCGCCTCTGAAACGTCGTAGGTCCGCCCCTCTTCATCCCAACCCTCGCGCAAACCGGCCGTGATCCTGAAATCGCGGCGGGGCCCGCGCGAGCCGTCGACGACAGCGTAGTCCTCGCGCCGCGGGATCGGCGAGCGCCGGGAACTTCCTTCGGTCATGTCTCGCTCCCTCCTGCGTTAAAACGCGCTTGCCTGATTGCTCGGGATGTCCCGGCGGAAGCGATGGTTTTCAGGATGCCAGCCTGCGCCAGACGCTCGCCAGCCAGGGCTGCTGTTCGCGCGGCACGCCGTCAGGACGGTAATAGTGGGTTAGTTCCACGAATCCCGCGGCCGACGTATAGCGACGCCAACTTTCAAGATCATGATACACGCCATAACGTCCGCCTTTCCAGCCTTCTTCATTACGCCCGCGCGGATTCGAGCTAAACAGCACGCCGCCCGGTTTTAGCGTGGTGTAGAGGTCCCGCAACACGCGCGGCAGCTCCTGGCTCGGGACATGAAACAACGCGGCGTTGGCGAACACGCCATCGAAATATTTTTGCGGCAGTTCGAGCTTGAGGAAATCCTGCTGCCATACTTCGCAGCCGCTATGGGAGCGCGCCATTGCCGCAAAATGCGCGGCGCCTTCCAAACCGATTGCGATGTGACCTCGTTCGGCAAATACCTTAAGGTCGCGCCCTGGTCCGCAGCCAAAATCGAGGATCGTGAACGGCGGCTTCCCCATGATATACCGCAACAGCGCCTCAATGTTCTGGCTGACGTCGTGATCGCGCGTGCCTTGCCAGAATTCTCCAGCACGCTGATTGTAGTGCTCCAGCGTGAGGTGGGCGATTTTCTGGAGGTCTTGCGGATGCAGTTTCATATTGCCCTATGCGCCCAACGGTGTGCCTAGCGCTTGCCGTGTGGAATCAACGGCCCCTACTTGTTTGAGACGGCACCGGTCCGCCGGCCGTTGCAAACCTGATGACATCTTGCTTGTTCCCCGTGCCGGTGTCGCCGGATACGTGCGCGGCCTACCGGAAATCCCGCGTCTTCGTCTTGATCGAGTCGATATGCAGATCGGGAATGTAAATGTCGCGCGCTTCCACGGCATTTGGCGGCGGGCTGCGCGGATCGAGCCCTGGACTGCCATGGTGCAGTTCATCGCCGCGTCCGTGCGGCAAGGGGAAGGCCGTGTCGCGGCCGCCTATGCTCGCCAAGGCTTCGGATAGATCGGTCAGATAATGGGCGACGAGGTGAACGACCTTGCCCTCGCGCTGGATGCGGCCGTGGACCGCCATCATCCTGGCCGAAAGGATCACCCGGCGCTGCTTCTCGAACACCTTCGGCCAGATCACGAGATTGGCGATGCCGGTCTCATCCTCGATGGTGATGAACATCACGCCTTTCGCCGAGCCCGGCATTTGCCGCACGAGCACGAGGCCGGCGGTCCGCAGCCAGCGCCCCTCGCGGGCGTGCATCGCCTCGGCGCAGGGGACGACGCGCTGGCGGCGCAGGTCCCCGCGCAGGAAACTGACCGGATGGTTTCGCAGAGTCAGCCCAACATGGCCATAGTCCTCGACCACCTCGCCGCCGGCGGTCATGGGGCGTAGCTCCACCGTTGGCTCTTGGGCCTCCGGGACAGTCTTGGCTTCGCGGGCCGAGGCGGCTGCGAAGAGCGGCAGCGGTTCGTCGCGCAACGCCTTGATCGCCCAGAGCGCGTCGCGCCGCGCGAGTCGCAATGAGGGCCGGAAGGCGTCAGCCTCGGCGAGCCGCACGAGCGCGGCGGCAGGGACGCCGGCGCGGCGCCAGAGATCGTCGACAGAGACGAAGGGCTGGTCCGCCCGCGCGGCGACGATGGCGGCGGCATCGGCATTGGCAAGGCCACGGACCATACGCAGGCCGAGCCGGACAGCGAAGCGGTCCCCCCGGCTGGTCGGCTCCAGCGTGCAGTCCCATCGGGATGCGTTGGCGCAGACCGGGTGCACCTCGACGCCATGATCGCGGGCGTCACGCACGATCTGGGCCGGCGCGTAGAAGCCCATCGGCTGCGCGTTCAAGAGCGCGGCGCAGAAGACATCGGGGTGATGGCATTTGAGCCAAGAGGAGGCGTAGGCGATCAGCGCAAAAGAGGCTGCGTGGCTTTCCGGAAATCCGTAACTGCCGAAGCCCTCCAATTGCTTAAAAGTCTTCTCGGCAAACTCCGGCTCGTAGCCATTGGCGACCATGCCGTCGACCAGCTTGTCGCGGAAATGCGAGACGCCGCCGGTGAATTTGAAGGTGGCCATGGAGCGGCGGAGCTGGTCGGCCTCGCTGGCCGTGAACCCCGCGCATTCGATGGCGACGCGCATCGCCTGCTCCTGAAAAAGCGGAACCCCCAAGGTCTTGCCGAGGACGCGCTCCAGTTCTGGCTTGGGATAGACCACGTCCTCCTTGCCTTCGCGGCGGCGCAGATAGGGATGGACCATATCGCCCTGGATCGGGCCGGGCCGAACGATCGCCACTTCGATAACAAGGTCGTAGAAGGTGCGAGGCTTGATCCGCGGCAGCATCGCCATCTGTGCCCGGCTCTCGATTTGGAAGACGCCGAGCGTGTCCGCCTTGCGGATCATCGCATAGGTTTTTGGATCCTCGGCGGGAATGGTGGCGAGATCGAGCGTGATGCCCTTGTGCTCGGCAAGCAGGTCGAAGCCGCGCTTCATGCAGGAGAGCATCCCTAGCGCGAGGCAATCGACCTTCATGAATCGAAGCGCGTCGATGTCGTCCTTGTCCCATTCGATCACTTGGCGGTCCTTCATCGCGGCCGGCTCGATCGGGACGAGCTCATCGAGCCGGTCGTGGGTGAGGACGAAGCCGCCGGGATGCTGCGAGAGATGACGCGGCGTTCCGATCAGCTCGCGCGCCAAGTCCATGGCAAGACGCAGCCGCCGATCGCCGAGATTGAGATTGAGATCCTCGGCGTGCTTGGGCGCGACGCCTTCTTCCGACCAGCCCCAGACCTGCGAGGACAGCATCTTGATGAGGTCCTCGGGCAAGCCGAGCGCCTTGCCGACATCCCGCAACGCCCCCTTGGCGCGATAGCGGATGACGGTCGAGCAAAGCGCGGCGTGATCGCGGCCATAGGTGTCGAACACCCACTGCATGACGATCTCGCGCCGCTCGTGCTCGAAATCAACATCGATGTCCGGCGGTTCGCGCCGCTCCTCGCTGACGAAACGCTCGAACAGGAGGTCGTTGCGCTCCGGATCGATCGAGGTGATGCCGAGCACGTAGCAGACGGCGCTGTTGGCGGCTGAACCGCGACCCTGACAGAGGATGTCCTGGCTGCGGGCGAAGCGGACGATCGCGTTCACCGTCAGGAAGTATGGCGCATAGCGCAGCGTCTCGATCAGGCGCAGCTCGTGCTTGAGGATTGCCGACACCTTGTCGGGCAAGCCTTCGGGATATCGCTCGGCGGCGCCTTCCCAGGTGAGTTTTTCGAGCGCCTGCTGCGGCGCGAGACCAGGCTTGGGTGCCTCTTCCGGATATTGGTAGGCGAGCTCGTCGAGCGAGAAGCGACAACGTTCGGCGATAGCCAAGGTGCGCGCCAAGGCCTCGGGATAGCGGCCAAAGAGCCGGGCCATCTCGTCCGGCGGTTTGAGGTAACGGTCGGCATGACGCTCGCGGCGGAAGCCGGCCTCATCGATGGTGCAATTGTGCCGGATGCAGGTCACCACATCCTGCAGGATGCGGCGCGACGGAACATGGAAGAGGACATCGTTGGTGACGACGGCCGGAACGCGTGCGCGCGCGGCCATGGCCGACAGGTCGTGGAGCCGCGGCGCGTCGTTAGGACGCCGGCGCAGCGTCAGGGCCATATAGGCGTGGTCGCGGAACGCCTCGGAGAGCCTGCGCAGGCGTAGCGCGCAGGTGTCATCAGGCTCATCGGGCACGAGCACCGCGATCAGCCCCTCGCCATAGGCGACGACATCGGACCACTCGAGACGGCATTGCGCCTTGCCACCGCGTTTCTTGCCGAGCGAAAGCAACCGGCAGAGGCGCGCATAGGCAGGGCGGTCGGTAGGATAGACGAGGATGGACATGCCGTCGGCGAGATCGAGGCGGCAGCCTACAATCAGGCGCACGCCGGTCTTCTGGGCGGCCTCATGGGCGCGGACGATGCCGGCGAGGCTGTTGCGGTCGACGATCGCGAGCGCCTCGATGCCGAGCTTGGCGGCCTCGGCGAATAGTTCCTCACAGGAACTCGCCCCGCGAAGAAAACTGAAATGCGAGGTGCATTGCAGCTCGGCATAGCGTGCCGCGCTCATCCGAATATCCCGTGCAGGAACCAGCGGTGCGAGCCGGTCGCGGCGTCCTCGCCTCGTCGCCCCGCTCTCAACGCGTCTCTTCGTGCCGCTGCGCGGCAGCGACGCGTCTCGAAACGCGCGGCGTC
>DATARB010000105.1:0-2175 GCA_036264375.1 Pseudolabrys sp.
CAGACCGCCGCGACCACAGCGGCGGCACTCGCCGTCCTGCGAAACTCCATTTCCGTCGACGTCCATAGCCATGGCGGCGCCACCGGTATCACGTCGAAGGCACCGCCGAGCGGTGATCTCGCAGACGCGATGCGCGTCGGATCGCTGGCGGTCGCCTGCCTGGCGCACGTGCCGGACTGGCCGGTGCTCGGTCGCAGCGCGGAAGGGGCCCTCGCTATGGTGCGAACGCCGGCACCGGGCGAGCTTTACCGGTACCACCTCGACCGCCTCGCCTGGATGGATGAGCTGATCGCCGATCATCGTGTGCGCCGCGCCCTGAATGCCGCCGATCTCGAAGCGGCGCACAAGGCGGGAGAGCCGGCGATCATCGCCGATGTCGAGGGGCTCGACTTCCTCGACGGGAAGCTGGAACGGCTGGAGGAAGCACATCGGCGGGGCATCCGGCACGTGCAGCTCGTCCATTACACGCCGAACGACATCGGCGATTTCCAGACGGGTGCCGTCACCCATCATGGTCTCACCGAGTTCGGCGCCGAAGTAATCCGCGCCTGTGACCGGCTCGGCTTTGTCTGCGATATCGCGCACGCCACTGAGGACATGGCCAAGCAAGCGGTCAAGGTCGCGACAAAGCCGTTGCTGCTGTCGCACACGGCCGCGCTCGGATCGGGTGCAATGGGGCCGACGCCGCTCCGCGGTCGGCAGGTCAGCCCCGGCTATGCGCGCGCGATCGCCGAGACCGGCGGTTCGGTTGGCATCTGGCACTTCTTTCCGAGCATCGATCGCTACGTCGACGGGCTCAAGGAGATGGCCGAGATCGTCGGCGTCGATCACGTCAGCATCGGCACCGACCAGTTCGATGCGCGGGGTTGCGTCGAGGATTACACGCGGTGGGTGCACCTCGTCGCGGCGATGCTGCGCGGCGGCTTCACCCTCGAGGAAGCCGGCAAGATCGCCGGCGGCAACTACTTGCGCATCTTCCGTGCTGCAGTCGGCTGAAGCTCCCCCAACTCAGCGCGGCCGGCTACCACGTCCTCCTGCGTATTCTCCGCCACCCTCGGCGCGCCGGTGGGCGAAGTTCAAGGTCAGCAGGCGCTGGGTGAAGGCGCCGTAGGTCGTCGGCTCGTAGTGCGGCGGGTTATCGGAACCGACGCAGGTCGGGACGCAGTCCACGACCGCATCGTGGTTCGGCCCGAGAAAGAATGGGATCGCATAGCGCGAAGTGCGGCTGCGGTTGATAACGCGGTGCGGTGTGGCCCGGAAGCGGTCGTTCGAGTAGCGCGCCAGCATCGCCCCCGTGTTGACGACAAAGGTTCCCGCCACTGCTGGCGGCCGGATCCACTCGCCCTCCGCTGCGCGCACCTCGAGACCCGGCAGCGCCGACTGCGCGAGGAAGGTCAGGAAATTGTTGTCGGTATGCGGCGCAAAACCGAACTCGTTCTCCTCCGGCTCGGGGTGCGGCGGATAGTGGATCAGGCGGATCGTGCAGTTCGGCTGGGCAAACGCCTCGGCGAAATAGTCCGCGGGCAGGTCGAGCGCCATTGCGATGATCGGCACCAGTCGGATGGTCATCGCCTCCATCGCGGCGTAATACGCCGTCGTCGCGGCGCGGAATTCGGGCACGTCCGGCGGCCACCGGTTGAGCTCGACCAGCGGCTTGTTGTTAACGATGTCCGGGTGGTCGGGCGCGCGGTCGCGGGTAAGGTAGAAGCTCTCGCTGAAGTTCGGCCTGGTGTTTCTGTTGACCGGCGAATGCCGCACGACCTGGCCGCCAAACGGCAGATAGCCGATGTTATACTTGCCGATCTTGAGCGCGAGTTTGTCGGGTTCGGGCCGGGCGAAGAATTGCCTCGCGACGGCGAAGGTGTCCTCAACTAGGTGGGGCGGCACGCCGTGATTGGCGACGACGAGAAACCCGGTGTCTTCGCAGGTGCGGGCCATGGCGCGCGCGAGCAGTGCTGCGGCGCCGGCATCACCGGCGAGGTAGGGTCCAATGTCGAGCACCGGAATGCGGCCGTGCGCCGCGGCGGCCACAGTAGAGGATAGGGCTGCGGCGCTCATTCACCAACTCCTCTGTCGTGTCGATGCATTCACACCTCATTTGCTCGCTGGTTCGTCAAGAAATGGTCGTCCTTCTGTCGACCGGCAGAACCTGGCCCGTCACCATGCGGGATTCGT
>DATARB010000109.1:0-2625 GCA_036264375.1 Pseudolabrys sp.
TTGCCCGTACCATCAGATCACCGATCCTGCCGGGAGCGAAGCGATGTCCACGACCGTGATCAAGAATGCCGCCTGGGTCATCGCGTGGGACGAAGCGAGCGCGCGGCACGTCTATCGCCGCGGTGTCGATGTCGCGTTCACGGATGATCGGATCAGCTTTCTCGGGCGCGGCTTTACCGGGCTGGCGGACAAAACGATCGACGGTAGCGAACAGCTCGTCATGCCGGGGCTCATCGATATCCATTCGCATCCCGAGCACGAACCGCTCTACCGCGGGATCCGCGAGGAGCATGGCCTGCCGTCGATGCACATGACCGGGCTCTACGAGCGCTCGCAGGCCTTGTCGGCGCCGGATGACGAGGCGCGCGCCGCCAGCGCCGAATTCGCGTATTGCGAGTTGCTGTTGTCGGGCGTCACCTCGCTCGTCGACATCACAGCACCTTGGGACGGCTGGGTCGAGCTGTTCGCGAAGAGCGGCATGCGCGGGTTTCTCGCGCCCGGATATGCATCGGCGCGCTGGTACATGGAAGACGATCACGAATTGCATTACGCCTGGGACGAGGCGCGCGGCCGTGCCGGCTTCGACGCCGCGCTCGGAATCATCGAGACCGCATTGGCGCATTCGTGCGGACGCCTCTCGGGTGTGATCTCCCCGATGCAGATCGACACCTGCAGCGCCGAATTACTGCGTGACAGCCGCGACTTGGCGAAGGAACGCGGGCTGCCGTTCACCGTGCATGTTTCGCAGAGCGTCACCGAAGTGCGCGAGATGATCCGCCGCCACGGCAAGACGCCGGTGCAGTGGGCGCACGATCTCGGCCTGCTCGGGTCCGGCACAATCCTCGGCCATGCGCTGTTTCTCGACACCCATTCCTGGGTGCGCTGGCACACGAAATCCGATTTGAGGCTGCTCGGCGACAGCGGCACCGCGGTTGCGCATTGCCCGACGCCGTTCGCGCGCTACGGCCACGTCATGGAGCATTTCGGCGAGTACCTGCGGGCCGGCGTGACGATGGGCGTCGGCACCGATTGCAGCCCGCACAATCTGATCGAGGAGATGCGCAAGGCGACCGTACTGACGCATATCGCGGCGCGCGACGTTACGAGCGTCACTAGCGCCGATCTATTCCATGCCGCGACCGCCGGCGGCGCCAATGCGCTGATGCGCGACGACATCGGCCGCCTCGCTCCGGGCAAGAAGGCCGACATCGTGCTCGTCGATCTGGCCTGTCCGCAGATGCAGCCCGACCGCGACCCGCTGAAATCACTGATCTATCACGCGGCCGACCGGGCGGTGCGCGATGTCTTTGTCGATGGAAGGCAGGTCGTCGCCGAGGGACGCGTCGTGACATTGGACCAACAGGCGGCGGGAGGAAAGCTGCGCGCCGCCCAGGAACGGATGGAGGCGCTGGCGCCGAGCCGCGACTATCGCCGCCGGAGCGCCGCCGAAATCACGCCGTTCAGCCTGCCGATTGTTGAGTAAGGGCGATCAATAGCGGCCGCCGAGCTTGCTGTGATCCCAGGTGACGGTTTTCTGCGGCACGATCTTCAGCACGACACGCTTCGGTGCACTGTCCGACGCGGCGGCGGGCCTTTTGTAGATTTCGCCGCGCGCTTCGGCCGACCAGGCGAAGACCTGCCGCACCGCCTCCTCACTTTCGATGATTTCGCATAGGCCACGCACCATGACCCCCTTCAGGTCGGCATAGGCCGCGCCGGTCTCGACCATGATCGCGGCCTTCGAGTTGCGCCGGATGTTCACAACCTTCTGCGCCTTGCCGTAGGAAGTCATGTAGAAGGCGCCGTCCCGCATCACGAAGTTCATCGCGGTGACATGCGGGAACCCGTCCTTGTCGAGCGTGGCGAGCGCGGCCTTGCGGTTCGTGCGCAGAAATGCCGTTTGTTCGTCGGCGGTCAGCCGGATGTCGGGGCGCTCTGCCATCTCGGTTCTCTCTACAGCGTTGCCAATATCGCGCGGATTTCGCCGAGGACATCGCCGCGCCCGAATTTGCGCACGAGCGCGAACAGCGCGTCCGTGCGTGATCCGAGATGCGGCGCGATTAGCGCGTGGAATTTCGCGTGCATGTCGTCCCAGTTCATCGAATTGCCGGGGTGGCCCTTCGCGACCGGAACATGAATGGCTTCGCGGCGGCCGTCGCCAAACGCGACAGTCAGGCGGGCTGAGGCAAACCCCATCTCCGGGCTGGCGATACTCTTGACCATGCGGGCGGTCGCGCAGACCGCAGGATCGGGATGCCAGGGCTCGCGGAAATCGGCGGCCGAAACAGCGCGGCCGTGCAAGCCGAGCGCGATGCAGTAATTGAGGTCGAACTTGCCTTCAAGCGATGTGGCCGGCTCGCCGCTCTTCCCACCGGTGATTTGTTGTGCGAGCGCGCCGATCTCGGCCCGCACCGACGCGATTTCGCGGGGTTCGATGCGATGCGCGAGACCGCGCGCGGCGTCGACCGCGGGGTGCGTCAGATGGCAAGCGGCATACGGCTTGAAGCTGTTCTCAAGGATGCGCCAGCCGGTCAGGTCGATAGGAGTGAAGGTGACGCTGCGATCCTGTACGAGTGCGGTGTCGAGCCCGCCGCCAGGCTCGAACAAACCGGTCGCGGCGGTGAA
>DATARB010000218.1:0-3750 GCA_036264375.1 Pseudolabrys sp.
GGCCGGCTGGGCTACGCGCAGGGGCCGGTCATGTTCTACGTGACGGGCGGCGCCGCCTGGGTGAACTATGAGGTTAGCCTCTCGTCCGGTGGAGTTTCCGTCTCCGACAGCACCACGCAAAGTGCGTGGACCATCGGCGGCGGCGTGGAGTGGATGTTCCTGCCGCACTGGAGCACCAAGGTTGAATACCTCTACGTCGACACCGGCGACCAGGACGTGTCCCTGTTCGGTATCACGGCCAGCGGCCGCGCAAAGGACAACATCGTCCGCGCCGGCCTGAACTATCACTTCTAAGTTCGTCGTCGCTTCGCTTTTTGAAAGGCCGCCATTTTTGGCGGCCTTTCTTTTTTGCCCGTGTCGCCTGTGATGTTGTTCGAGCGTCGGACGCTGCGTAGTCCTGTTGCGCAAACCGCGAAGGCAGTGACGGAAGACCCGGCCCCTCTCCGGCGGCGTGATTTACGTCGGTATTACGCGGCCCCAAACCGCTGCACTCATTACGAGTATGAATTTCGAGCGGCATTATGTCGGATTTTATTGAAGTCGCACGGATGATTGCCACATGGTCGGTCAAGGGAATGGGAGCCGTCCATGCATTGCGACCACGCCGAGAAATCAGGCCCGGGCTGTTACCGCGTCGGGCGATTTCGCATCGAAAAGATGAAGAGCCGCTGGCGCGTCAGCGCCAACCATTTGCCGCCTGACCGCGGCGACTTCGCGACGCTCGGAGGCGCGATGACCTGGTGCCAGCAGCAGCACCTGTTTCAAAGTGTCACCCCGGCGAGCGTCGCGCGGGCGGATCGCGCGTGAGGTTCTTGGCGGCAAGTTCGTCGAGATAATCCTGCCAATAGGCCTGCCGGTTGTGGCCGAGCTCGTGCAGATAGTCCCAGCCATAGATTCCGGTCGAGTGCATGTCGTCGAACACGAGGCGCACGGCGTAATTACCGACCGGCAGCACTTCGAGGATTTCGACGTCGCGCTTGCCGGGCACCGTCTTGCGCTCGTCGGGGGAATGGCCCTGTACTTCCGCGCTCGGGCTCTTCACGCGCAGATATTCGGCCGGGAGATCGAAGCGCTCGCCGCCTTCGAAACTCACCGTGAGCGTCTTGCGATCCTTGTGCAGACGCAGTTCGCTCGGCCAGGCTTGGGTTTCAATCATCACACCATTCTCAGTTGACGGAGCGCACGCGGCCCGTGCCGCTTAGATCGAAGCCGCCCATTTCGCGCGCGCGCGTCGCGAAGCCGTCGGAGCGCAGGAACGCGAATAGCGCCTGCAGCGGCGGATGGAAGTAGTCGCGCTGGCGCAGCACCAGGTCGAACGGCTCCCAGGCGATCGAGACGAAGTCGAGTCCGGCGCCATCGGCGACGGAGCGGGTGGCGACGCCGGTGTCGGCACGGCCGGCGCGGATCGCCTGCGCGATGTCGGGGCCGGTGGGGCACACCGGCTGCACGGCGGCAAGGGCGTCAAGCGAGGCCTTCGCCCGGTGCAGCAGCGACATTAGCAGCAATTGCGCGCCGGCGCCCTTCGGCCGTTGCGCCATGCGCGCGCGCTTCGACAGCACATCTTCGATGGAGGTCAGCTTGAGCGGATTGCCCGGAGCCAACAGGAACCCCTGCTCGCGGCGGCAGAAGCCGATCATCACCGCGTCCTGCATGTCGCCGCGGTTCTTCATGGCGGCCAGGTTGGCGTCGGCCTCGGGGTCTTCCAGCGCGTGCAGATGGATCGCTGCGGCAAGCGTCTCGCCGGCGGCGAAGCGTTCAAGGCCGGCTTCGCTGCCGACCGCCAAAGTGGCGAGCCCGGAGCCGCTTTCGCGCAGCGCCCACTCAAGCAAAGGATCGTGGCTGCCGCCGACGATCGGCGCTGGCTCGGGCCGCGTCATGCCCGGCGGAAGTGAAACGCTGGTGGCGAGCCAGTGGTCGAGCTCGGCCTTGGGGAACAACCAGCGGCCCGTTACCTTGGTACAGGGCACTGTGCCTTCAGCCACCATCTCGTAAATCTTTCGCTCCTTGAGGCGGAGATAGGCCGCAGCCTCGGCTGTAGTGAAGAGCTGCATGTGACGGCCTGCATCCATATGCATATTTTGCGGCCCGCAAACTACAGAAGAGCCAAGGGCTGAGCAAATCGGCACGGGTGTGGGTCAGCCGGCGGACGCCACGCGGGCGGGAGCCAGCCGCGCGAGCCGTGCCTTCAGGTCGAAGGAAAGATCGCCGGCTTCGTCAGGCGTGACGCTTTCCCCGGCGGCCAGAAGTCTGCGGCCGAACATATGCTCGGCACCGCGATTGACCGACTCGATGCCGAGCAGCGTGTCGCCGCGGAAGCAGAACACCGAAAAGGCGCGCTCGGCAGGGTTGCCGCGCACCACGGTGCGGTCGCAGCCGGCGGTGAGGCCCACCATCTGCAATTTGAGATCGCGCTGGTCGCTCCAGAACCAGGGCACCGCCTCGTAGGGCGCCGGGTGGCCGGCGATGCGCTTGGCCACGCAGCGGCCCTGGTCGACCGCGTTCTGTACCGACTCCAGGCGCACCATGGCGCCGGTCACGGAATCGGGAAACGCCGCACAGTCGCCGATGGCGGAGATCTTCGGATCGGCAGTGAGAAGCTGCGCGTCGACGACGATGCCGTTCGCGACGGGAAGGCCCGCAGCCTGCGCCAGATCGTCGGCCGGCAAAATGCCGATGCCGACCAGCACGAGATCGGCGGGCACTTCGACGGCGCCACTTAAGCTGACGCTCATGACGCGCCCGCTGCCGTTGATGCGCTCGAGCCGTGTGTCGACCATCAGCTTGACGCCAAACTGCGCGTGCGCGCCGGCAAAGAACTGCGAGATGGCGTCCGACACCGCGCGGCTCATGACGCGCGGCAGCGGCTCAATCACCACGACCTGCTTGCCGAGCTTGCTCGCGACAGCGGCGAGCTCGAGGCCGATGAAGCCCGCGCCGGCGACGACGATGTTCGTCGCGGCGGCAAAGTGCTGCTTGATCGCGTCCGCGTCGGCAAGCGTGCGCAGATACATCACGCCGTCGAGCGTGGCGCCCGTAACCGGCAGCAAGCGGTTGCGCGCGCCGGTGGCAATGACGAGATGATCGTAGGCGAGTGGCGCGCCGGACGAAAGCGCGACGCGCGAGGCGGCGCGATCGATGTGCGTCACGCGCGTGTTGGTAACGAGATCGATGGTGTGCTTCTCGTAGTAGCTCTGCGGCCGCAACAGCAGGCGTTCCGCGGTGGTGTCGCCGAGCAGATAGGCCTTCGACAGCGGCGGCCGCTGATAAGGATGCTCCGTCTCGTCGCCGACGATGGTGATGCGCTCGCCATAGCCCGCCTCACGCAGCGAGGCCGCGACCTGATAACCGCCCTGCCCCGCGCCGATAATGACTACGCCTACCGACATCGGTTGCCCGTTTGCGTTGTTCGAAGTCATTTTGGTCTTATTCGGTCCGGCGAATGTTGTCACGTGAGGGGGAAGGGGCGTGGTCCGTAGGCCGGATGAGGTCCGAAGCCCGGATGAGCGAAACGAAATCCGGGATTCACTTGCGGGAGCGTCGCCCCGGGTTTCGCTGCGCTCACCCGGGCCGCATCGCCACGTAGAGCCATTGCGACAGCGGACCCGCTTACGCTCCGATCCGCTCCACGGCGAACCCGAGCGAACCGAACCAGGCGATCAGCGCTTCCGGTTCGCTGGCGACCTTGCCCTCCCGAACGATCGTGCCGCTCGCGCCGACAACGCACACGCTCGCGTATTCCAATGACACGTC
>DATARB010000268.1:0-9050 GCA_036264375.1 Pseudolabrys sp.
CGTGCGTTCGCGCAGGACGGCGAGCGGGTCTTCGTCGGGTCCGTAGTTCATGCCGAGCATGATCACCGAACGCACGTCCGGCCACAGCGCCAGCGGCGAAGCGCGGCGCTCGGCGGTGGCCGCCAGCCAGACCATGTCGCCATGCGCGCCGTCGGCGAGGAAGCGGTCGAGCCGCGCCTTGGTCTCCGGCACCGCGTCGGGCCGCGTCACGCCGACGCAATCGAAGCCGCGCGCCCGCGCCTGCTCAGCCAATGCGTTCTTGATGGTCTCGGGCGTGTTCAGAAATCCAGGTCGGCGTAGGTCTGCGACGCCGGCACGCCGGCCAGCGCGTCGGCCAGGATCGGACGGAACGAGGGCCGCGACTTCACCCGCGCGTACCAGTTCTTGGCGGCTTCGTCTTCGCTCCACGGCACTTCGCCCAGATAATCGACCGATGAGAGATGCGCCGCGGCGGCGAGGTCCGCCAGGCTCAGGCGATCGCCGGCGAGCCAGTCGCGCGTCTGCACCAGCCATCCGATGTAGGCGAGATGATAGCGGATATTGTTGCGCGCCGCGCGCAGGAGATCGGTGTCGGGCGGGCCGCCGCCCTGATCGCGGGTCATATGCCGCTTGAACACGCGCTCGGTGACCAGCGGGGCGCTGACCTCGGCGTGGAATTTGTCGTTGAACCACGCGGCCAGGCGCCGCACCTCGACCCGCTGCGCGGGGCTGTGCGGCAGCAGGCGCTCGGCACCATCCGGCGGAAGGCACTCTTCGATGAATTCGGCGATGATGGAGGCGCCCGGCACGGCTGGCTGACCCTCGCTGACCAGCACCGGGATTTCCCCGGCCGGATTGAGCAGCAGAAACTCCTCGCGCCGCTCCCAGAATTTCTCCTCTACCAGCCGAACCTCGACGCCGTATTCGTTGAGGATCAGCCGCACATAGCGCGACAATGGACTAAGAGGATGTTGGAACAGCGTCAGCATGGGCCCCGGACTACTACGCAGCGACGGCCATTACGACCGAATCGTCAATGCACTTTGAAGGGATGCACTATAGGAAGAGGCTCCGTCGGAGCAATCCGGCAGCGATATACCTTTCCAAGCCTTTTCCAAGTCGCCGATTTTGAGTTGCCTGGATCGGGCTCTTGCGCCACCAAGGTGATGGAACCGCACGAATCGCGACTGTCTTTAGCGCCTGATACGTCCCCGGAGCCAATCCCCCATGAGTTTCGATGCGATCAAGGCGGCCGTGGACGGTTTGAGCCCGGCTCATGTCGACCTGATCAAAGCCGCCGTCCTCGGTCTGGTCGAGGGCCTCACCGAATACCTCCCGGTGTCGTCTACCGGGCATCTCCTCCTGATGGAGCATGTGTTCGGCTGGGGCGACGATGCTTTCGGCAAGTCCTTTGCGGTCCTCATCCAGCTCGGCGCCATCCTGGCGCTGCTGACGATCTATTTCGGGCGCATCTGGGCGCTGGCCACGAGCATGTTCACGCAGTGGGCCGCGGCGCGCTTCATCATCGGCGTGCTGCTCGCCTTCCTGCCGGCGGCGGTGGTCGGCGCGCTCGCCTATGGCTTCATCAAATCAGCGCTGTTCGATATCCGCGTCGTCTGCATCTCTCTCATCATCGGCGGCTTCGTGCTTTTGGCGGTCGACCGCATGAACCTGAAGGCGCGCTATCACGATGCGACCGATCTTCCGCTGCTGGTCTACCTCGGCATCGGCATCATCCAGTGCATTTCGATGATCCCCGGCGTGTCGCGGGCCGGCGCGACCATTGTCGGGGCCATGCTGTTCGGCGCCGACCGTCGCGCGGCGGCGGAGTTCTCGTTCTGGCTGGCAATGCCGACCATGATCGGCGCCTTCGCCTACGAGATGTACAAGAGCCGCAGTGAGCTCGCGCTTGGCGGCAATCTCATGGTCACCGCCGTCGGCTTCGTCTTCTCGTTCATCTTCGGATGGATCGTGGTGAAGACGTTCCTGGGCTACGTCCAGCGCCACACCTTTGCGCTGTTCGCCTGGTGGCGCATCATCCTCGGCAGCGTCGGGATTTATGCGATTTATTTTTTGTGAGGTCCTTATCCCTCCCCTTTCAGGGAGGGATGAAGAGTTTGGCAGCGCTGCGTTTGATTAAGTGGCTTTACGCCAGCTTGCTGCGGAATTGGCCGGTCTTGCGGAAGCGCCAGAGATAAGACGGCACGATCGCCTCGATTGAATCCGGCTCGATGCCGAGGCCTTGCAGCGTGCGGCCTTGCGCCTTCGCCACCTCCGACACGACGTTGTCGCTGCGCAGCATCTCGACCTGGTCGGGCGTCAGCGGCGGCGTCGGCGCGAATTGCAGGATGCTTGCCTGCAGCTTGGCGGCAAAGAACGGCAGCGGCACCAGCAGTCGCTTGCGCTCGATGGTGGCGAGCACGAACTGCATCAGCTCCTTGAACGTCCGCACTTCCGGCCCGCCCAATTCGTAAGTCGTGCCGGCGCGCGTTTTGCCGTCCACTGCGTCGGCGATCGCGGCCGCGACATCGCCGACGAACACCGGCTGGAAGCGCGTCGCCCCGCCGCCGATCAGCGGCAGCGCCGGCGCCATGCGAGCCAGCGACGCGAAGCGGTTGAAGAAGTCGTCTTCCGGCCCGAAGATGATCGACGGCCGCATGATGACGGCCTGCGGCTGCGCAGCCAGCACCAGTTTTTCGGCCTGCGCCTTGGAGCGGGCGTAGCGTGCGCGCGAATTCTCGTCGGCGCCGATGGCGGACACATGCACCAGGCCGGCGCCATGCGCGTTGGCGGCGAGGGCGACCTGCTCGGCGCCGAAGGCGTGCACCGAATCGAAGCGCTGACGGCCGCGCTCGTACAAAATGCCGACCAGGTTGATCAGCACATGCGCGTCGCGCGCGGCGGCTTCCACCGAGGCGGCGTTGCGCAGATTGGCCTGTACGACGTTGATCTGGCCGACGCGGCCGAGCGGCTGCAGGTGACCGGCGAGCTCGGGCCGGCGCACCGCGACGCGGATGCGGTAATGGCGTTTGGCGAGCGCCCGGACCACATGGCGGCCGAGGAATCCCGACCCGCCATAGACGGTGACCAGAGTATCGTAGGGGCTGCGTGCGGTCATGCCGCCCTCGCTTGTATGTCCGGCGGGGGTTGTCTCAAGTCCCGGGCAATACAGGATCGGCCGGAGCCTGTACAGAGGCCGCAAAGCCTCAATTGACAAGCCGTTTGCGGCTCCGTACCTATCCCCCGCCTGCCCAGGTGGCGGAATTGGTAGACGCACTAGTTTCAGGTACTAGCGGTGAAAGCCGTGGAGGTTCGAGTCCTCTCCTGGGCACCACTCCCCCGTATGATCGACGCCCCGCCTCCCGCCATCCGAACGGCTCGGGCGTGCGCGAAAGGCGTTGGGACCACCGGCGATTCAGGCTAAGGGAAGCGAGGAAACCATGCCTCGCGAGCCAGACAGCCGAATGACCATCCGCCTGCATCGGGGCGATCTGCCCGACCTCACCGCCTACAAGGGCGCGGTAGCCATCGACACCGAGACCATGGGTCTCGATCCGCGGCGCGACCGGCTATGCGTGGTGCAGCTGTCGCCCGGCGATGGCTCGGCCGATGTCGTGCAGATCGCGGTCGGCCAGACGCGCGCGCCGAATCTCGAGCGGCTGCTCGCGGACCCGGCCCTGGTGAAGGTCTTCCATTTCGCGCGCTTCGATCTCGGCGTGCTGTTCAAGACCTTCGGCGTCATGCCGGCGCCGGTCTATTGTACCAAGATCGCCTCGCGGCTCACGCGCACCTATACCGACAAGCACGGCCTCAAGGACCTGACCCGCGAACTGCTCGGCGTCGATCTCTCCAAGCAGCAGCAATCTTCGGACTGGGGCGCCGATACGCTCACCGACGCCCAGGTCGCTTACGCGGCGAGCGACGTGCTGCACCTGCATGCGCTGCGCGAGCGGCTGGATACGATGCTGGCGCGCGAAGGGCGCACCGAGCTGGCGGCGGCGTGCTTCGGCTTCCTGCCGAACCGGGTGCGGCTCGATCTGGCCGGCTGGGCGCGCGAGGACATTTTCTCGCATTCGTCCAAGCCGTTGGAATAAAGTGTCTAATAGTTAATTCGCCGGTGCGTCGCTGTGCCCGCCGGTTGCCGCCGCGGGGCCATATTCGCCCCGCATGTTGCGTCCCGGGGTATAACGTGATTTCCGAAGCCGAATGACAGCGGAGCTCGGTGCCTGTATCGGCACAGGATCTCGAAGAATGTCCGCCCGCATGGTCGGCTAGCGAACTTAAGGGTGGTTTCGGGGAAGCTCATGCGTGCCCAACGTGCTAGTCAAGGCCGTGATTGAGCGGAAGTGATCAGACCAGCGATATGAACCGTGTGATCGCCGCACAGACCGATCAGGAAACCGCGCGCTCCCACTGGACGATGGGACGGCGCGACGGTGAGCGCGCGTTCCGCGCCGCGCGCCGCCATAGCAAGATCGTGCGGGTGCTACGCATCACCGTTCCGGTCGCGGTCGTCGCCGGCTGCGTCGTCATGTTCCTTGTCACTTACTTCAATCCGCTGCGCATGCTCGCCAAGCTGCCGATCAATCTCAACGATCTCATCATTTCCGGCACGAAGGTCACGATGGAGCAGCCGCGCATGTCCGGCTTCACGCGCGACTCGCGCGCCTATCAGTTGTCCGCCGATGCCGCCGCGCAGGATTTGACCAAGCCGGACCTCGTCGAACTGCACACGATCCACGCGCAGGTGCAGATGCAAGACAATACCACGATGAAGATGTCGGCCAAAAACGGCCTCTACAACAGCAAGGAAGAGACGCTGAAATTGGAGAACGACATTCGGCTGTCCTCGTCGAGCGGATATTCGGGCCGGCTGAGCGAAGCTTTTGTCAACATCCGCTCCGGCAATGTCGTCTCGGATCAGCCGGTCGAATTGCAGATGCTGCAGGGCAAGTTGAACGCCAACAAGCTCGAGATTGTCAATAATGGCGATCTGGTGCGCTTCCACGACGGCGTCGTGATGGACCTGATGCTCAACGGCGGCGCGGCGTTGCCACAGAAGAAGGCCGGCGCGCAATGACCGTGACCGGTGGGCTCCGCATATTGCTGATCGCGTCCGCGCTGGCGGCGTCCGGCGCAGCGCTGCATGCGCAGCCGCAAACTCAGGCGCAGACCTCGAAGGGTCCGCCGAACGCCTTGCAGGGCTTCTCGCAGAACCGCGACGAGCCGGTGCACATCGAAGCCGGGACGCTGGAAGTGCGTGACAAGGAGAAGGTCGCGACCTTCAGCGGCAATGTGCGTGTGAAGCAAGGCGACGTAGGCATGCGCTGCAAGACGCTGGTGGTGTTCTACGAGCAGGATGAGACCGACGGCAAAGCCGACGACAAAAGCAACGGCGCAGCCAAGGCTCCGGAAAAAGGTAAGCCGATGCAGGCGGCCACGCCCGGGCCCGGCGGCAATCAGAAGATCAAGCGCCTCGAGGCGCGCGGCGGCGTCGTTGTGACGCAGAAAGAGCAGACCGCGACCGGCGAACTCGGCATCTTCGACATGGCCAGCAGCACCGTCACCCTCACGGGTAACGTGGTGATGACGCAAGGGCAGAACGTGCTCAAGGGCGACAAGCTGGTGGTCAACATGACGACCGGCGTGTCGCGGGTCGAGTCGGCTAAGAACGGCGAGGGCCGGGTGCAGGGCCTGTTCCTGCCGAGCAGCGGCGAGGCACTCAATCTCAAGCCGGGCGGTGAGAAGAAGCCCGCACAGCAAGGCAGTGGCGCAAAGGCGCAGCAGCCTATGCCGCTACGGTAATTCATTTGACCTTCATCGCGGTAACAAAGCCCTCGGCCGCACGGGCGGCGCGGGAATCAGCTAAAGTCGTATGCCCGGCTCGCACGGGCTGTTGGCTGGATCGGATCAAGCGTCACGAGGTTGCCGGGTGAATATCCTCACGCTTTTCCAGCGCCGTCCGGCCAAGCCGCGCCGTCCCGCAGGGCAGCCGCAGGCGCGCGCGCCGCATCCGGCTCATGGCAACGTGCACCATGCGCAGCCACAGACTGCGCGGCAGGCTCAGCCGGCGCAGCAGCCGCAGGCGGTCCGGCAGCAGCGCCGCGACGGCGACGGCCGTCCGGCCGCACGCCAGGCTTACCTCGCGGCACACGGCGTCGAGAAAAGCTTCGGCGGCCGTAAGGTGGTGCGCGGCGTCACGCTTTATGTACGGCGAGGCGAGGCGGTCGGTCTGCTCGGGCCGAACGGCGCCGGCAAGACGACGGTGTTCTATATGATCACCGGCCTCATCAAGGCCGACCGCGGGCGCATCGAGCTCGACGGCTATGACGTCACGGCGTTGCCGATGTATCAGCGCGCGCGGCTCGGCATCGGCTATCTGCCGCAGGAAGCCTCGATCTTCCGCGGCCTCAATGTCGAAGAAAACATCCGCGCGGTGCTGGAGGTGGTCGAGCCCGATCGCCGCCGCCGCGACGCCGATCTCAATGCGCTGCTCGAGGAATTCAATATCGCGCGCTTGCGCAAAACGCCGACCATCGCGCTCTCCGGCGGCGAACGCCGCCGCGTCGAGATCGCGCGCGCGCTGGCGACGCGGCCGAGCTACATGCTGCTCGACGAGCCTTTCGCCGGCATCGATCCGATCGCCGTCGGCGACATCCAGCAGCTCGTGCGGCACCTGACCAATCGCGGCATCGGCGTGCTGATCACCGACCACAACGTTCGCGAGACGCTGGGCCTGACCGACCGCGCCTACATCATCTATTCGGGTGAGGTGCTGATGGAGGGGAGCCCGGACGATATCGTCAACAATCCCGACGTGCGGCGGCTCTATCTCGGCGAAGAATTTCGGCTTTAGCCGTCCGTCCTCCCGGCCGCCGGACTGCAGATATTGCACAATTTTTGTTCAATATCGCACTGCGGAATCGCGTATCGACCCGACTTAGGAACTGGTATATCATTCTAGAAGCAAGAATTAGACCAGTTTCCGCCGGGAAACCTAGAGATGGCGCTTTCACAACGCCTGGAGTTCCGCCAGACACAAGCTCTGGTTATGACGCCGCAGCTGATGCAAGCCATCAAGCTGCTGCAGCTCTCCAGCCTCGATCTCGCGGCTTACGTCGATGGCGAACTCGAGCGCAATCCGCTGCTCGAGCGCGCCAGCGACGATGACGCGCCCGGGCCCGCGGCCGAGGCCGAGGCGGAGGCTTCACGCGCCAGCGCCGACAGGGACGACGGCAGCAGCACCCCGGACTGGATCGGCTCCGACCTGGAGACCAGCCGGACATCGATGGAGCAGGGGCTCGGCACCGAGTTGGAGAACGTCTTCCCGGACGATGGCGGTCCCACATCGGCTCATCCGGAAATGCCGCCGCCTGCCTATTCGGAATGGTCCGGGTCTGGGTCGGCCGGTGGCGGTGCCGATGGCGACTACAATCTGGAAGCTTTCGTCTCGGCCGAGACCACGCTCGCCGCGCATCTCGCGGAACAGATGGCGCTGGCGATCCCCGATCCCGCGCAGCGCATGATCGGCCAATACCTCATCGATATGGTCGATGAAGCCGGCTATCTCACCGGCGATCTCGCGAGCGTCGCCGAGAAGCTCGGCGCGCCGCTGGCTCAAGTCGAAGCCGTGCTCACGAAGCTGCAAGCTTGCGATCCGGCCGGCGTCTGCGCGCGCAATCTCACCGAATGCCTCGCCATCCAGCTGAAGGAGCGCGACCGCTACGATCCGGCCATGCGGGCGCTGGTCGAGCATCTCGATCTCCTGGCCAAGCGCGATCTCGCGGCGCTGCGCCGCGTCTGCGGCGTCAACGACGAAGATCTCGCCGACATGATCGGCGAAATCCGCGGTCTTAATCCGAAGCCGGGTCTCGCCTTCGGCTCGACAGTGGTACAGCCGATCGTGCCCGACGTGTTCGTGCGGGCCGCGCCCGACGGCACGTGGCAGGTCGAATTGAATTCCGACACGTTGCCGAAAGTGCTGATCAATCAGCGCTATTATTCGCAGGTCGCGAAAGCGACGCGTGGCGAGAAAGACAAGTCATACGTCGCCGATTGTCTGCAAACGGCAACGTGGCTCGTGCGCGCGCTCGATCAGCGCGCCAAGACGATCCTTAAAGTATCGAGCGAAATCGTGCGCCAGCAGGACGGCTTCTTCGTTCATGGCGTCCAGTATCTGCGGCCGCTGAATTTGAAGACTGTCGCCGATGCCATCGGCATGCACGAGTCGACCGTGTCACGCGTCACCGCCAACAAATACATGGCGACGAGCCGCGGTATCTTCGAATTGAAATATTTTTTCACGTCGTCGATCGCTTCCGCCAACGGCGGCGAGGCGCACTCCGCCGAGGCGGTGCGTCATCGCATCCGCCAGCTCATCGACGGCGAAACCGCCACCGACGTTCTGTCCGACGATACGATTGTGGAAAAGCTGCGCGGCGCCGGTATCGAAATCGCCCGCCGGACGGTCGCGAAGTACCGAGAAGCCATGCGGATACCCTCTTCCGTGCAACGGCGGCGCGAGAAACAGGTGGCGACGGCATGAGGTTACTCACACTCATGCACCATTGACGCGAGGAACGTTTCTACGCTGAAATCTTTGGCACCGGGCGGGTATGATCCCCGAAAGCCCCGCGACATGCGGGAACCGGCTTCCGGCGAATCGTGCACCCGCGCGGGTCAGCGCGGCGTAAGCGCCGCGCGCACTCAAAGGAGGCACCGTATGCCTTTGCGCGTATCGGGGCGGAATATCAACGTCGGCATGACACTTCAGCAACGCATCACCGATCGCGTCGAGGAGGCGACGTCGAAGTATTTCCGCGGCGGCTACTCAGGCCACGCGACCGTCGGCCGCGACGGCTTCGGATTCCGGACGGAGTGCGTGCTGCACCTGGATTCCGGGGCCTTGCTGGAAGCGGAAGGCATGGCCGCCGACGCGTATGAGAGCGCCGAACAGGCCGCTTTGCGCATTGAAAAGCGCCTGCGCCGCTACAAGCGCCGCCGCAAGGATCAGGGGGCCCGGCGGGGTGCCTGACCTTAAGGCATGCGAGAAAAATTAGCAGGCGTTGCCC
>DATARB010000273.1:0-3310 GCA_036264375.1 Pseudolabrys sp.
CGGATCGCGCGTGCGCAGATGCGCTTCCATCTCGCGCGGCGCGTCCGTGTAGCGATTGAGATAATCCCAATCCGCTTTGCCGTCGCGGAACAGGCAATGCATCACCGCGCAGGCGAGCGCGGCATCGGTGCCCGGCTTCACCAGCACGGCGAGATCGGCCTGCTCCATGGTGCCGTTCATGTAGATGTCGACGGCGACGATCTTGGCGCCGCGCTCTTTGCGCGCGCGGATGGCGTGCGTCATCACGTTGACCTGGGTGTTCACCGCGTTGGTGCCCCAGATCACCACCAGGTCCGACTTCGCCATCTCGCGCGGATCGGGTCCGGCGATGCGTCCCACGCCCGCGGCGAAGCCTGAATAAGCCGGATTGACGCAGATGGTCGAAAAGAAGCCGGAATATTTCTTGGCGTGACGCAGCCGGTTGATGCCGTCGCGCATGACGAGGCCCATGGTGCCGGCATAGAAGTACGGCCACACGCTCTCGGCGCCGTGGCGCTGCTCGCTTTTGAGGAAATTCTCGGCGACCAGATCGAGCGCGTCGTCCCACGAGATCGACGCAAACTCGCCCGCGCCTTTCGCGCCGACGCGGCGCAGCGGATGCATCAGCCGCTGCGCGTGGTGCGCGCGCTCGGCATAGCGCGCGACCTTCGCGCAGATCACGCCTGCGGTGTAGTCGTTGTCCTTGGCCCCGCGCACGCGCCCAATGGTGCGCTCGTCGATGAGTTCGACCTCGAGCGCGCAGGTGGAGGGACAATCGTGCGGGCAGGCCGAAAAGCCGATCCGCTTGGCGTTGGGGGCCCGGACGGTTTGATTCATGGGGGCCAATATAGGCGTCATTCCGGACGCTGCGAAGCAGCGATCCGGAATCCAGCAATAAGTGCCGCATTTGCGCTGGATTCCGGGTTCACGCGCCAATGCGCGTGCCCCGGAATGACGAGCGAGATTAAACCCTGCTCTCCACCGGCCTTTTCGACCGCCGCCAGGTTCCGCCGACGATCAGCACCAGCGCCGCGCCGGCCGCCGCCGCGCCGTATTCGACCATGTGCGCCACGTCCGCGCCGTAGGCGCTGGTGAGATAGTTTAGGACCACCGGATCGGTGGCGATCACCTCGCCGACGATCCAGCCGAGCAGCGCCGCGCCCGCCCAGATCAGGATCGGGAACCGGTCGAGCAGCGACATGATCAGCGCCGCGCCGGCGACGATCAGCGGGATGGAAATGGCGAGGCCGAACACCAGCAGCGCCACGTTGCCGCCGGCCGCCGCCGCGATGGCGATGACGTTGTCGAGGCTCATCACGATATCGGCGATGGCGACGATGCGCACCGCGCGCCAGAGGTGATCGACCGCCTCGGTCTCGTCGTGGTCGGGCTCGTCCGGCACCAGGAGCTTGGCGGCGATGTAGAACAGCGCCAGCCCGCCGACGATCTTCAGGTACGGCAACGTCATCAGCGACGCGACTACGCCGGTAAAAACGATACGCAGGCCGACCGCCACAGCCGCGCCGAGCACCATGCCCCAGATGCGCTGCTTGGCCGGCAGGCCGCGGCAGGCCATGGCGATGACCACGGCGTTGTCGCCGGAGAGGAGGATGTTGATCCAGATGATCTTGACGACCGCGACCCAGAACTCGGCGTGGCCCATGTCGCCCCAGCCGGAGCCCAGCATGGAGCCCCACGTGGCCGGGTTCAGCAAATCGGCAAAATTCACCTGCGCGCCCCTCCCCCGATCGCCGCCTGTAATCAGCGGCTTAGTCCGGCCTGTCCTACCAAAGGATGGGCCGGGGGGCATCTATAGCGCAGTTCGCCGCACTTGGCAGGGCGTGCGTCTCATAGACGCACGTGGCCGTGCTGGTCATTCGGGGCGCGAGCGTCGCGAGCGAACCCGGAATCCAACCACACCGGCTTGTTCGTATTTCTGGATTCCGGGGCCGCCGCTGCGCGGCGTCCCGGAATGACGCCGTTCAACCCTTAGCCGACGATCTCGTTGCCGGAGAAGAACTGGCCGATTTCGATCGCGGCGTTCTCGGCCGAGTCCGAACCGTGCACCGAGTTTTCGCCGATCGAGCGGGCGTGCACCTTGCGGATGGTGTTGGCCGCAGCCTTCGCCGGGTCGGTCGCGCCCATGACTTCACGGTACTTGGCGATCGCGTTGTCGCCCTCGAGCACCTGCACCACCACCGGGCCGGAGGTCATGAATTCCACCAGCTCGCCGAAGAAGGGCCGCTCCTTGTGCACGGCGTAGAACTGCTGCGCCTGCTCCTTGGTGATGCGCACGCGCTTCTGCGCGACGATGCGCAGGCCGGCCTGCTCGATCATGGCGTTGACGGCGCCGGTGAGGTTGCGCTCGGTGGCATCGGGTTTCAGGATCGAAAAGGTGCGCTCGAGCGCCATCGGATCATCCTTCAGTGAGATTGATCGGCCTATGACCGACATTCATTGGTGTGTTGCGGGTGCGGCGGCTTATACCGGGGGCCTTTGGGCGCGGCAAGATCGCGCCTGATAATGATTTTTATGATCGTCCGCAGGAGCCGAGAATGAAGTCCCGCTACCAGATGTTCGCCGCCTACAATGCCTGGTGCAACGAACGGCTTTATGACGCCGCCGCCACCCTCTCCGACGGCGACTATCGCGCCGACCGCGGCGCCTTCTTCCGGTCGGTGCACGGGACGCTCAACCATCTCCTCGTCGCCGACCGCATCTGGATGCGCCGCTTCACCGGCGTGGGCGACATGCCGCCGAGCCTGGATGCCATCCTCTATGACGACTTCGATGTGCTGCGGGCGGCGCGGCGCGTGCAGGACACGCTCATCAACCGTTATATCAACGGCCTGAGCGAAGCCGACCTGTCCGGCATCTTGCGCTATCGCACCGTCACCAACCCGCAGACCATCGAACAGCCTCTACAGCCGGCGCTCGACCATTTCTTCAACCACCAGACCCATCATCGGGGACAGGCGCACTGTCTACTCTCAGGGATCATCGGCAATGCCAAAACGCCGTCGTTCGATTTGATTATTTTTCAGAGAGAGAGCGGCATAGGCCTGAAGGCGTCGTGACATCCCCCTCCGTCATTCCGGACGCGCGCATCGCGCGCGATCCGGAATCCAGCCACGACTATCGACCTTGTTTCTGGATTCCGGGCCCGCCGCTTCGCGGCGTCCCGGAATGACGAAAAGTTAGGCCCGAATGGGATTGCGTTGCGGCGCAGCATCCGCCAAAAGGCGGCCCCATGCTCATCATCGACGATCTCACCGTCCGTATTGCCGGCCGCACATTGCTCGAAGGCGCCTCCGCGCGGGTCACGCCCGGC
>DATARB010000282.1:0-4975 GCA_036264375.1 Pseudolabrys sp.
GACCAACGTCATTGCCGGCACGCCCAGCCCCCTCGATCGCTTGCACCTCTCGGTGACGCCGCCCGCCTGAGGGGCCTCGATGCGCCGCGCGCTGGAGGTGGCGGATGTCTTCCGCCGCCACGGTGCCGCTTACCGTGAGACCCATGCCGGCCATCTGAGTCAGGGCCAGCGCCGGGTCATGGGCGCCATCGAAACCTGCCGCTCGGCAGCGCTGGGCGGTCATGTCGAACAGTGCAACGGCTGCGGCCAGCTTCGCATCGCCTACAATTCCTGCCTTATGGGCAAAGCCGGTAATGGGGAGCTGGCGATCGCGATGACCGCAATTTCCTGTGCATTGCCGCTCTCTCGCGCTCCATAACAAGTCGCCCGTACGGCCCCGTTGGTTCGGCCAATGATGGCCGGTCACATACGGGGACGATCATGTTGGAGACCTACTTCTCGGCAACGAAGGTGCTGGGACATCTGCGCAGCGGGCCGAGCGGGCCATACCTCGACGGGTTTGCTGAGGTGCTGGAACGGCAGGGCTATGGCCCCGAGACAGCAGTGCGCTATCTGCGAGCGGCGGCTCACATAGGCCACGTCATGACCGAGCAATGCGCGGGCCTGACGGACATTGACCTCGCGGCGTTCGATGAGCACCTGCGCACCTGCCGGTGTCCACGCGCCAAGGGCGGCCGGCGCAACCACCACACCATCTACGGTGCCAGGCTCTTTCGCCGGCACCTCGTCGAGCTCGGCGTCTGCCGGTCCGCGGCCGTGGTGGCAGCACCCGCCGAGCCGAAGTTGGTCGCCGACTTCAAGACGTGGCTGCGCAAGCATCGCGGCGCATCCGATGCTACCATCAGGCTCTACGCCCGCGAGGCCGCCGGCCTTATGACGGAGCTTGGATCGGACCCCGCCGGCTGGAGGCCGAACGACATCCGCGGCTACTTCCTGGCAGGCGCGAGCAAGTCCGGGCGCGGCACGATCGAGAAGATGACGACGAGCCTGCGGGCCTTCCTGCGGTACCTCGCAGTCGCAGGCCGCTGCCAAGCAGGTCTCGACGGCGCCGTTCCGGCCTACGCCCATTGGCAGCTTGCCGACATGCCCCGGTATCTGTCGACCGAGCAGGTCGACCGGCTGATTGCTGCCTGTGACGGCGCCGCCGGTGCGCGCCGACGTGACCGTGCGATCCTGCTGTTGTTGGCGCGCCTCGGGCTCCGGGCCGGCGACGTGGCGCAACTTCGCCTCACCGATATCGAGTGGCAAACGGGCTCGTTGCGGGTCTGCGGCAAGTCGCGCTACGAGGTCCGGTTGCCGCTGCCACAAGAGGTCGGCGATGCGATCGCTGCTTACCTCGAAGGCCGACCGTCCGCCTGTCGAAGCGATCTCGTGTTCCTGCGCACGATCGCACCGTGCCGGCCATTCCGACGAGGCGACGGCATCTCGTCGGTGGTGAAGCGCCTCATGAAGCGGGCCGCCATCGTGACGCCCGTCAAGGGAGCACACGCTCTGCGGCACACCGCAGCGACCGAGATGCTGCGGCACGGCGTTCCACTCGACAAGATCGGCCTCGTCCTCCGGCATCGCGGCATCGACACGACGGCCCATTACGCAAAGGCCGACGTCGCGCTGCAGAAGCAGGTCGCTCAGCCTTGGCCGGAGGCGCTCTGATGCTGAACGCCATCGAGACCTATCTCGCTCTGCGGCGCGCCACGGGCTTCGCGATGTCGACCGCTGAGTGCCTGCTGAAGAGCTTTGCCGCCTTCGCAGCCGAGCGCGGACAAACGCACGTCGTCTCGCAAACAGCGATCGACTGGGCCGCTCTCGGTCCGACTGTGGCGCAACGCGATGCTCGGCTCAGAGCCGTCTGCCGCTTCGTGCGCCATGTCCAGGTGGAGGACGTCGGGCATAAGCTGCCGCCGGCCAATCACTTCGGCGCGTGCAATCGGCGCCGCACGCCGCACATCTACACGACAGACGAGATCGGTCGCCTCATCGAAGCTGCGCTGCGGCTTCGGCCGATGGGCGGATTGCGTCCGTACACCTATTCGACGTTGATCGCGCTGCTCTCGGCCACCGGATTGCGTATCTCCGAAGCCCTGAAGCTGACGATCGCGGACGTGACCAGCGATGGTTTGTTGATCCGCGAGACCAAGTTCCGCAAGACGCGGCTGGTGCCGCTGCACGACACGGCGGTCGCCGGCTTGCAGCGATACCTGGACCGTCGCGGGCCCGGCTCGGACGATGATCCGGTGTTCATCGACAAGCGCGGTCGGCCCCTTCGCTACATTGCCGTCAAGGAGACCTTCGACAGGCTGGTCGACAAGGCCGGCATCAAGTCGAGGTCGGGACGTCGCCCTCGCTTGCACGATCTGCGGCACACGTTTGCGGTGCGTGCGCTGCAAGGCAGCCCAGCCGGCCGAGGCCGGTGCGGGGCGCACATGGCGGCACTCGCGACCTACATGGGCCACGTCAACATCTACGCGACCTACTGGTATCTGGAGGCCACGGCCGACTTCTTGCGCGATGTCGCCACGGCCAGCGAAGCGTTCATGTCCGAGGGGAGGTCAGCATGACGCCGATTGCTCCCCTCATCGAGACGTTCCTGCGCGACACCCTCGCTCGCCAGCGGGGCGCCAGCCGGCACACGAGCGATTCCTATGCCTCGAGCTTCCAGCTGTTGTTCGTGTTCGCCGCCGACCGCCTTAAGGTCAAACCATCGGCGCTGACGCTGGAGCAGATTGATGCCGGACTCGTCAGCGCCTTCCTCGAGCATCTCGAGGACAAGCGCAAGAACGCGGCCGTGACGCGCAACGTCCGGCTGGCGGCTATCAAGTCGTTCTTCCGCTTCCTCGAATATCGGCAACCGGCCGCGCTCGAGCAGATCCGCCGCGTCCTGGCGATCCCGTTCAAGAAAACGGATACGCGCCTGGTGCCCTACCTTCTGCGCGATGAGTTGCAGGCCGTGCTCGATGCTCCCGATCCGGCGACACGCGATGGCATCCGCGATCGTGCCATGTTGCACGTGGCGGTCTGTGCAGGACTGCGCGTCTCCGAGCTGACGGGACTGAAGATCGACGATATCGACCTGCCGTCGATGAGTATCCGTGTGCTTGGCAAGGGGCGCCGGGAGCGGACGCTGCCGTTGTGGAAGCCGGCGGCCGCTGCACTGCGCGCCTGGCTCGCCATACGCGGGCAGGTCGCGACACCCGAGGTGTTCGTCGACGCTCGTGGTGAGCCGCTGAGCCGATGGGGCTTTGCCTACCTGCTCAAGCAGCACGTCGCGACCGCGGCTCGGAAGCAGCCCGGTCTCGCCAAGAAACGCGTCTCGCCCCACGTGCTCAGGCACACGTGCGCGATGGTCGTCCTGCAGGCGACCGGGGATATCCGGAAGGTGTCGCTGTGGCTGGGCCACGCCACATTGACGACCACCGAGGTCTACACGCGTGGTGATCC
This sequence comes from Pseudolabrys sp., assembly GCA_036264375.1. Taxonomy (GTDB): domain Bacteria; phylum Pseudomonadota; class Alphaproteobacteria; order Rhizobiales; family Xanthobacteraceae; genus Pseudolabrys. The sequence continues at coordinate 3,439 of DATARB010000282.1, forward strand.
GACCGAAAAGCTCGATGCAATGGAGGCGATCGTGCCGCCACACCTGCGTCGCGGCGTCTTCCAGCCCACTGATAAGTTGATCGCGCTGCTGAAGCGTGCCTCGTAATGGTGAGCCGAGCTGGCGGCGACTGCTGCTGGACCGCGGACAAGTTGTCGCCAGCTCCCCATTACCGGCTTTGCCCATAAGGCAGGAATTGTAGGCGATCCGGCTGTGACCGCAATCCTCGCAGCGCTCGACATGGCCGCCGAGGGCGGCCGAACGGCACTGCTCGATGGCTGACATCGCCTTGAGCTGGCCGAGGCTGACATGCCCGGCATTGGCCTTGCGCCAAGCAGCTCCGTGGCGATGGAAGATGTCTGCGACCTCCAGCCTCGGGCGGCGCACCGCCGCCGAGCTACGCTCTGGTTCTCGGCCTCCCTTCGGTCAGCGGCGCGAGCCGGTCGAGCGGGCTGGTCACAGTGCGGATCGTGGTGTTGGCGACGCGGGTGTAACGGGCTGTCGTGTCGAGCTTGGCGTGGCCGAGCAGCACTTGGATGACCGGATGTCGGTGTCCTGTTCCAGAAGGTGTGTGGCGAAGCTGTGCCGCAGCGTATGCGGCGACACTCGCTTCTTGATCCCGGCGGCCTCGGCTGCTGCATGGACGGCGCGACTGAGCTGGCGCGTCGAGAGCGGCTCGACCGGATTGCGGCCTGGGAACAGCCACCCCCGCGGCAGCAACACGCCGAGGCGCCGGCCCTCCCGCCACCAGGCGCGCAGCAGTTCGAGCAGCTGCGGCGACAGCATGGCGTGACGGTCCTTGCGGCCCTTCCCGCGCTCGATCCGCAGCAGCATGCGCTCGGAGTCGACATCGCCCACCCTGAGCGCGACCACCTCGGAGACGCGCAACCCGGCGCCGTATGCTGTGGCGAATGCCGCCTTGTACTTCGGCCCCGGCGCCGCCTGGAGCAGCAGCGTGACCTCCTCAACGCTGAGCACGACCGGCAGCGGCCGCGGCTGGCGCACGACCGTGAGCCGCTGGGCAAGGTCCGGTCGGTCGAGGGTCACGGTGAACAAGAAGCGCAGGGCCGAAACCGCGCTGTTGATGCTCGGCGGCTGCATGCCGCTCTGCGTCTGATGCAGCTGGAAGCGACCCAGATCCTCCGCCGTCGCCGTACCGGGCGACCGGCCAATAAAGGCCGCGAACGCCCGCACGTTGCGAATGTAGTTGCTGCGCGTGTTCGCGTTGAAGCCGCGCACCGTCATGTCTTCGATCATGCGTGTCCGCAGCGCGCTAACCGGCCGATCGGAAGGATGGGAAGTCATCGGGGGACCTCTCTCGAGCTGAAGGTTGCTGGACCTTCAATGCTCGGGATCGGATGCCCCGATCGTCACGCCTTCCTGTTCATGCGTTCACCGCCGCTGCCGAAAACGCACTGACCGCACCGCCACCCCTCCCGCGAGAGCGGGTTCGTTCCTTGCCCCTAATCGGACCTCAAGGACGTTGACCCCCAATTAACCACTGTTAACCAGAGTTAACTTACTCCGATCACCGCTGTC
>DATARB010000211.1:0-1859 GCA_036264375.1 Pseudolabrys sp.
GAAGGCAGCATTTGCGGCGCTCGCGTCGATCGAAACGCCGATGCGCCGACCTGCGGAAATCGCGGCTCGGGATTCGGCAGCTTAGCGAGTAACGTTGGTTACCTGCCTGAGCGACGAGCAGGTTCACAACAAGCGATACGGTGACAAGACGCGCTCTGGGAGCGCCAATCGGGCCGACGAGATCGCGGCGGCCGGCGAAGCCCTTACACGCGTCGGCTATGCGCCGCCGACGCCTCCGGAGATTCGCCGACGCATCCGAGAGATCGCGGAGGCCGACGCGATCGGCGATCCATCATGGCGCCGCGATACGTTGACTGAGAGCGAACGCATCGCGCTCGAAACCTACCGCGATGCTCGCGCCGCGATGGCCTTTAATCCGCGAGGCCGTTGAGGATTGCGTTTTTATAGACGCCACTTTTAGATAAAGTGGCGGCTATGGAGGACCATTGCGGCAGTCCGGTCTGGGCCCAGCGATCGTAATCACCGCCATGGCCGCGCACATAGCCCATTGCGTTGATCGACGACGAACCGCCGATCACCGTGCCTCGGGCGCATTCGATGCCCCGACCGTCAAGCGTCGCTTCCGGTTCGGCAAAATACATCCAGTCGTGCATGCGCCGCTACAAGACGCGGCCCCAGGCCAGCGGGATCGTCAGCCACGGGTCGCGGTCCCAGCCGCCGGCTTCGAGCAGCAGGACGTGCGCGGCGCCATCCTCGGTCAACCGGTGCCCGCGTCCCGTCCACCCCCGCTCGAGCAGGAAGTTATGATGGGGTTCAAGGGCAATCACTCCTCGGCTTGCCCAGGCTTTGCAGCGCAAATGGAGGCCACAATGTCTGACTTCTTTCCCGGCTTCGAACAGCGGCAAATCGAAACCAGCGGCGCGACAATCAACCTGGTGACCGGCGGCAGCGGGCCGCCGCTGTTGCTGCTCCACGGCTATCCGCAGACCCATGTGATGTGGCGCAAGGTGGCGCCGCGCTTGGCGGAGGATTTCACCGTCGTCGTGCCCGATCTGCGCGGCTACGGCGACAGCTCGAAGCCGCCGGCCGGCGACAATTTCATCAACTATGCCAAACGTGCGCTGGCGCTGGACCAGGTCGAGGTAATGGGGGCGCTCGGCCATGGCCGCTTCGCGGTCGCCGGTCACGACCGAGGCGCGCGGGTGACGCACCGACTATTGCGCGACCATCCTGACAAGGTCACGCGCGGTGCGACGCTTGACATCGTGCCGACGCTCTATCGTTTCGAGACGATCGACCAGAAGGCGGCAACCGGCAGCTGGCACTGGTTCTTTTTGATCCAGGGCCGCGGCCTGCCGGAGCACATGATCGGCTGCGATCCCGAATTCTTTCTGCGCCATATGTTCGGCACTTTGCTGCACGACGAGGGCGCGATCGAGCCAGCGGCGTGGAACGAGTATCTGCGCTGCTTCCAGAACCCGGAGACGATCCGCGCCACCTGTGACGAGTACCGCGCCGGCGCGTCGATCGACCTCGTACACGACCGTGCGGACCTCGCGCAGAAGGTCAGGGTGCCGATGCTCGTGTTGTGGGGGATGCATAGCGGGCAGGGAAGCGGCTTTGACGTCCTCAAGGTGTGGCGCGACCATGCCGACGACGTGCGCGGCCTCGGCATCGATAGCGGCCATTTCATCCCAGAGGATCAGCCGGATCGGGTCCATGCGGTACTGAAGGAGTTCTTCAGCTTCTAACCCCGCAAACCGATGCCGATCACCTTCGACCCGGTTGCATCGTACCAGACCTCGTAAATCTTGTATGGGTCGATGGGCAAACAGAGCCGGGGAGCACATGGCAGTGGAACTCGAGGTTGTTCGAGTTCGCGGGGCAGGCCCAGACCT
>DATARB010000322.1:0-3994 GCA_036264375.1 Pseudolabrys sp.
CCGGCGATCGTCGTTCCCGGCGCAAGCTCGGCCAGCATCACGTCGTCGCGCCCGGCATAGCGGACGCCGGCGGCATAAGCGGCAAGGCGCACGCCCGCAATTGGCTTCAGATCGGGAAAACCGGCGGGAGCGAGCGGCGAAATTGCGGGCATCGAAGGGTGTCTCCGGGCGGGACAGCGCGGCGGGCGTTGATGTCGCATATCGGGCCGGCGCGAACAAGTCGGGCCCGAAATTGTATGTGCAATTGAAGCCGGCGGGCGGGGCTCGGCGAATTGACACCCCCGCGGCGCCGGCCTATCTGTCAACTGTCGCCGTGCGCTCGCTTTCTCACCCCATCGTCCGTTTTCCGAGGTCCTCATGTTAGGCGCCTTAGCCCGGCGGCTGTTCGGCTCCGCCAACGATCGTTACGTCAAGAGCCTCGAGTCGCTGGTCGAGCAGATCAATGAATTGGAGCCAGACCTCGAAAAGCTGTCGGACGAGGCATTGCGCGCCCGCACGGCGGAGTTTCGGCAGCGGCTCGAAGACGGCGCCGAGCTCGACGATCTCCTCGTTGAGGCTTTCGCGACGGTCCGCGAGGCCGCCAAGCGGACGCTCGGCCAGCGCCATTTCGACGTGCAGCTGATGGGCGGCATCGTGCTGCATCGCGGCATGATCGCCGAGATGAAGACCGGCGAAGGCAAGACCTTGGTTTCCACCTTGCCGGTCTACCTCAACGCGCTGACCGGCAATGGCGTCCATGTCGTCACGGTCAACGACTACCTCGCCAAGCGCGACGCCGAGTGGATGGGACAGATCTACAACCTCCTCGGCATGAGCGTCGGCTGCATCGTGCACGAGCTCGACGATCATGAGCGCCAGCAGGCCTATCTGTGCGACGTGACCTACGGCACCAACAACGAGCTCGGCTTCGATTATCTGCGCGACAACATGAAGTTCCGGCTCGAGGACATGGTCCATCGGCCGTTCCACTTTGCGATCGTCGACGAGGTCGATTCGATCCTGATCGACGAGGCGCGCACGCCGTTGATCATCTCAGGCCCCACCGAGGACAATTCCGAGCTTTATATCCAGGTCGACAAGCTGATTCCGGCCCTCGCCGCGGAGGATTACGAGAAGGACGAGAAGCAGCGCACCGTCACGCTGACCGAAACGGGACAAGAGAAGATAGAACGGCTGTTGCGCGAAGCCGGGTTGCTGCATTCGGGCTCGCTCTATGACATCCAGAACGTGTCGCTGGTTCATCACGTGAATCAGGCCTTGCGGGCGCACAAACTGTTCGCGCTCGATACCGACTACATCGCCAAGGACGACAAGATCGTCATCATCGACGAGTTCACCGGCCGAATGATGGAAGGGCGGCGCTATTCGGAGGGGCTGCATCAGGCGCTTGAGGCGAAGGAAGGCGTCACGGTTCAGAACGAGAACCAAACGCTCGCCTCGATCACCTTCCAGAACTACTTCCGCATGTATCCGAAGCTCGCCGGCATGACCGGCACGGCGATGACCGAGGCGGAAGAGTTCGGTGACATCTACCGGCTCGAGGTTATCGAGATCCCGACCAACGAGCCGTGTATCCGCGCTGATAACGACGACGAGGTCTACCGCACGACGCGTGAAAAATTCGATGCGGTCGTCGAGCAGATAGTGGAGTGCCGGCAGCGGCAGCAGCCGGTATTGTGCGGCACGGTCAGCATCGAGAAATCCGAGGCGCTTTCGGAGCTGCTCAAGAAACACAAGATCCCGCACAACGTGCTGAACGCACGCTATCACGAGCAGGAAGCCTACATCATCGCCCAGGCGGGCCGGCCCGGGAACGTGACGATTGCCACCAACATGGCCGGTCGCGGTACCGACATTCAGCTCGGCGGCAATCTCGACATGCGGCTCAGGACCGATCTGGCGGCGATCGAAGATTCGGCCGAGCGCGAGAAGCGCGCGGCGGAAATCCGCGCAGAGATCGAGGCGGCGCGCGAGGTCGTGCGCAACGCTGGTGGGCTCTTCGTCATCGGCAGCGAGCGGCACGAGAGCCGCCGGATCGACAACCAGCTGCGCGGCCGCTCGGGGCGCCAGGGCGATCCCGGCGCCTCCAAATTCTTCGTGTCGCTGCAAGACGATTTGATGCGGATCTTCGGCTCCGAGCGGATGGATTCGATGCTGCAGCGCCTCGGCCTCAAGGACGGCGAGGCGATCATTCATCCCTGGGTCAACAAGGCGCTCGCCAAGGCGCAGCAGAAGGTCGAGGCGCGCAACTACGATATCCGCAAGCAGCTCCTGAAGTTCGACGACGTCATGAACGATCAGCGCAAGGTCGTGTATGAACAGCGCCGCGACATCATGAGCGCGCGCGACGTTGCGGAGACCGTCGCCGACATGCGCAACGAGACGATCTCCGAAGTCGTGGCGCGGGCCATCCCCGAAAACGCACTGGCCGAGCAATGGGATGTTGCCGGCCTGCACGCCGAATGCATGCGGCTGTTGGCGCTCGATTTGCCATTGGCGGAATGGGCCAAGGAAGAAGGCATCGACAATGACGCGATCGGGGAGCGGGTCGTTGCCGCCGCCGACCGAAAGATGGCCGAAAAGACCGCGAATTACGGCCCCGACCTGATGCGCATGGCCGAAAAGAGCCTGTTGTTGCAGCTGCTCGACCAGACCTGGAAGGACCACCTGCTCTCCTTGGATCATCTGCGTCAAGCCATCAACTTGCGGGCCTATGCGCAACGCGATCCGCTCAACGAATACAAACGGGAAGCCTTCGACCTGTTCGAGGAGATGCTGGTCAACCTGCGCCAGCAAGTGACATCCGTGTTGAGCCATGTCGAATTGCGAATGGAGCCCCCGCCACCCCCGCCCGGCTATGGCGAGATGGTGTTCGGCGAACCGCGACCGGCCGAGCGCGAGATGGCGATGGCGGAAGCGGCCTTGCCGGCAGGTCTGCCCGGCAGCCAAGGTCGCGGCCGGCCGCGGCGTTCGAACGGGCACGACGGCAACAATCCTGCGGGCCAGCGGGAGCGAGTTGCGACCCGGGCGCCATGGGCGGGGACGCCGCGCAATGCGGCTTGTCCTTGCGGCTCGGGCAAGAAATTCAAGCATTGTCACGGCCGCATCTGACCTGATTGCCGGCCTCGCTGAATGACGGAGAGATTGGGATGTGGCGGGCTACAGCTGCCACCGTCCTCGCGATCGGCCTGAGCGCTTTCGCCCAGCCGCTGTCGGCACAGAACATCGCGGCGGACATTCCGCTGGCATCGGGTGGCAGCGAGCGCGTGTCGTTCGCCAGCCCCGCCAATCCACGGGCGATGCTGATCATGTTTCCCGGCGGCACGGGGATCGTCGATATCGGCCCTGGCGGGACAACCACCAACCGGAATTTCCTGGTCCGAACGCTGCCCCTTTGTGTCGCCCAAGGGTTCGCCGTGGAGATCCTCGGTTCTCCCAACGGCACTTCGCTGCTGGGCGAGCGGCACGCCAGCGAGTACGTCGCAGCGGTCGATCGGGCGATTGATTTTGCGCGTTCTCGCATCAATGCGCCGGTGTGGCTGGTTGAGACCAGCCAGGGCTCGACCGCTGCCGCTAACGGCGCCGCTCACCTGAGCGGCAAAATCGCCGGGGTCGTGCTGACCTCTTCAGTAACGCGCTGGGGCAGAAGCGGCGAGACCGTCTTCGACAGCGAGCCCGGCTTGATCGCTGTGCCGGCGCTCATAGTCGCGAATCAGGGCGACGCCTGCATGGTGACGCCGCCTGGCGACGCCCAGACCTTGGCGGCGGCATGGACCCGCTCGTCGCGCAAGGAGGTCGTGATCGTGGCGAGCAGTCAGATCCAATCGGATCCATGCGAAGCCATGTCGCCGCATGGCTTTCTCGGCATCGAGGCGGCAGTCGTGCAGCGCATTGGCGATTGGGTCCGCGCCGGCCCAGTTCGCTGAGATGACGCTTCCTTCCGGCCTGTGCCTGGTCACTGGCGCCACCGGTTTTGTCGGCTCGGCGGTCGCGC
>DATARB010000214.1:0-9190 GCA_036264375.1 Pseudolabrys sp.
GGAGAGGGAGAGCGCCGAGTTTGTCGCAGCGCTTCGCGCTAACACGATCGCGCCCTAGAATTTCGGCGGCTGCGGCGGCGGCACCTTCGGCTCGAACGCGCGTTTGGTGTCGCGCTGCGGGCGGCTGATCTTGGACAGCGCGAGCTGCGCGGCATAGGCCTTGTCCGCCTGCGCTTTGTATTGCGGGCTGGTCAGCGAGGCCATGAAATTAACGAGGTCGTCGATCTCCGGCTCGGTCAGCGCCAGCGGCTGGATGTCGGTATCGAGCCAGGGGTCCTGCAAGCCGGCGCCCTTGTTGTAGTGATCGATGACGTCCCACAAGGTCGCCGCCGATCCATCGTGGAAATAAGGCGCGGTCACCATCACGTTGCGGATATCCGGCGTTTTGAACGACGCGAGATCGCTCTGCTTCTTGGTGACCAGGAAACGCCCGAGCGCCGACATGTCGCTCTCGATGGCCGCGCGGTCGATGTCCTGCAAATGTCCCGAGGCGAGCTCACGCTCGGCCTGCAAGGCCAAGGGGACGACCCGGTGCCGGATGATATTCACGCCGATGTTGTGGAAGTCGTTGTCGGACATGGCCTCGACGTCGATCTTGTTGTCCTCCAGCGCGTGGCACTTGTTGCAGCGCGCCTTGCTGTTGAACAGTTCCCAGCCGCGCTTGGCCGAGTCACTGATCGCGTTCTGGTCGCCGGCGATGAAATGATCGAACGGAGAATCGAACGAGACCAGCGTTCGTTCGTAGGTGGCGATGGCGCGCAGCATGTCGGCCTCGTTCACGCCGCGCCCGAAGGCCTGCATGAATTGCGTTGCGTAGTCCTTGTCGCCGGCGATCTTGCCGACGGCGGCGTCGACACTGGGCGCCCCCATCTCGAAGGGATTGGTGATCGGTAGCGCCGCCTGCTGCTCCAGCGTGTTGACGCGGCCGTCCCAGAATTGCGTCTTGTTGTAGAGCGCATTCAAGATGGTCGGCGAATTGCGCTGGCCCACGCGGCCATGGATGCCGATCGATTGCGGACGGCCGTCCGTGAAGGCGCGCCCCGGATCGTGACAGGTGGCGCAGGCGACCGTGCCGTCGCCGGACAGCCGCGCATCGAAGAACAGCTTCTCCCCAAGCGCCACGGCGCCCGGCGTGAGCGGGCTGCTTGGAGGGATGACGGATGCGGTCAGCGCTGCGGGGAAGCCGACCTGGTTTTGCGAGCGCGGCGCAGCCAAGGGCCCCGGCTGCGGCAGCGGCGGCGCTTGCCCGGGCGCCAGGGCGGGCGGATCGCCGGCGTCGGTGACGTCGCTTGCCGCGGATGCCGCAAACACGGCGCCGATCGAGATCGCGAAGATCGCGGCGAGTGCCATTAGAGCGCTGTCGTGCTTCATCGTCGGCCTTCCTCTCCTGCCGTTCGACGGGTTATTTCAGCCGCCACGATCCCGGACCGCCGGCAAGAGCGCACTTCATTAGAATGGTTCAAAAATCTTTGAGGCCCCAAGTGGGCGTCAGAGGGCGGAACTTCCGAGGCCCGAGCCGCGGCCGACGGACTTGTCCCCAGCACGGCAAAAGCGGTCCGCGCGGGGCTGGCGGAGCCTCCCGGTTCTTCCTATGTTCCGGCTTCTGACTGACTGATCGGTTCCTGCCGTGCCGCCCTGACCAGGCAGCGGTGAAGTATTGCTTCCGCCGGCTCCGACACACAGCGAATAGACACCCGCATGAATGACCTGTTCGACAAGAGCCGCGCCGCCCGCGATAGCCGCGCCATCACCATCCGCGGCGCCCGCGAGCACAACCTTAAGAACATCGACGTCACCATCCCGCGCGACCAGCTGGTGGTGTTCACCGGCCTGTCCGGCTCGGGCAAGTCGTCGCTCGCCTTCGACACCATTTATGCCGAGGGCCAGCGCCGCTACGTCGAGAGCCTTTCGGCCTATGCGCGCCAATTCCTGGAGATGATGCAGAAGCCGGACGTCGACCAGATCGACGGCCTCTCGCCCGCCATCTCCATCGAGCAGAAGACCACCTCGAAGAACCCGCGCTCGACCGTCGGGACGGTCACCGAGATCTACGACTACATGCGCCTGTTGTGGGCGCGCATCGGTGTGCCCTACTCGCCGGCGACCGGACTGCCGATCGAAAGCCAGACCATCTCGCAGATGGTCGACCGCGTGCTGGCGCTGCCCGAGGGCACGCGCATCTACGTGCTGGCGCCGGTCGTGCGCGGCCGCAAGGGCGAGTACAAGAAGGAGCTCGCCGACTTCATGCGCAAGGGCTACCAGCGCGTGAAGATCGACGGCGCCTTCTACGAGATCGCCGACGTCAAGCCGCTCGACAAGAAGTTCACCCACGACATCGACGTGGTGGTGGACCGCCTGGTCGTGCGCGGCGACATCGGCACGCGGCTGGCGGATTCGCTCGAGCAGTGCCTCAAGCTCGCCGATGGCCTGGCGGTTGTGGAGCTGGCGGACGCTGCCGCTCCCCTCCCCCCGCGTAGCGAAGCGGAGCGGCGGGGAGGGGTTGGGGGTGCGGGGAAGCTGACTCAGCAAGAGCCCCCCACCCCGGCGTCTTCGACGCCGACCCTCCCCGCCGCTCGCAAAGGCTCGCGTGGGGAGGGTGAGGCTGCGGCGAGCGGCAAGACGACCAAACTCGCCGCCGCGGCGGCGTCCGATGCGCGGCGTATCGTCTTCTCCGAGAAGTTCGCCTGCCCGGTCTCCGGCTTCACCATTCCCGAGATCGAGCCGCGCCTGTTCTCGTTCAACAATCCGTTCGGCGCCTGTCCCGAGTGCGGCGGCCTCGGCGTCGAGCAGCACATCGACGCGGATTTGGTGATCCCCGACCGCGACGCCACGCTGCGCAAGGGCGCCATCGCGCCATGGGCGAAGTCGTCGTCGCCCTACTACACGCAGACGCTGGAAGCGCTGGCCAAGCACTACCGCTTCACGCTCGACACCAAGTGGAAGGACCTCGGCAAGAAGACCCAAGATGCCATTCTGTATGGCTCCGGCGATGACGAGATCAAGTTCGTCTACGACGACGGCATGCGCGGCTACACGACCAAGAAGCCATTCGAAGGCGTCATCACCAATCTCGAGCGCCGCTTCAAGGAGACCGAGAGCGAGTGGGCGCGCGAGGACCTGCAGAAGTATTTCACCGACGTGCCCTGCGCGCTGTGCCACGGCGCCCGCCTCAAGCCGGAAGCGCTCTGCGTCAAGATCGCCGGCCAAAACATTTCGCAGGTCGCCGAGCTGTCGGTGCGCAAGGCCGGCGACTGGTTCACCGAATTGCCCAGGCACCTCACCGACAAGCAGAACGAGATCGGCACTCGCGTGCTCAAGGAAATCCGCGAGCGCCTCAAGTTCCTGGTCGATGTCGGCCTCGATTATCTGACGCTGGCGCGCGCCTCCGGCACCTTGAGCGGCGGCGAGAGCCAGCGCATCCGCCTGGCCTCGCAGATCGGCTCCGGCCTCACCGGCGTTCTCTATGTGCTCGACGAGCCATCGATCGGGCTGCACCAGCGCGACAATGCGCGCCTGCTCGAGACATTGAAGAGACTGCGCGACCTCGGCAACACCGTCATCGTCGTCGAGCACGACGAGGACGCCATCCGCCTCGCCGATTTCGTGCTCGACATCGGCCCCGGCGCCGGCATCCACGGCGGCAAGCTGATCGCGCAGGGCAAGGTGGACGATCTCATCGCCGCGCCGGAGTCATGGACCGGAAAATATCTCTCCGGCGAGCTCACTGTGCCGGTGCCGGAGCGGCGGCGGCCCGATCCGCGCCGCCAGCTGCGCGTCGTCAATGCGCGCGGCAACAACCTCAAGAACGTCACCGCCGAAATCCCGCTCGGCCTGTTCACCTGCGTCACCGGCGTCAGTGGCGGCGGCAAGTCGACGCTGCTCATCGACACGCTCTACAATTCGGTGGCGCGCAAGCTCAACGGCGCCTCGCTCGCCCCCGCCCCGCACGACAAGATCGAGGGCCTCGAGCACATCGACAAGATCATCGACATCGACCAGTCGCCGATCGGCCGCACGCCGCGCTCGAACCCGGCGACCTATACCGGCGCCTTCACGCCGATCCGCGAATGGTTCGCAGCGCTGCCCGAGGCGAAGGCGCGCGGCTACGAGCCGGGCCGCTTCTCCTTCAACGTCAAAGGCGGCCGCTGCGAGGCCTGCCAGGGCGACGGCGTCATCAAGATCGAGATGCACTTCCTGCCCGACGTCTACGTCACCTGCGATGTCTGCAAGGGCAAGCGCTACAATCGCGAGACGCTCGACGTGCTGTTCAAGGGCAAGTCGATCGCCGACGTGCTCGACATGACGGTGGAAGAGGCGCTCGAGTTCTTCAAGGCGGTGCCGCGCGTGCGCGACGTGCTGGCGCTGCTGCACCGCGTCGGCCTCGACTACATCCATGTCGGCCAGCAGGCCACCACGCTCTCCGGCGGCGAGGCGCAGCGCGTCAAGCTCGCCAAGGAGCTGAGCAAGCGCGCGACCGGCCGCACGCTCTACATCCTCGACGAGCCGACCACGGGCCTGCACTTCCACGACGTGGCGAAGCTCCTGGAGGTGCTGCACGAGCTCACCGACACCGGCAACACCGTGGTGGTGATCGAGCACAATCTCGAAGTGATCAAGACCGCCGACTGGGTGATCGATTTAGGCCCCGAAGGCGGCGACGGCGGCGGCGAGATCGTCGCGGCCGGCACGCCGGAAGACATCGTCAAGGCGAAGCGGAGTTACACCGGGCAGTATCTGAAGCCGGTGCTTGAACGCAAAGAAACGCCGAAGCGCAAGAAGGGCATGCAGGCGGCGGAGTAGTCTTCCTTCTCCCCGCGTGCGGGCACTTTCCTTCTCCCCGCGCGCGGGGAGAAGGTGGCTTCCTGGCGCCGGAGGCGCAAGGAAGCCGGATGAGGGGGCCTTTCGACAGGCTCAGACTCGCGGTCACGCCCCCTCACCCGGATCGCTTCGCGATCCGACCTCTCCCCGCAAGCGGGGAGAGGTGACGCCCTCACCGCCACGGCTTCTCCTCCCCGACCACATTCAGGCGCCGCACGGTCAACTCATCGACCTCCAAGGCGCCGATGCGCATCCGCTTGACGGCGAGCCGGCCGATGGCCATCTGGCCGATCGCCACGGCGCCGACAGCGACAGCGCCGAGCGCGATGGCGCCGGCGGCAAACGCGAGCATGCTGACGGCGGGCGAGGCCCGCGGCGTCGGGGTGAGCTTGTCCGCCATCACGATCCTCCGGCATGTTCGCGCGCGCGAGCGGCGCCGGGAAGCAACGCACGGCGCCCCTCTTGGGTCCTTCTTTATCGGTCGCGTACGTTTGATGCGGCCTGCGACGCGATGCGATCTTCCTTCTCCCCGCGTGCGGGGAGAAGGTGGCGCGCGGCGTTAGCTGCGGGCCGGATGAGGGGGCGTCACGGGAGCCTGAGCCTATCGGCACGCGGGGAGAGGTAAAACGGGGTACACCATGACCACAGACGACTCCGACACCGCCGCGATCCGCGCCGTGATCGCCGCGCAATTCAAAAGCCTCGCCTGGTCGCCCGGCCAGCCCGCCGACTGGGACGCCTTCCGCGCCACCTTCTTCCCCGACACGACGCTCATTCCCGCCGCGCGCCCTGCCCGGCGCCAGAGCGTCGCACAATTCATCGCCCGCATGCAGCAGCTCGAAGCCGACGGCACGCTCACGCACTTTCACGAGACGATGCTCGGGGCGACCATCCACGTCTACGGCAACGTCGCGGTCGCGCTGGCCGGCTGCGAGATGCTGGAGAACGAGACGGCGGTGACGCGCGACGTCAGCGCCTTCCTGTTCGTCAAGGACGGCGGCGTGTGGCGGATTACAGCGATGGCGTGGGATTTGGAGACGAGGGAGAGGCCGATAAGCGGGGAATTAGGGGCGTTGAAGCCTTAAGCCTGTGCGAGCGGCGCGCCGAGATCGTCACGGGCGGAGTGCGGTGGGGACATCGTCAAGGCGAAGCGCTCTTACACCGGGCAGTAATTGAAGCCGGTGCTGGAGCGGAAGAAAGCGCAGAAGCGAAAGAAGGACACCCAAGCAGCGGAATGATTACTAGCTCGCCCAATTGTATGGCGTTGCATTTCCGTCCCGCAAGCAAAACGTCAATTCCGCGTGGCGGCCCTAATCAATCTTTAGGGTAATTGTATCATCGCCACCGAGCCTTCCTTCCTGTTTCGCCCTTATTAGCCTCTCTTCAAGAGATCGCCTTTCGGCAGCCATTCTTTCATTAAAAGCCTTGTCGTTAAAGACAGTCGCCTCTCTCTCAGCTTCTTCAAAAACGGCCGCAATACTTAACGCCCGCAGCAAATTATCAGTGTGCTTTTCGACGACGAGCCCCGCGAGGGTCGGCTCTTTGCTGTGAATCGTTTTTGCAATCAAAGAAATAACTTTGGCTAAGTCGTTATATACTAGCGTCACATTTTCTCTTATCGTCTTGTAATCCTTGAGCGACTTATAAAGCACCACTGCGGACGCGCCAATGATCGCTGTTATGTCCGCCGGAATCACCGAAAAATCCAGCAGAACCTGCAGACTCCCACGTTTGCCATCATATCGAGTCAGACAATAATGCGATCTTTCTTCAGATAACACTTGGCGTGACATATGCGCAATTCGATGCGCGACGTTTAACGCAAAAGCATCGGCAACAATCTTTGGAGCAGAATCAAACTCGACAAAATCTGAGGCGCGACTGCGCAAGAAACCAATCCATGCACCGTCATCGACCTTAAACTCAAGTGTTGCCGTGGCAATCGTGACCGGCTGCAATCGAGGATCGGTTGGGTAATCATAAGCCATTGCCATCGATGTGGCTCCCTTTCCGCTGAATTTTCCTTTGGCCCAACTAGCCTAGCAGATGTTAGCGCAGTGCGCCCCTTATCGGATGGTCGGGACAAGCCCGGCCATGACGACTGGCCCCCCGTTCGCAAGCGCAGCCCGGATGGAGCCGCCGAAATCCGGGATTTCAATCATTCTTGAGATCGGGATCACCCTTGATGGCGGTGATTAAGCTTTAAGAGCCACTCCCCTTCATCATCCATGATGATTCCGGGCGGCATGTTGACGCCCGCCAAGGACATCGGTTCTGGAACTAAGACATTTCTCGACCGAACAAGAATTTCTCGCACCATTTCAGCGAGCTCGATGACCTGCTGAATGGCGGCGGGAGAAAATCGCAGCTCGCTATTTTCATAAAGCCCATATTCTCGGAGATGCTTAAGTCGGCCCTCTCGCACGAAATGCATAAGCAATGATGCGGACTGCATTTCCTTACTACTCTTCATTCGCTCCTTCTGTTTGTCGCTGAATGCCAGCGGCGCAGCAGCATTGACTAGCCACTGCATAAACTTTTCATGATCGCCGCAGCGTGTCTTGTGATAGAATATCTCAAACATGAATTGGGTTGATAATTCGCCCAGTACAAAGTTGTAGACGTGACCGGCCAACGCATCTTGCCGCTTGGCGTGCGCGTTTGCTTTATCGCCAAAGATGCCCATGTGCACGACGGCGTCCGGAAACTTTTCTTTCGTGAGCTCTTCAACAAATGAGCCGAATTGCTCCAGCGCCACGACAACGAGTGTTGCCGCGGACCTGCTGCGGCCGACGTCGTGCAGATGGCGCGCGTCCGCGATTAACCGCTCAGCATTTGCGAGGATATCATCGGAGGTCATGGCGCAGGTATACTAATGCGGCCATCATGTCAGTGGATGTGCCGCTCTCAGCCTTTTTTTTCTGCGCTCATGCGGGCTACGGATTCTATAATCTCTCCCATTGAACACGCTTTGTAGCCCGCTCCCCTCACCTTAACGCCGTCAAAAACTGTTTGATGTTCTCCTGCATCGCGCGCTCGTTGGCGATGCGCAATCGGTCGACGCCCAAAGGCGAATCCGAGAACGTCGCGTGCCCAGTACTCTTGATTGGATATACCGCGGAGCCGCCGCCACCGGACACATTGTAAGTCACATCCGCAGTGACATCGTAATCAAGCCCGATGACAGGCTGCTCCAGATTATGAATGTCCGCATCGACGTAGAATTTTGGCGTGCCGGACGCCAAATAGCCGTTGGCGCGCAGACTGTCTTCCAGTGCGGCCTTAAGCGGCTCATTCGGGACGCCCGGCTGTGTCAGCACGTTCATCGCCGCACCGCCCGTCACTGAGCGCACAGCGACTGCATTCTTGTATTTTGGTTGTCGACTAGCGATGGTGCCGGAATTGACGGTCATCGCCTGCTGTGTCGCACAAGCCGCCAGCATTGACGCCAGCGCAAGCGCCAGCGTCCACTTTACAAAGCGCATGAATGTCCCCCCAAAGCCCTGTTTTTTGCTTTACCTGAGGTTGTAGCGGTCCTCGTTCGCCGATTCAACCGGCCGGGCAGCCCCACCCCCTCATCCACTCCCCCATCTCCTCCAACGCCCTCCGCCCATCCTCAAGCTTGGCGTTCCACATCATCCAGGCATGGATCATGTGCGGCCAGACCTGCAGCGTCACGGGCACGTCGGCAGCGCCCAGCGCGGCGGCCAAGCGCGTGGCATCGTCGAGCAATGTTTCCGCCGAGCCCACCTGGATGAGCGCCGGCGGAAAGCCGGTGAGATCGGCGAACAAAGGCGAGATGCGCGGATCGCGCCGGTCGGCCGCGCCGGCATAGGCGCTCGCCAGCTCTTCGAGATAGGCCTTGTGGATGAGCGGATCGGCCGCGTCCTTCGTTGCGAGCGATGCGCCGGACATGGTCAGGTCGGTCCACGGTGAACAAAGCCAGGCGCAGGCGGGCTGGTCTTCCCCGGCCGCGCGCAGGCGATTGATGAGCGTGATGGTGAGATTACCGCCGGCGCTGTCGCCGCCCACGGCGATGTCGTGCGCAGCGATGCCCTGCGCGCGCAGGAAACGCCACGCGGCAAGCGCGTCCTCGTGCGCCGCCGGATAGGGATGCTCGGGCGCGAGCCGGTAGGCGACCGCGAGCGTGCGCATGCGCGCGGCGCGGCCCGCTTCCGTCACCATGCGGCGATGGCTGACGATGGAGCCCGAGCAATAGCCGCCGCCGTGAAAGAACAGCAGCACGCGTGAGGCATCGCTTCCGGGCGCGAGCGAGAACTCGCCTGCGACGCCGCCGATGCCGACGCGCTCGAGCTTGATGTCATCGGCGGCCGGCCACACCGCGCCCACCTCCTCGATGCGCGCGCGCCGC
>DATARB010000222.1:0-9005 GCA_036264375.1 Pseudolabrys sp.
GTCAGCGCCGAGATCTAGGGCCTCGACCTTGCCGGCCTCGTCGCCGCGGCTCGACAACACGACGACGGGGACGCTCTCTTTGCGCCCGCGGATCGTGCGCAGCAACTCGAGGCCCTGGATGTCGGGAAGTCCGAGATCGAGGATGATCAGGTCCGGCTCCTGCGCGAGCAGCTCGATGCCGGTCTTGCCGTTGGGGGCTTCCAAGACGTCGTAACCTTGGGTGTTCAAGCCCATGCGCAAGAGCTTACGGATCGGCGGCTCGTCGTCGATCACAAGAATCTTGAGACGTCCGGCGCTCATGCGGCGGTGACCAAGGGTTTCGTCTCGGCCGGAATCGGCAGCCGGATGGTGAACACGGCGCCGGAGCGGTCGCCGCGGTTGGACGCGACGATGGTGCCGTCCATGGCCTCGACGAACCCGCGCGAAATCGCAAGACCTAAACCCGTGCCCGCACGCACCTGATCGCCTTTCTGCACGCGATAGAACTTGTCGAAGATGTGCTCAAGCTCGCCGGCGGGGATGCCGTCGCCTTCGTCGGCAATCTCCAGCGAAACGGACTCGCGGTCGCGCCATCCGCGCACGCGGATCTTCGAGCCGGCGGGCGAATACTTCGCGGCGTTGTCGAGCAGATTGAACAGAACCTGCTCGAACAAAACCGCATCGAGCTTCAGCATCGGCAGATTGCCGCCAAGGTCCAGCTCGACGTGGTGCCCGGCAAGAATCTTGTCAGCGCGACGCAGCGCACTGCCGACGATTTCGCTCGGATCGATCAAGGCAGCATTGGGGACGATGGCACCGGACTCCAGCTTGGTCATGTCGAGCAGATTGGCGATGAACCGATTGAGGCGCTCCGATTCATCGATGATCGTACCCAAGAGATCGGCCTTCTGCACATCGCTCAGCTTGCTCGACAAATCGCGCAATGTTCCCGCAGCGCCGAGCACCCCCGCCAGCGGCGTCTTGAGATCATGCGATATCGATGTCAAGAGCGCGGAGCGCAAGTGCTCGGTCTCGACCGTGCGCTTGACGCGGTCCATGTCCTCGACCAGATGCACGCGCTCGATCGCGAGCGCGCTCTGGTCGATCAGCGCATCGAGCAGCCGCCGCTCGTCGGGCGTGAGCAGCGGGCCGGTCTTGTCGCTGTCGATGCCGACCACGCCGATGGCGCCCCGCCCTGTGCGCATGGGCAGAAACAGCCGCTTGGCCCCCGGCAACGTATCCGAGCCGCGCCCCGCCGGCCGGTTGGCCTGCCAAGCCCATTTCGCCGCGGCGATGTCAGCCTCGTCGAGAATGTCCTCGGGCGGATAACCGGCGGCAACCGCGATGGAACTATCCTCCTGCGGCAAGAGCAGCACGACCCGCACCTTCAGCATCAACGCCGTCTGATAAGCCGTCGCCCAAAGAACGTCATCGAGCGTGCCGACGCCGGCGAGCTTGCGGCTGAAGGTATAGAGCGACTCGGTGGTCCGCGCCCGCGCCATGGCGCTGACTGCCTGCGTGCGGACGCGGGCGGCAACATTTGAAACAATCCCCGCCATGATGATGAAGAAGCCGAAGGCGAGGACGTTGTTCGGATCGGCGATCGTGAACGTATAGAGCGGAGGCAGAAAGAAGAAATTATAGCAGAGCGAAGCGGCGACGCTGGCGAACAGCGACGGCCAAAGGCCGAAACGCGCGGCGACGCCCACGATCCCGGTCAAAAAGACGAGATCGACATTCTCGATTCCGAACCAGGGCTCGATGAGCTCACCGGCGGCGAGCGAGATGCCGACAGCGGCCAGCGACAGGACATAAGGCCGCGGGTCGAAGCCGCCCCCTTCGGCAGCGCGCACCGTCTTCTTCGGGATGGCGCCGCCTTCGATCTCCTCTCCGGCGATCACGTGCACGCTGATCGTGGCGGCTCGGCGCACGAGATCGTGCACCACGGACCCGTGCAAAATCTCGAACCAACGCGACCGCGTCGATTTTCCGATGACGATCTGGGTGATGTTGTTGATGCGCGCGTAGGCCAGGAGATCGTCGGCGATACGCCTGCTCCCGCCGGGGATGGTGACCGCCTCCCCGCCGAGGCTCATCGCCAGCCGCAAAGTGTCCGCTATCCGGTCGCGCTCCTCGTTTCCGAGACGGGTGCTGCGGCCGGTTTCGATGTACATCGCCGTCCACGGCGCGTGCAGCCGGTCGGCCAACCGCCGCGTCGCGCGGACGAGCCCGGCGGAGCGCGGGTCCTCGCTGATGCAGACCAGCACGCGCTCCCCCGCGGCCCAAGGGCCGGGGATCGCCTTCGCCTGCATCTCCGTGAGAAGCTGCTCGTCCACCCGCTCCGCGGTGCGGCGGAGCGCCAGTTCACGCAGCGCCGTCAAATTGGCAGGCGAGAAGAAGTGCTCGAGCGCCCGCTCGGCCTGCTGGGTGATGTAGACCTTGCCTTCCTTGAGGCGCTGGATCAGGTCCCCCGGCGGGAGGTCGACCAGTTCGACCGACTCGGCGCGGTCGAAGATCTCATCCGGCACCGTCTCGCGGACGCGCACGCGCGTGATCTGCGCGACGACATCGTTGAGACTTTCGATGTGCTGGATATTGACGGTCGTGTAGACGTCGATGCCGTGATTGAGGATTTCCTCGACGTCCAGGTAGCGCTTGGGATGGCGGCTACCGGGTGCGTTGGTGTGCGCCAACTCATCGACGAGGACGATCCGCGGCCGGCGCGAGACGATGGCATCAAGGTCCATCTCGTCAAGCGTCCGGCCTCGGTATTCGACATGCCGGCGCGGAATGACCTCAAGTCCGTCAAGCAGCGCCTCGGTCTCCTTGCGCCCGTGGGTCTCGACAACGCCGACGATGATATCGTCGCCGTCCTTCTTCCGCGCCCGCGCGGTCTCCAGCATCGTGTACGTCTTACCGACACCGGGGGCCGCGCCGACGAAGATGCGGAGCTTTCCGGCATGGCCGTCTTCACGCCGGGCAGCCTCCAGCAAGGCTTCCGGCGAAGGCCGCTGCTCTGGGTCGCGTCGTTGCTCCGCCATCAGGAATGAGATGCCTCAGGCCATCTTGGTTCAGCTGCTCTTGTTGGCGGCCAACTGATCCAACGCCAGATTGAGCAACAGAACATTAACACGCGGCTCGCCGATCAGGCCAAGCAATCGGCCCCTGATCTGCTCTTCGACGAGCTGACGGACGCGATCTTCGGGCATATTGCGAGCCTTCGCAACACGCGGCACCTGGAAGAGAGCCGCCGCGGGCGAAATGTTTGGATCGAGACCACTGGCCGAGGTTGTGACCAGATCGACAGGAACCGGCGCCGACGGGTTTTCAGCCTTCAGCTTGTCCACGTCAGCCTTCATGCGGTCGGCCAGCGCCTTGCTCGTCGGGCCGAGGTTCGAGCCCATGGAATTCACCGCGTTATACGGTGCAGGCACGGTCTTGGTCGCATCCTTCGGGTCGGGTGCCGTCGTCGCCGACGGCCGGCCGTGGAAATACTTGGCGTCGTCGAATTCCTGGCCGATGAGCCGTGAGCCGACGACCTTCCCGTCCCGTTCGATCAAGCTGCCCTGGGCCTGGTAGGGGAAGATCACGCCCGCGATGCCGGTCATCACAAGCGGGTAAGCCAAGCCCGTGATGAGCGTGAGCGCGAGCAGGAGGATGATTGCCGGACGAATTTCTCTCAACATGATGTTGTCTCCTCAGGCAAGGTGCAAAGCCGTGACCACGAGGTCGATGGCCTTGATGCCGATAAACGGAATGATGACGCCGCCAACGCCGTAGATCATCAAGTTGCGAAGCAGCAGCGGCCCGGCGCCGATCGCGCGAAAGGCAACGCCCTTCAGCGACAGCGGGATCAGGGCGATGATGATGAGCGCATTGAAGATGATCGCCGACAAGATCGCGCTCTGCGGGCTCGACAGGTTCATGATGTTCAGGGCGTTCAGCTGCGGATAGAAGGTCACGAACATCGCCGGGATGATGGCGAAGTATTTCGCCACGTCGTTCGCGATCGAGAACGTCGTCAGCGCGCCACGCGTCATCAGCAGCTGCTTGCCGATCTCGACGATCTCGATGAGCTTGGTCGGATTTGAATCGAGGTCGACCATGTTGCCGGCTTCGCGCGCAGCCTGCGTGCCGGTGTTCATGGCGACGCCGACATCGGCCTGCGCAAGGGCGGGCGCATCGTTGGTGCCGTCGCCGCACATGGCGACCAGCTTGCCCTTGGCCTGCTCGTCACGGATCAGACGCAGCTTATCTTCGGGCGTCGCCTGGGCGAGGAAGTCGTCGACGCCGGCTTCGGCGGCGATCGCCGCAGCGGTCATCGGGTTGTCGCCCGTGATCATGACGGTGCGGATACCCATCCGCCGCATCTCGGCAAAGCGCTCCCGGATTCCGCCTTTCACGATGTCCTTGAGGTAGATGACGCCGAGCAGTTGGCCGTCCTTGGCGACCGCAAGCGGTGTACCGCCGCTTTTGGCAATGCCCTCGGAAATGGCGGTAATCTCGCGGGCGGCATCGGCGCTCACGGCGTTCGCCGAGGACGTTTTCAGGAAGGCGAGGATCGAATCGACCGCACCCTTGCGCACCCAGGAGCCATCGATTTCCACACCGCTCATCCGGCTCTGCGCCGTGAACGGAATGAACCTGGCGCCGATCTCGGCCACTTCGCGGCCGCGGATACCGTACTTCTCCTTGGCCAACACCACGATCGAGCGGCCCTCGGGGGTCTCGTCGGCGAGCGACGCCAGTTGCGCGGCGTCCGCGAGCTGCTGTTCGGTGACACCGCGGACCGGCTTGAACTCGGTCGCCTGGCGATTGCCGAGGGTGATGGTGCCGGTCTTGTCGAGCAGCAGCGTGTCGACGTCGCCGGCAGCCTCGACCGCACGGCCGGACATGGCGAGCACGTTGAAGCGGACGAGCCGGTCCATGCCGGCGATGCCGATGGCGGACAGAAGCGCACCGATCGTGGTCGGAATGAGGGTGACGAACAGCGCCACCAGCACCACCACCGAGATATAGCCGCCGGCATAGGCGGCATAGCTCGGGATCGTCACCGTCGCGAAGATGAAGATGATGGTCAGGCCGGCGAGCAGAATGTTGAGCGCGATCTCGTTCGGCGTCTTCTGCCGCTCGGCGCCCTCGACCAGCTTGATCATGCGGTCGAGGAAGGTCGAGCCCGGGGCCGCGGTGATACGCACGCGGATCCAGTCCGACAGCACCTGCGTGCCGCCGGTGACAGCCGAACGGTCGCCACCCGACTCACGGATGACCGGCGCGGATTCGCCGGTGATGGCCGCCTCGTTGACCGACGCGACGCCCTCGATGATTTCGCCATCGGAGGGGATCAGGTCGCCGGCCTCGACAAGGACGATGTCGTTGACCTTCAGCGCGGTGCTCGGCACCAGCCTGAAGCTCTTGCGATCGTTGCCATTGAGCAGCTTGGCCTTCGTTTCGGTGCGCGTGCGGCGCAACGCGTCAGCCTGCGCCTTGCCGCGCCCTTCGGCGATGGCTTCCGCGAAGTTGGCGAACAGCACGGTGAACCACAGCCAGAAGATGATCTGGAACTCGAATGCGATTTGCGCACCGCCGGTTATCAGATCGCGGATCAAAATGATGGTCGTCAACGCCGAGACAATCTCGACGACGAACATCACGGGGTTCTTGATCTGCGTACGCGGATCAAGCTTCACAAAGGCCTGCCCGATAGCCGGACCCACGATCTTGGGGTCCAGCAACGCCGACACCGGCATGCGTTTGCGGATTTGTGAGGTTTCCATAGGAAGACTCCGAAGAGGATCCGGTCAGAAGACCGTGCCCGCATTGTTGGCGAGCTGTTCGACGATGGGTCCGAGCGCGAGCGCGGGGAAGAAGGTGAGGCCGCCGACGATGAGGATGACGCCGACGACCAAGCCGACGAAGAGTCCCCCTGTGGTCGGGAACGTACCGACAGATGGCGGCACGGTCTTCTTGGCCGCGAGCGAGCCGGCGATGGCCATGGCCGGAATGATCATCCAGAAGCGGCCGATAAACATCGCGACCGCGCCGGCGAGGTTGTAGAACATGATGTTCCCGGTCAGGCCCCCGAAGGCAGAGCCGTTATTGGCCGTCTGCGACACGAAGGCATAGAGAACCTCGCTGAAGCCATGCGGCCCGGAGTTGCCCAAGGAGGCGAGCGCCGTCGGATAGATGACGGCGATTGCGGTCCAGCCGAGATACATCAGCGGCAGGACCAGGATGGCGAGCATGGCCATCTTGACTTCCTTCGCCTCGATCTTCTTGCCGACATACTCCGGCGTGCGGCCGACCATCAGACCGGCCACGAAGATCGCGATGACGACGAACAGCAGCATGCCGTAGAGGCCGGCGCCGACGCCGCCGATGATGATCTCGCCGAGTTGCATGTTGATCATCGGGATCATGCCGCCGAGCGCGGTGAAGGAATCATGCATGGCGTTGACGGCGCCGCATGATGCGTCGGTCGTGATCACCGCGAACAGCGCGGAGGCGATGATGCCGAAACGGACCTCCTTGCCCTCCATGTTGCCGCCCGTCAGGCCGAGCGCATCGAGCATGTGGGTGCCGGAAGCCTCGGCCCAGTAGCAGACGACGACACCGGCGAGGAACAGCACGCCCATGACGGAGAAGATCGCCCAGCCCTGGCGCTGGTTGCCAATCATGCGGCCGAACACGTTGGTGAGGCCGGCGCCGAGCACGAAGATCGAAATCATCTGGATGAAGTTCGACAGCGCCGTCGGGTTCTCGAACGGATGCGCGGCATTGGCGTTGAAGAAGCCACCGCCATTGGTGCCGAGCATCTTGATCGCGACCTGCGACGCCACCGGGCCGACCGCGATGGTCTGCTTGGCGCCTTCAAGGGTGGTTGCGTCCACGTAGGGGCCAAGGGTCTGCGGGATGCCCTGCCAGACGAGGAAAAGCGTGAAGACGACGCAGATCGGCAGCAGGATGTACAGCGTGCAGCGGGTGACATCGACCCAGAAATTGCCGACCGTGCGCATGGACGCGCGGGCAAAGCCGCGGATCAGCGCCACCGCCAGAACGATGCCGGTCGCCGCCGACAGGAAGTTCTGGTGCGTCAAGCCGAGCATCTGGACGAGATACGACAGCGTGCTTTCGCCGCCGTAGTTCTGCCAGTTGGTGTTGGTGATGAAGCTGACGGCAGTGTTCAGCGACAGATCCGGCGCCACCGCCGACATGCCGGCCGGATTGAACGGCAGCAGATCCTGGAAACGCAGCAGTAGATAAAGGACCGCGAAGCCGGTGATATGGAAGAGCAACATGGCGACGGTGTACGTCAGCCAGTGCTGCTCGCGCCGCTCGTCGACGCCACTGATCCGATAGAGGCCGGCCTCGATCGGACGCAGAACGGGCGAGAGGAACGTACGCTCGCCGTTGAAGACGCGCGTCATGTAGCCGCCAATCAGTGGCGTCAGGGCGATGATGATCGCGCAAAACAGGAGAATTTGAATCCAGCCGATGACGGTCATGGTGGTGCCTCTGTCAGAACCGCTCTGGCTTGAGCAAAGCGTAGACGAGATAAATTGTGAGCCCTGCGGTGACGAGGGCGGCGAGCGAATAGTCGAAGATCATGGATGCCTCCTCAGAGACGGTCGCAGGCGTAGGCGTAGCCGATCGACACCACAAAGAAGATGAGGGTCGCGACCACGAAGATTGTGTCCAACATCGTTTGCTCCTTGCAAGACGAGGCCGCGGCGCTGCCCAAGCCGTTCGTCCCACTGGCGGGTATAGACGTAGCTCAACACCCATGTGCTCAGGGTATTGCTGGCCGTCAGTTGCCACGACCTGCATATGTTTTCGAGACAGGTCCGCTGACTAAGTTATAGGAATCTCATATAGACGCGGCGCGGCGGGAACTCAGGTGAATGCTTAGGAGACGCCACGAAGGCCCGTCTGCTATTGACCATTCCGCCTTTCAAGCGCCTTTCGTACCTTTGGAAACAGGATGAACTCGGTCCACTCACGGACGTGCTTTTATGAAATTCCTATGCCGCGGCGGACCGCCGTCGGCTTTTGAGGAGCCGGCGCCCAATCGCTTGAGCGAAAGTTTTCTGCGCTTTGATCGGGACGCCGCAACGAAGCTTATGAGATTCCTATGCAATAGCGCCGCGGCCCGTCTCGCATCTTTATGGTGTTTTGCCCACCTTCAGGTTACGGCCAAACGTCGGCCGACGGTTGAGGTGCGGCCATGCTTTCCAGTCCCAAACATGCCAGCGCTCACGACACGCTGAGAGAACGTATCCGCTCCGCTCAGACGATCACGCCCGACCTCTTGTCGGACGTGCTCGACGCCTCCTGTGTGCGCCTGCCGTGCCTCAACCGTTCCGGAATTGTTGCCGAGCGTATCGCCCGCCTCCGCCAGTCGTCGGCCTGGGGCGACCTCTGCCTCATGCTTATCAACGTGGAATTGCCGGGCTGGACGCTGCGCCGCCTCGTCTACGACGATGGTGAGTGGCATTGCGCGCTGTCGTATCAGCCAAACCTTCCCGTCTAGCTGGACGACACGGTGGACGCGAGTCATCACGATCTGCCGCTGGCGCTCTTGTTGGCATTCGTGACGGCGCGGCGCGACGCCGCCGCCATCGGGCGCGAATCGGCAACGGCGCCGACGGTCGAGCCCGCTGCAGCGCACGTCGTGTGCTGCGACAACTTCGCCTGATCGAGCGATTAAGGCGAGACATGGCGTCGACACCGGATATTCCATGCGACATCGCGATCACGCGGGTGATGATCCGCTTCTTCCTGCGCATGGCCATCTTGATCTGCTTTGCCTTCGTGGGCCGCCAGGGCTTCGCAACAACCCTCGATAGCCTGATGTCGCTCGCCGCCTGCTATTGCATCGTCGTGGCCGGCTTCCGGCGTGAAATGCCGCTTGGCCCGACCCTGACGCATTACGACGAGGCCGCCGCCTATGCATTGACGGCGGGCCTTGCATGGCTGGCCGCGTAAGCACCAATCCGATCCCTTATGCCGTCCTTATGAAACGATCT
>DATARB010000359.1:0-1946 GCA_036264375.1 Pseudolabrys sp.
ACAAGCCGCAGGGGAACCTGAACATGCACGCCGGCTATGCGGACGTCGCGTCCGGCGATCGGCACATCCTGCATGCGATCAAGGCGCTGCAGTCGAGCCCGCAGTGGGACAACATGGTCGTGGTCGTCACGGTCGACGAGAACGGCGGCTGGTGGGACCACGTCGCGCCGCCGAAGGGCGATCGCTGGGGCCCTGGCTCGCGCATTCCGACGTTCATCGTCTCGCCCTTCGCCAAGAAAGGCCTCGTCGATCACACCGAATACGACACAACGTCGATCCTGCGCTTCATCACCCGCCGCTTCGAATTGCCGGTCTTGCCGGGCCTGACCGCCCGCGACGCCGCGCTCAAGGCCAATGGCCAGCCGCCGCTCGGCGACCTGACCGCGGCACTGGAGTTGCCGAAGTAGGGCACTTTCAGTCTGGGATGAATCAATGATTTGTCATGGCCGGGCTTGTTGTACAGCCCGGGGACATCACCGACGGGTGTTCGGGGACGTGACCGACACATCATCATTGCATGGATTCGGCTCGAAGGAGGCGATCCATGCCGTGGCGCGAGGTGTCGATCATGGAACAGCGACGCGAGTTCGTTGAGCTTGCCATGCAGGATGGAGCCAACCGGCGCGAGCTTTGCCGGCGCTTCGGGATCCACCCCTCGACCGGGTACAAGTGGCTCGGCCGCTGGACATCCGAGGGGGAGCTTGGGGATCGCTCACGTCGTCCTCATACGAGCCCGGGACGGACTGAGAGGCAGATCGAGGAGCGGATCCTGGCGGTGCGCGACGCGCATCCGGCGTGGGGCGGCCGCAAGATTGCCCGCTGTCTCGAACGCGACGCCATGGCTTCGCCAGCGTTCTCGACCGTGCAAGAGATTCTGCGCCGGTACGATCGCATCGTGCCGCCGCCTGGCGGCCCGGCGGCTGAGCTCCGCTTTGAGCGCGAGGCACCCAACTGCCTCTTGCAGATGGACTTCAAAGGCTGGATGCCGCTCGCCGCGGGAGGCCGCTGCCATCCCTTGACCATCGTGGACGATCATTCGCGCTACTCGGTCTGCCTGGAAGCCTGCGCCAACGAACAAGGCCGCACGGTGCAAGGCCGATTGGAACTGACCTTCCGCCGCTATGGACTGCCGGATGCCTTCTTCGTCGACAACGGCGCGCCGTGGGGGGATTCCTGCGGCCAGTGCTGGACCCGGCTCGGCGTGTGGCTTTTGAAGCTCGGCGTCGGCGTCATTCACAGCCGGCCCTATCACCCGCAGAGCCGCGGCAAGAACGAGCGCTTCCACCGCACGCTCAAGGCCGAAGTGTTTGCATTCAAGCGTTTCCGCGATCTCGCCGAGGTCCAGCGTGCGCTGGATCGCTGGCGCACGGTCTACAATCTCGACCGGCCGCATGAGGCTCTCGGTCAGCAGGTGCCGGCGAGCCGCTACCGGCCGAGCGCGCGCGCCTTTCCCCATCGTCTGCCGCAGGTCGCTTATGACGATGGCGAGATCGTCCGCCGCGTGCCGACCAGCAAAGACTATGTCTCCTTTAAAGGGCGTCGCTGGAAGGTGCCGCAAGCCTTTCGTGGCGAACCCGTCGCTATCCGGCCACTCACCACCGATGGCCACTACGGCATATTCTTCGCCGCCCACCGGATCGCAGATATCGACTTGACCACCCCAAAAAGTGTCGGTGATGTCCCCGAACAGGTGTCGACCATGTCCCCGGACTAAACAACAAGCCCGGCCCTGACGCGCGGATAGGTTTCCATGACCTACGCCGACCCGAGCTTTCCCGGGTTCAGGATGTTCTGCGGATCGAGCGCCTGCTTGATCGCGGCCATGACGCCAAGCGCCGCGGCGCCGTGCTCTGCCATGAGGTATTTCAGCTTCCCCTGCCCTACGCCATGCTCGCCGGTGCAGGTGCCATCCATGGCCAGCGCGCGCTCGACCAGCCGCTCCGACA
>DATARB010000128.1:0-2234 GCA_036264375.1 Pseudolabrys sp.
GGCTCGTGTGAAGTTCCGCTCCTCCGCGACGGCCAGGAAATTGCCGGCGTGGCGCAGTTCTATCCTAACGGAAGCGATGGCGGCGGGAGAGGACGTCACCGTCACGACTCTGCAATCCGGACGACTCCAGGCGGTCACATCTTGCCCATAGTCTAACCCCGCATGCGCGCAGGCGGCGCGCCATCCTGGGGGAGCCTATGCGGCTACATCTGTTCGTCGCGTTTGCGGGATTGCTCGCGCTCATCGCAGGCCGGCCGGCCTACGCCGAGACCGCGGAGCAATGCCATTTGGGCAACGGCATCGAGCATATCGTCTATATCCAGTTCGACAATGTGCATCTGCGCCGCGATGATCCGAACGTGCCGTCCGACCTCGAGCAGATGCCCAACCTGCTGAATTTCCTGCAGCAGCAGGGCACGGTCTTCACCAATCACCACACGCCGCTGATTTCGCATACCGCGGTCGACATCGTAACCTCCTTGACCGGGGTCTACGGCGACAAGTTTGGCGTGCCGATCGGCAACAGCTTTGGGTTGTTCAAGAACGGCGTCGCCAGCGAATTCCCGAGTTCCTTTATCTATTGGACCGGCGTGTTGTCCGACGGGCTGCCGGAGATGCTCGACCTCCAGGGCAAAAACGCGCCAGCACCCTGGGTCCCGTTCGCCCGCGCCGGCTGCGATTACGGGGCCTTCTCGACCGCCAATATCGAGTTCGAGAACATCCCCGGCGATGTCATCACGGTCTTCGGCAAGGATTCTTCGGAGGCGAAGTTCGTCGAGCAACACCCGGACGAGGCAGTCGCCGACTTCGAAGGGATCAGCATCCATTGCGCCAAGGCCAGCGCGCTCTGCGCCCAGAACGCCGCGCCCGACCGCCTGGAGGACGAGCCCGGCGGCTATTCCGGCTTTACCGCCCTCTTCGGCAACATCAAAGTCCAGCCGCAAATTTCGCCCAAAGGGCCGGTCAAAGATCTCGATGGCAAGATCATCGCCGACAGCAACGGTCACCCCGGTTTCCCGAGCTTTGATCCGACGCCGGCGCAGACCTTGGGTTATCTCGCGACGATGCTGGAGGCGGGCGTCCCGGTCGTCACCGGCTATATCGAGGATGCGCACGACAACAACCAGCAGGCGTTGTCCGGTGTAGATCCGAACAGCGTGGGGTTCTTCGGGCCGGGCGAGGCCGGCTATGTCAAGACGCTCGCGGCCTTCGACAAGGCGTTCGGTCAGTTCTTCGCTCGTCTCGCCAAGGACGGGATCACCAAGCAGAACACGCTCTTCATCATCACTGCCGACGAGGGCGATCATTTTGTCGGCAGCGCGCCGTCGCCGAAAGGTTGCGACGGCATTACGACACCCTGCGCTTATGCCACCAAGGGTGAGATCAACGACATTCTCGACTCGGCGATCTTCACCGAATTCGGTGATGAGACGCCGTTCGCGATTCACTCCGATTCGGCGCCGACCTTCTACATCAACGGCAATCCCGGCCAGACAGACCCCGTGACCCGCAACCTCGAGCGTGAGGCGGGTAAGGCGCTCGGCTTCGATCCCGTCGCCGGGCCGGACGGCGGCACCAACCGCTTGGCCGCGGCACTTGCCGACCAGGCCGAGCAGAAATTGCTGCACATGGTGACCGCCGATCCCAACCGCACGCCGAACTTCATCATGTTCGGCAATCCCGACTACTTCTTCCTGACCTCAGGAAAAACGCCGCCGCCGCTATGCGCGCCGAAGTACAATTCGCGGAGCTGCTCTTCCATATCGGACAGTGATGCCTGGAACCACGGCGATTTCCAGAACCAGATCACCAATACCTGGCTCGGCATGGTCGGACCAGGTGTGCGGGCGCTAGGCGCCTTCGGCGATGTGTTCAGCGACGAGACCGACATCCGGCCGACGATCCTCTCGCTCGCAGGGTTGAAGGACGATTACCAGCATGACGGCCGCGTGCTGTTCGAGGCCCTCGATAACGAAGCCGTTCCGGATTCGCTGCGGGATCATCAGGATACGCTGTCCGCTCTGGCCGAGGCTTATAAACAGATCAACGCGCCGCGAGGCACGCTCGGTGCCCGCACTTTGACCGGGATCTCGACCAAAGCGCTGAAAGGTGACGACACGACCTATGCCGCGCTCGAGGCGCAGATCGAAGGGATCACGGCACGCCGCAATCAGATCGCCGGCGAGATGATCGATATGCTCGAGGATGCCGCTTTCAACCGTCGGCCGATTGAT
>DATARB010000013.1:0-1958 GCA_036264375.1 Pseudolabrys sp.
CGCCGGCGCCAGGCGAGGTCGATGGGCGTGCCGCCATGCGCGACGCTGCGGTGGATGGTGCGGCGCAGGTCCAGCCGCCGGCCCTGCCTTCGCGCCTGCTCGCGGCGAACGAGCCGCGCGCGCATGACGCGCGCCAGCCGCTCGGCCAGCGCTTTGGTCTCGGCGATGTCCGCCGGATTGGTGATGTGACGTAGATCGGTCTTGGCGATGTTCTCCGCACGCGTCGCGCCTTCGCGCCGTCCGCGTCCCTGCGCGAAAACGGCGTCCTCCCCCGCACGGCGCTCGGAGTGATCAGGCTGCCCGTGCTGACCTTGGTGGTGTCCGGCTTCGGCGATCCGGCGCAGCGGCGCGGTGCCCGCGGTCGCAGTACCGGCCAGCACGCGCGCCTGACGCTGGCCGTGGCCGAGCCAATAGCCGTCGAAGATGTCGTCGAAGCGCTCCCAATCGGAATGCGTGGCGCAGAACAGCGCGCGCAGTGCGGGTTTGAGCGAGGATGGCCGCTTGGCGACAGGCAGTGAGAGAATCGCGAGTGCGTCGCCGGTTTCGGAAAGCCCGACCTTGAAACCATTGTCGCGCAGCGTGTGTGCGAAGGCGGCAAGTTTTCGGCGAATAGCGGTGCCGATGCTAGCCGCAGCCTGTTCCCTCCCCCCTTGCGGGGGAGGGTTAGGGAGGGGGGTGGACATTCGCGCGGAAGTGAGGTGTTCACCCCCCTCCCGGCGCTGCGCGCCGACCTCCCCCGCAAGGGGGGAGGTGAACGTAGATTGTGACTGCGCCCGATCTTTCATCGGCACTCCACTCACGCCACCTTGCCTAGCAGCCGGTCGGCCACCTCGCGTGTGAGCTGGCCCCGATCCTCGCGCGTCTTGATCAGGCACATCATCGTCTCGTAGACGGCTTCGGGCTCCTGGCGCAGATCGTGAACGTCGAGACCGGCGAGCGTCGCCGCCCAATCAAGCGTTTCGGCAACGCCGGGCAACTTGCGCAGGTCCTCCTTGCGCACCGCCGCGACTATCTGCGCGATCTGCAGCGCCAGCGCTGTGTCGATCCCCGGGGTGCGCGTGAGGATGATGCGGGCTTCGCGATCAACATCCGGAAAGTCGACGTAGTGATAAAGACAGCGCCGGCGCAGCGCATCGGACAATTCGCGCGTCCCGTTCGACGTCAAGACCACGCGCGGGATTGCGGTTGCTTTTATCGTCCCGAGCTCCGGGATGCTGACCTGGAAGTCCGACAGCAATTCGAGCAGGAAGGCTTCGAATTCCTCATCGGCGCGATCGACTTCATCGATCAGCAGTACCGGCGGATCGATGCGCCGGATTGCCGCGAGCAGCGGCCGCTCCAGCAGATACCGCTCCGAAAAGATGTGCTCTTCAATGATCTCGGCGTCGTCGCCCTCGCGCGTCTTGATCGCGAGCAATTGCCGTTGATAGTTCCATTCGTAGAGTGCGGCGTTCTGGTCGAGGCCTTCGTAGCATTGCAGGCGGATCAACTCGGCCTGATGCACGGCGGCGAGCGCCTTGGCCACCTCGGTCTTGCCGACACCGGCCTCGCCCTCGAGCAGCAGCGGCCGCTTGAGGAACTCCATCAGCCACAGCGCAGTCGCGACGTCGCGATCGGCGATGTAGCCAACGGCGGCCAGGCGGTCGGAGATGGTGTCGCGGTCGAGAGTCATCTCGCGCCTAAAGCGTCACGCATGCAGCCCCAGTTTGTCCGCCACCGTCCAGGTGCGCCAGTTGTCGTGCGGCATGGCGATGTGCGTCGAGCCGAGAAACTTGAAGGCGTCGTTCACCGCATTGGCGAAGCACGGCACGCCGCCGACATTGGGGCTCTCTCCGACACCATTGGCGCCGATCGGATGATGCGGCGACGGCGTCGTGGTCCAGTCGGTCTCCCAATGCGGCGTCTCCACCGCGGTTGGCAGGAAGTAGTCCATCAGCGAGGCCGTGGTCACGTTGCCA
>DATARB010000048.1:0-12125 GCA_036264375.1 Pseudolabrys sp.
CGGCCTTGCGGTGAACGGCGTCGCCAAGTCGGGCGGCGCCTCGGCATCGGCCGGCATCGGCGGCATGGTGCTGGTGACGAGCCATGGCTTCCGCGGCGCTTATCTCGGGTCCAGTCACGGCGTGTCGATGACGGCGATCGCCGGCGAAGGCACCGGCATGGAGCGCGACTACGATTATTCGTCGGTGCGCCATGCCTCCGATCTGGAGAACCCGGAGAAGATCGGCCGCACCGCCGGCGAGCGCGCCATCGCGCGCCTCAATCCACGCAAGGTGACGACGCGTAAGGTCCCGGTGGTGTTCGATACGCGCGTGGCGTCATCGCTGGTGTCGCATCTTTCCAGCGCGGTGAACGGTGCGTCGATCGCGCGCAAGACCAGTTTCTTAAAAGACAAGATGGGCGAGAAGCTGTTCGCCGACGGCATCCGCATCATCGACGATCCGCTGCGCAAGCGCGGCCTGCGCTCGCATCCCTTCGACGGCGAAGGCGTCGCCGGCAAGAAGCTGGCGCTGATCGATGACGGGGTGCTGCGCTCGTGGATTCTCGATTGCGCCACGGCGCGCGAACTCGGGCTCAAGACCACCGGCCACGCCAGCCGTGGCGTCTCGTCGGGGCCGTCGCCAAGCCCGAGCAACTTGCATCTCGAAGCGGGCACGCTCACGCCGGACGAACTCATCGCCGACATCAAGGACGGGTTCTACGTCACCGATCTGATCGGTAGCGGCGTCAACATGGTGACCGGCGACTACAGCCGCGGCGCCTCCGGCTTCTGGATCGAGAACGGCAAAATGACTTTTGCCGTGAGCGAGGTCACCATCGCTGGACATCTGTTCGATATCTTCCGCACGCTGACGCCGGCGAACGATCTCGACTTCCGCCACGGCATCAACGCGCCCACGGTGCGGCTGGAGGGACTGACTGTTGCCGGCCAGTGACCGCGGCGCACTGAAGGATAGACTCGAGACCGTCATGCGCGAGGCGGGTGAGCTCGCGCGCGTCACGGCGAGCCGGCCGCTCAAGCACTGGACCAAGGGTCACGACAAGTCGCCGGTGAGTGAGGCCGACATCGCGGTCAACGACCTGTTGCGCACGCGGCTTTCGGCGCTCACGCCCGGCGCCGGCTGGCTGTCGGAAGAGACCGAGGACAACCGCTCCGAGCGCGACAAGCCCCTGACCTGGATCGTCGATCCGATCGACGGCACCCGCGCCTACATCTCCGGCTTCATCGACTGGACCATTTCGGTCGCTTTGGTGGAGGACGGCCGCCCGGCGGTTGCCGCGCTTTATGCGCCGGTGACGGAAGAGATGTTTCTCGCCGTCCGCGGCCAAGGCACCACGCTGAACGGCGTGCCATTGCACACCCCGGACGACGACACGCTGACCGGCGCCAAGGTTGCCGGACCGAAGCGCTATCTCGAATGGCTCGAAGGCCTTAACCCCTGCATCCTGCCGCAAGCCAAAGTGCACTCGCTCGCGCTCCGGCTTACCCGGGTGGCGCACGGGGGACTCGATGCCGCCTTTGCCTCTGGGGGCAGCCACGACTGGGACCTTGCGGCGGCTGATCTTTTGGTGCACGAAGCCGGCGGCCTGCTGACCGACCTTTCCGGCCGGTCGCTGCGCTATAACCGCCCGCATGTCGTGCATGGTGCGTTGGTCGCCGCCGGTCCCATCCGTCACGGCACGCTCATTGCACTGGTACGCGACCGGATGCCTGAGTTCGCGTAAAGTACAAGGAAGGGAAGTAACAAGAGGCCGAAAACGGCCCCCACTCGACGTCCAACTCCGCCGCCGGGGCGATTTTTTTGCAAAGGTCCCATCTATGTCCGAACCCGGAACGTCAAAACAACTCCTGCACCTTGTGGTTGGCGGCGAGCTCACCGAACTTGGCGGCAGCGAATTCAAGGATCTCGACAAGATCGATATCGTCGGCGTCTATCCGAACTATGCGACCGCCTATGTCGCCTGGAAGGCGAAGGCGCAGCAGACCGTCGACAACGCGCACATGCGCTATTTCATCGTCCACCTGCATCGCCTGCTCGATCCCGAGCCCGCCGCAAAGCAATAGGCCGCGACGGCATTCTGCTCCGGGGAGGCCCTGGAGACCGGGCGGCTTCGGACAGGATCGTGCGTAGCGCTGTATAAGACCGTGATGCTGATTCAGTCCGAACCGAACTGCCTGCCGGGGTGCCGATGCCGTCCATGAAGCGGATCGCCGCCTCGCCCGCGTTTCAGGAAACGGTGGGCACGCTAGGCGCGTGGTATCTCAAGCTGGTCTGGCACACGAGCCGCGTGACGCTCGAGCCGCCGACCATTTACGAGACGGTCAAGACGCCCGCCATCATCGCCATGTGGCACGGGCAGCACTTCATGATGCCCTTCATCAAGAAGAAGGACGCCGACCACCGCGCCAAGGTGCTGATCTCGCGCCACCGCGACGGTGAGATCAACGCGCGGGCGGCCGAGCGGCTGGGCATCGGCACCATCCGCGGCTCCGGCGCGCATAACGGTGAGTTCCATCGCAAGGGCGGCGCCTCAGCCTTTACGGAGATGCTTACGGCGCTCGATGAGGGGTATAATGTCGCCCTCACCGCCGACGTGCCGAAGATCGCGCGCGTCGCCGGCCTCGGTGTGGTGAAGCTGGCGCAACATTCCGGCAAGCCGATCTACGCCGTGGCAATCGCCACGAGCCGCCGCATCGAGCTCGATAACTGGGATCGCACCGCGGTGAACCTGCCGTTCAGCCACATCTCGATGGTGGCAAGCGAAGCGATCACTGTGCCGAAGGACGCCGATGCGGCGGAGCTGGAGAAGTCGCGGCAATTCGTCGAAAGCGAGCTCAACCGTTTGACCAAACGCGCTTACGAGATCGTCGATCGCAAGGGGAGCGCCACGCCGTGAGCGACCGGCTGCCGGCGAGCTTGCGCACCTACCGGCTGCTGTCGGCCGCGGCACGGCCATTGACGCCGCTGTTGCTGGCGCAGCGGCTCAAGCGCGGCAAAGAGCATCGTCAGCGTTTCGGCGAGCGGCGCGGCGAGAGCCATCTCGAACGGCCGGACGGCCCGTTGGTGTGGCTGCATGGCGCCAGCGTCGGCGAACTGGCGAGCGTGCTGCCGCTGATCGAGAGCATCGCCGCGCGCGACATCAACATGCTGGTCACCACCGGCACCGTCACCTCGAGCGGACTCGCCGAGCAGCGGCTGCCGCGCGGCGTGCTGCACCAGTTCATGCCGCTCGACGTGCCGGTGTTCGTGCGCCGCTTCCTCGAGCACTGGCAGCCGGATTTGGCGCTGTTCGTCGAATCCGATCTGTGGCCGAACGTCGTAATCGAGACCTCACGCCGTGACGTGCCGATGGTGCTGGTGAACGGACGCCTGTCGGAGAACTCGTTCCGACGCTGGAACCGCCTGCCGACAGCAATCGTCAATCTCCTGGAGCGCTTCGAGCTGTGCCTCGCGCGCACGCCGGCGGACGGCGAGCGCCTGAGCGGGCTCGGCGCCGGCAACGTCATCACCACCGGCAACCTCAAGCTTGACGTGCCGGCGCCGCCGGCCAATGCCGAGAAGCTCAAAGCCTTAGAGCTCGCGATCGGACGCAGGCCGATCGTGGCGGCGGCCTCGACGCATGCCGGTGAGGAAGAGCTGATGATCGCCGCGCACCAGCGCCTGCGGGCGAATTTCCCCGGCCTGCTGACGATCATCGCACCGCGCCATCCCGAGCGTGGCGCCGATATCGCCGCGGCGG
This sequence comes from Pseudolabrys sp., assembly GCA_036264375.1. Taxonomy (GTDB): domain Bacteria; phylum Pseudomonadota; class Alphaproteobacteria; order Rhizobiales; family Xanthobacteraceae; genus Pseudolabrys. The sequence continues at coordinate 3,741 of DATARB010000048.1, forward strand.
CGTTGCCGCTCAGCGTGGCCTTGCGCTCGCGCGGCGAATTGCCGAAGCGGACGACCGAGATTTACGTGGCCGACACCTTGGGCGAGCTCGGCCTCCTCTACCGCATGGCTCCGGTGGTCTTCGTCGGCGGCTCGCTGATCAAGCATGGCGGGCAGAACCCGATCGAGGCAGCCAAGCTCGGCGCCGCGGTTCTGCACGGGCCGCATGTGTGGAATTTTTCCGAGATCTACGCCGCACTCGACCAGGCGCACGGCGCGGAGCTCGTCGGCGACGCCAACCGCCTCACGGCCGGCCTTGCCGCGCTGCTCGGGCAGCCGGCCACGCGTCAGCGCATCGCGGAGGCCGGGCGGGCAACGGTCGAGAGTCTCGGCGGCGCGCTCGAACGTACGCTGCAATTGCTCGATCCTTATCTGATGCAATTGCAGCTCCAGCAGCGGAGCGAGCATGCGTGATCCGGCTTTCTGGTGGCGCAAGGCCGGGCTCGTGTCGGGCCTGCTGACGCCGCTGGGAGCAGCTTACGGGTCTGTCGCGGCAAAGCGTATGGCGAGCGCCGGCGCGCGCGCGGGCGTGCCGGTGATCTGCGTCGGCAATTTCACCTTAGGCGGCGCCGGCAAGACGCCAACAGTCATCGCCTTGGCGGCGATGCTGCGCGAAGCGGGCGAGCGAGCGTTCTGCCTCAGTCGCGGCTATGGCGGCAGTGTGATCGGGCCGAAGCTGGTTGATGCGCATGGCGACAGCGCCGCGCAAGTCGGCGACGAGGCGCTGCTTTTGGGGCGCGCGGCGCCGACGATCGTCTCCCGTGATCGCGTCGCCGGCGTGCAGGTGGCGGAGGCGCAGGGCGCGAGCGTCGTCATCATGGATGACGGCTTGCAGAACGCGTCGTTGGTCAAGGATTTCACGCTCGCCGTGGTCGATGGGCGGCGCGGCATCGGCAATGGCTGCGTGTTCCCCGCCGGTCCGTTGCGCGCGCCGCTTGAACCGCAGCTTGCGCGCACCGATGCGTTGCTGGTGATGGGCGACGGGACGAGCGCCGGCGATGCCGTCAAGCGCGCCGCCACACGTGGCCTGCCCGTCTTCCATGGCAACCTTGTGCCGGACGTCACGGCCATCGCCGACCTGAAGCTGAAAGTGCGCAAGGTCTTCGCCTTTGCCGGTATCGGCGACCCGGAGAAGTTCTTCGCTACCGTGGAAGCGGCAGGCCTCACCGTCGCGCAACGCAGGGCACTCCCCGATCATCACCGCTTCACGGTGGAAGAAGCGGCCGAACTGATCATGGAGGCCGAGAACGACGGGCTGGCGCTGCTCACCACCGAGAAGGATCGCGCACGGATGAGCGGCGATCAGCTCCTGGCGGCCTTGGCGCAGCGGTCGCACGTCCTGCCGGTGAAGCTCGAGGTGCGGGAGATGGAGACGCTGCGCGCGATGTTGCTTCAGAGGCTGAGGCAGCGCCTCTCAATTCCCTCCCCCTGAAAGGGGAAGGGTCAGGGAGGGGAGCAACTTCCAGCAGGCATTCAGCGACGAAAGCCCCCACCCGCCCGCCTTCGCTGCGCTCCGGCGGACCACCTCTCCCTTTCAGGGGGAGGTAGAAGACGAACGGATCCTCTGCAGCACCGCCTCGGGCGCGGCATAGGCCTCCTGCAAATCCACGCTCCAATATTTGAGTTCCTCGAGCGGAATTGGCACGGCGGTCACGGCGCAACGCACATAAGCGCCCGGCCGCACCACACGAAAATCGCCGTCGAGGTATTTGACCTCGGCCTCGCCGTTCATCGGCGGCGAGCGGTCGTAGCGATTGAGCAAGGCGGCCTCCATTCCAGGCGGGTGTGCGAGCAAGATAATCGCTTGGACAGGCGAGCGAAACCCTTGAGGGCGCTCTCGGTGCTCACATCACCGAAAACGAACTGGTTCCGCAGCTCTCGCCCCTCCCGCGCCAACGCTGCGCGGCTTTTCCCCAGGAGCCGTTGCCTGCAGCCTCTTGCGGAATGTTATGTTATAACATACCAACTCCAAGGCCGCCGGACGGGGCGGCCCGCCAAGGGGCACGGATGGCTACCGCAGGGGCACAGCGAAGGGTGAGCGGATGGCTGGCGCTTGCCGCGCTGGCGATCCAACTCGTCGCTTCGTTCGGCCACATGCACAGGGAGGACTTCGTCCACGGGCGCCCCGGCCCCACCGTCGTCACGCAAGGCGCTGGCGGCGCTGGGACGCCGACCGATGGCGACGACGACCATCTCGCATGCGACATCTGCGCCACGGTGCATCTTGCCGGCACGATGCTCTTGCCAGCACCGCCGGCCATCGCCTTGCCGGCCGGCATTGCGATCGCCCGGCTCACCGCCGGCAAGCAGCCAGCGACACACCGCATCGCCGCGCTCCCCTTCCACGCCCGCGGCCCGCCCTCCGCCTGACCTGTCCGTTCATCGCCGGTCTCGTGTCCGCAGCAGCGCATTCGCGCGGCGGGCCGACGATCACGTCGCGCGGCGCGTGAAGCGCGTCCGCCAGTCACGATTCAAGGTGTTTCAATGCCAGTCCGTTTCCGCCGCAGCCTGTGGCTGTCGGCTTCTCCCATCGTTCTGTTGAGTACCCTGTTCGCAACCGCGCAGGCGCAAGAAGAGCTGCCGGAGATCGTCGTCCAAGCGCAACGTCCCACCCCGCCGCGCCCCACCGCTCCGGCGGTGCAAACGCAGCAGGCGCCCTCTGTCGCCACCATCAACACCAAGCTCGACGAGGCACGCGACAAACTGTCGCCGCGCTTCGGCGCCAGTTCCTTCGACATCAACAGCGCGGCGATCGAAGCCATGCCGCAGGGCATCAACACCCCGATCAACGACGTGCTGTTGCAGGCGCCCGGCGTCTCGCAGGACGACGCCGTCAATGGCGACATCCACGTGCGCAACGAGCACGCCAATGTGCAATACCGCATCAACGGCATAACGCTGCCGGACGGCATCTCCGGCTTCGGCCACGTGCTCGACACCGGCTTTGTCGGCAGCCTCGCGGTCATCACCGGCGCGCTGCCCGCGCAGTTTGGGCTTCACACGTCCGGCGTCGTCGACATCCAGACCAAGAGCGGCAATGCGCTGACGCAAGGCGGTGAAGTCGGAATCTACGGCGGCAGCTTCGGCACCGTGACGCCGTATTTCAACTACGGCGGCCGCGCCGGGACCACCGAGTACTTCTTCTCCGCCCGCGGCCTCACCGACAATCTCGGCATCGAGAATCCGACATCGAGTTACAGTGCGATCCATGACCGCACCTATCAGGGCAATTTCTTCAGCTACACATCGACGCTGATCGACGACTCGACGCGCGTGTCGACGATCTTCGGCAACACCACCAATAGCTTCCAAATCCCGAACAATCCGAACCAGCCCTTCGCACCCGGGGTGACGTCCGCTTTCGGCGTCAGCAATTTCAATTCGGCCAACCTGAATGAGCATCAGACCGAGCAGAACACGTTCGGCGTGGTGGCCTTGCAGAAATCGCTAAACGATCTGGACCTGCAGATCGCCGCCTTCACGCGCTACAGCACGCTGCATTTCGTGCCCGACACTGTCGGAGATGTTCTCTTCAACGGCCAGGCGACTGACGTCTACCGGGCCAGCACCGCCACCGGTCTGCAAGGCGACGGCGCCTACCGGCTCAATGATCAGCACACCTTGCGCGCAGGCTTCACCGCCACGCTCGAAAACACGAACGTGAGCAACGTCTCGACCGTGCTGCCGGACACCGGCGTCGATGCGCCTTTCACCATTACGGACAACAATTCAAAGCTCGGCGGCGTTGCCGGCGTCTATCTGCAAGATGAATGGCGGATCACCGACAAGCTGACGCTCAACTACGGCCTGCGCTTCGACCAGATGTGGCAATATGTCGATGCCAATCAGCTCAGCCCGCGCGTGAACGTCGTGTACAAGCCGTTCGACGGCACGACCCTCCACGCCGGCTACGCGCGCTATTTCACGCCGCCGGAACAGGCGCTCGCCGGTCCTGTGAACGTCCAGGCCTTCGTGCCCACATTGACGCCGCCTGCGACCACGCAACAGAGCCCCGTGCAGCCCGAGCGCTCGCACTACTTCGACGCCGGCGTGGTGCAGACGGTCGCGCCCGGCCTCCAGGTCGGCCTCGACGCTTACTACAAGATCGCCAAGGATCTGCTCGACGACGGCCAGTTCGGTCCCGGCCTCGTACTTGACGCCTTCAATTACGCGAAGGGGGAGAATTACGGCGTCGAGTTGAGCGCGACTTACACCAACGGCAATTTCAAGGCCTACGGCAATTTCGCCTGGGCCCAGCAGGTCGCGACCAACATCGTGTCGAACCAGTATTTGTTCAGCGCCGACGAACTCGCCTACATCGCCAACCACTACGTCTTCACCGACCACGATCAGACTTATACAGGCTCGGCCGGTGCGTCCTATCTGTGGCAAGGCACGCGCTACAGCGCCGATCTGGTCTATGGCAGCGGTCTGCGCAGCGGCGATTTCAACACCGACCATGTCGCGCCTTACGCGACGGTCAATATCGGCGCGTCGCACGAGTTCGACGTGCCCGATCTCGGCAAGGTCACTGCGCGTCTCGCCGTCGTCAATCTGTTCGACACCACCTATCTGCTGCGCGACGGCAGCGGCATCGGCGTTTTCGCACCGCAATACGGGCAGCGGCGTGGAGTCTACGTGGGACTGTCGAAGCAGCTGTGACGCCCCGCCGATTGAGTTCGCCGTGTCGGAGAGACGATTGGCTGTCGATCGGGCTCAATTCCCGTGCCCGATCGACACTTCGGGATTTGCATCGCCCCGATAATGACATCTAATCGCCGGCGGGCGAAAGCATCACGGAACCGCGCCTAGATAGCCGACCATCCAGACAATCAACTGCCCGCGCGACAAAACACGCTCAAAAGACGCCGGCGGATCAAGCCGGTGTCGCGGACCTTGCAATTCGGGGAAAACGCCATGGCCAAGACCAAAGTTGACGTCATCGAACTCATCGACCGGCATCCGGTTGTCGGTTTCCAGATCGGCGTGCTGATCCTGTGCATGCTGGTCGCGGCGCTCGACGGCTTCGACACACAGGCGATCGGCTATACGGCGCCCGCCATCGCCGGTGTGCTGCATTTACCGATGGCGCAGTTCGGCACAGTCGGATCGGCCGGTCTCCTCGGAGCGGCGATCGGCGCGCTGTCGTTCGGACCGTTCGCCGACGTGTTCGGCCGCAAATGGTTCATGATCGCCGCCATCGTCGTCTTCGCAATCTTCAGCTTCCTGACGGCGCACTCGGCCTCGCTCGAGCAATTGCTCATCTATCGCTTCTTCGCGGGCTTAGGCCTGGGCGGCGCGACGCCGGCGTTTCTCGCGATGGGTGCCGAGCTTGCGCCCAAGCGTCTGCGCGACGTGTTCGTCACCGTGCTTTTTGCTTCGTTCCCGGCCGGCGGCTTGATCGGTTCGCTGACGAGCGCCTGGATCATCCCGGCTTTCGGCTGGCAGTCGGTATTCTATGTCGGCGCGGTCGCACCGCTCGTCGTCGCGATCATTCTCGCGATCTGGCTGCCTGAATCCGTTCGCTTCCTGCTTGCGCGCAACATCCGCCAGGACGAGGTCCGCCGCACGCTCGAACGCATCATGCCGGGCGAGATTCCCGCCGATGCGGAGTTCGTGGTCGCTCCCGATCCGGCACGGCAAGGAGCGCCGGTCACGCAGCTGTTCACGGAAGGCCGGGCGCTGCCGACCGTGCTGCTATGGGTCCCGTTCTTCATGGCGTTCATGATCCTGCTGACAGTGACGTTCTGGACACCGGCGGTGCTGCATTCCGTCGGCTTCTCGCTGTCGACCGCCGCCTTGATCGTCGGCTTGAACAATTTCGGCAGCGTTTGCGCCAGCGCCATGTCGGGCTGGCTCGTGCATCGCTTCGGCGCCTATCGGGTTCTTGTGCCCGCCTTCATCATCGGCGGCGTGTGCCTCGCGTGGTTTGGACAGGCGACATCGTCAGTCGCGACCTTGGCGATCGCCTCGTACCTCGCCGGCTTCTTCGTCGGCGGCACGGGGACCGGGCTGATTGCCGTCGCGGCGGGAATGTATCCGACGTCGATCCGCTCCACCGGCATCGGCTGGTCGATGGGCATGGGTCGCGTCGGTCAGTTCATTGGGCCGTCTTTGACCGGCATCCTGGTCGGGCTGGGCTGGACGGTGGGCGGAATCTTCTACGCCGCGGCCGTGCCCTGCTTCATCGGCGCGCTATTCTTGCTGTTGCTGATGATCAGGCGGCCGAATATGGAGCCCGACATGCCCGCGGTGGCGGCGCCCGTGCTTCAGTTCCCGGCCAAGCCTTAAGCGCCGAACAGGCTCCCTTGCCCGCCCGAGCCTTCGCCGCCGCCGCGCGGACGCGGCTTGGCGCGGGTGGCGGGTGCCGCCGATACGACAGAGGGCTTAGCCTCGCCGTCGGCGACCGCGGCGACGCGGCCGTCGGCGAACTCGATATCGAGACGCGTGCCGCTGCCGACGGCGGACGCGCTGTGCAGCGGATGGCCCTCGCCGTCGCGCACCAGCGCGAAGCCGCGCTTGAGCACCTCGCGATAGGAGAACGCCGCGAGCAGTCGCTCGGCACGTTCGAGGCGGGCGCCGCGCTGCGACAGCAGCGCGAGCATCGCGCGTTGCGAGCGCTCGCCGAACGCGACGACGCGGTCGCGATGACGCGCGAGGCGCACGCGGTGCGCCTGCGCATTGGCGACGAGGCTCGCCTTAAGCCGCCGGTTCAGGCTGTCATAACGCTCGCGCCGGCGCTCCACCGTATTGCGCAGGAGCTGCGGCGCCAGCCGCCCGGCGACACGCGAGTATTGCGTGTGATGGATCTGTGCATTGGCGCGCAGCGCGCGCGGCAGCCGTTCGGCGAGATTGTCGAGTTGCTGGCGCGGCGACGCCAGGATGTCCCGCGGCAGCGCGCGCGTGAGCAAATTGAGTTCTTTGCGCCGCTGCTCGATGCCGCGCTGCCAGCAGGCGAGCTTGCGCGCGCCGAGCGTCGCCAGGCGGCCGAGAAGCTCGCTGCGCACCGGCACCGCGATCTCGGCGGCGGCCGTGGGCGTCGGCGCGCGCTTGTCGGAGGCGAAGTCGATCAGCGTGATGTCGGTCTCGTGGCCGACCGCGGAGATGAGCGGAATCATGCTCGCCGCCGCCGCGCGCACCACGATCTCCTCGTTGAACGACCACAGGTCCTCCAGCGAGCCGCCGCCACGCGCGACGATGATGAGGTCTGGCCGCGGCAAGAGCCCGCCCTCGGGCAGCGCGTTGAAGCCATTAATGGCGTTGGCGACCTCGGCGGCGCTCGTCTCACCCTGCACGCGCACCGGCCACACCAGCACGCGGCGCGGGAAACGATCGGCCAGCCGGTGCAGGATGTCGCGGATGACGGCGCCGGTCGGCGAGGTGACCACGCCGATCACCTCGGGCAGGAACGGCAGAAGCTGCTTGCGCGCCTCGTCGAACAGGCCTTCGGCCGCAAGCTTCTTCTTGCGCTCCTCAAGCAGCTTCATCAGCGCGCCGATACCGGCGGGCTCGAGTGAGTCGATGACAATCTGGTACTTGGACGAGCCGGGGAAGGTGGTGAGCCGCCCGGAGGCGATGACGTCGAGCCCCTCTTCCGGTTTCACCCGCATGCGGCCGTGGGTGCCTTTCCAGATGACGGCCTCCAGCACCGCCTTGTCGTCCTTGAGACGGAAATAGCAGTGGCCCGAGGGCGAGGCGCCGCGGAAGCCGGAGACCTCGCCGCGCACGCGCACGAAGCCGTAGGCGTCCTCCACGGTGCGCTTGAGCGCCGCCGAGAGCTCGGAAACGCTCCATTCCGCAACATTCTTGAGGGCGGCTTCTGCCATTGGGGCCGAATCTCTTGCAGGGTCCGGCGCCATGTTACAGAAAAGCCGCCGTCATGGGGCGTGTGGGTAAAGTTGAACTTTGCCGCGAATGCGGCGGGCCCCAGCTTCCGTGGAGAGGTGCGAGTCATATGAACATCCTCATCCTCGGTTCCGGCGGACGCGAGCACGCGCTGGCCTGGAAGATCGCCGCCAGCCCGCTCACCGACAAGCTCTACTGCGTGCCCGGCAATGCCGGCATCGCGCAGGAGGCCGAGTGCGTGCCGCTCGATATCGCCGACCACGCGGCGGTGATCGCCTTCGCCAAGGACAAAATGATCGATCTCGTCGTGGTCGGTCCCGAGGCGCCGCTCTGCGCCGGCGTCGTCGACGATCTGGAGAAGGCCGGCATCAAGGCCTTCGGCCCCGGCAAGTGGGCGGCGCGGCTGGAAGGCTCCAAGGGCTTCACCAAGGATCTGTGCAAGGCCAACAATATCCCGACCGCTGCCTATCAGCGCTTCAAGGGCGCGGCGGCCGCCAAGGAC
>DATARB010000062.1:0-2162 GCA_036264375.1 Pseudolabrys sp.
TTCGGCATCATCTTCGGGAGCTTCTCAAACGACGTTCCGCCGCTCGAGGAACATCTCGGCGAAGAGATCCATTCGCGGATCGGCCGCGTGATGGGCGGACGCACGCCGGTCGTGCTCGGCCGCTACACGCAGGCGCTTCCCAACAACTGGAAGCTCTACATGGAGAACGTCAAGGACTCCTACCACGCCAGCATCCTGCATCTGTTCTTCACCACCTTCGAACTCAATCGCCTGTCGCAGACCGGCGGCATCATCGTCGATCCCTCAGGCGGACATCACATCAGCTTTTCCGCGATCGACACGGCGGCCGCGGAGAAGAACAGCGAATATGCCGAGCAGAACATCCGCTCCGACAGTGAGTTCAAGCTCGCCGATCCCTCGCTGCTGCAGAGCTTCAAGGAATTTCCCGACAACGTCACGCTGCAGATCCTCTCGACGTTCCCGACGTTCATCCTGCAGCAGATCCAGAACGCGATCGCGGTGCGTCAGATCGTGCCGCGCGGCGTCGACCGCACCGACCTGCACTGGACGTTGCTGGGCTTCGCCGAAGATACGCCCGCGCAGCGCATGGTCCGCCTGAAGCAGGCCAATCTGGTCGGACCGGCCGGCTATATCTCGATGGAAGACGGCTGCGTCGGCGGCTTCGTCCAGCGCGGCATCGCGGGCGCGGCCGGCGAGGCGGCGGTGATCGAGATGGGCGGTTCGGGTACCGATTCCAGCGAGAGCCGCGTGACGGAAGCGTCGGTGCGCGGTTTCTGGAAGGCCTACCGCGCGCAGATGGGCCTGTGAGGTGCCCGACGTGAAAGACATCGTCGGCCTGCTCAACCATGTGCAGAACGCTTATGCGCGCTGCATCGATAACGGCCATCTCGAGGCATGGCCCGACTTCTTCGACGACGAGTGCACCTACAAGATCACGACCTCAGACAATCATTCGCAAGGATTGGAAGCGGGCGTAATCTTTGCCAACTCCAAGGGCATGCTGCGCGACCGCGTGGCGTCCTTGCGCGAAGCCAACATCTATGAGCGCCACACCTACCGGCATTTCTTCGGCCAGCCCTGGATCTTGTCGGAGGAGCCGGACGCCGTGCGAAGCGAGACATCGTTCATGGTCGCACGCATCATGCGCGATGGCACGACCGATGTTTATGCGACCGGCCGCTATGTCGATGTCTATCGGATGAACGGCGGTTCGCCAAAACTGCGCGAGCGCATCGTGGTCTGCGACAGCTCGCGCTTCGACACGCTGCTGGCGCTGCCGTTGTGACGTTCACCGTCAAAGTCGCCGGCAGCGAGACCGCCTTCCCGTGCGAGCCGCGCGAATTCGTGCTGGATGCCGCCGAACGCGCCGGATATTCCATGCCGTCGTCTTGCCGAAAGGGCGCCTGCAACACCTGCGAAGCGGGACTTCTCGACGGCGAGGTCGAGCAACGCGGCCGCGGTCGCAGGACCGCTCGCGATGGCACGGCGTTGATGTGCCGCGCCCAGCCACGCGCCGACCTGACCATCCGCCCCAAACGGTTCGAGCGTATCGACATTTTCCGCCGCAAGGTCATCACGGCAAGGATATTCAGGCTTGCGAGGCCCGCCGCCGACGTCACGATCGTGAACCTGCGTTTCCCGATCGGCTTGCGCGCGCCGTTCAAGGCCGGCCAATATCTTCAGGTTGTCATGGCCGACCGCGATCGCAGGAATTTCTCGATGGCGAACGCCGCACGCCATAATGATGGCGCCGAGCTGCACATCCGTCATGTCGCGGGCGGAAAGTTCTCGGTCGAAATCTTGTCCAAACTATCGGTCGGCGATGCCTTGCAGGTCGAAATTCCCTATGGCGATTTCTATCTTCGTGCGACCGACCGGCCCGTCATTCTGCTCGCCAGCGGCACCGGCTTTGCACCCATCAAGTCCCTCATCGAGACGTCAATCCATGCCGGCAATCGCCGTCCGATGCATCTCTATTGGGGCGCGCGTCGCCGCGAGGACATTTATCTCGAAGACCTGCCGGCGCGGTGGGCGCAGCGCCTGCCCTGGTTTTCCTTCACGCCCGTGCTGTCCGAACCGGCGTCGTGCTGGCGCGGCCGCACCGGCCTCGTTCACAATACCGTCCGCGAGGACAGCGCCAATCTCGCGCGCGCCGACGTCTATGCCTGCGGCAATCCGCT
>DATARB010000111.1:0-1975 GCA_036264375.1 Pseudolabrys sp.
TTCTGAGATAGTCCGGAATCCGGGCTTGCGCCTACCGGCCCGGAGGTGCTTCCTTTCGACGATTGTCCCATCCACCCAACACCTTTGAGCCATGGCCAAACGCAAACCCTCGCGCGTGACTGCAAAAGTGAAGAAACCGGCTGCCCGCAAGGCGTCGAAGCCCACAGCCAAGCCCGTGACGAAGGTCGCGACCAAGGCCAAGCCGAAGGCGCCGGCGCGCGCGGCTTCCGCGCCCGCACAGGGCAAATGGGTCTACAGCTTCGGCGGCGGAAAAGCCGAGGGCAAACCCAATATGCGCAACCTGCTCGGCGGCAAGGGCGCGGGGCTTGCGGAGATGGCCAATCTCGGCCTGCCGGTGCCGCCCGGCTTCACCATCACCACCGACGTATGCACGTACTACTACGGGCACGACAAGCAGTACCCGAAGGAGCTTACGGCGCAGGTCGAGAAGGCGCTGGCCGCGGTCGGCAAGATCACCGGCAAGACCTTCGGCGACAGCAATAACCCGCTGCTGGTCTCGGTGCGCTCCGGCGCCCGCGCCTCGATGCCGGGCATGATGGATACGGTGCTCAATCTCGGCCTCAACGACGAAACCGTCGAGGCGGTGGCGAAGAAGTCCGGCGACCGGCGCTTCGCTTACGACAGCTATCGCCGCTTCATCACAATGTATTCAGACGTGGTGCTCGGCGTCGGCCACGAACATTTCGAGGAACTGCTCGACCATCACAAGGAGCGTCAGGGCTATTCGCTCGACACGGATCTGACCGCGGACGACTGGGCCGAACTCACGGTGCGCTACAAGAAGCGCGTCAAGGACGAGCTTGGCCATGACTTCCCGCAGGATCCGCACGAGCAGCTCTGGGGCGCCATCGGCGCCGTGTTCAGTTCGTGGATGAACCAGCGCGCCATCACCTACCGCCGCCTTCACAGCATCCCCGAAAGCTGGGGCACGGCGGTGAACGTGCAGGCCATGGTCTTCGGCAACATGGGCGAGACGTCCGCCACCGGCGTCGCCTTCACGCGCAATCCGTCCACCGGCGAGAAGAAGCTCTACGGCGAATTCCTCATCAATGCGCAGGGCGAGGACGTCGTCGCCGGCATCCGCACGCCGCAGGAGATCAGTGAAGCCGCGCGCGCCGAGTCCGGCTCCGACAAGCCGTCGATGGAAAAGACGCTGCCGCAGGCCTATGCCGAGTTGACGCGCATCTACAATAAGCTCGAGCGCCACTACCGCGACATGCAGGACCTCGAGTTCACGGTCGAGCAGGGCAAGCTGTGGATGCTGCAGACGCGCTCCGGCAAGCGCACGGCCAAGGCGTCGCTGCGCATCGCGGTCGAGCTCGCCAATGAAGGGCTCATCACCAAGGACGAGGCGGTGCTGCGCGTCGATCCGCTCAGCCTCGACCAGCTGCTGCATCCGACCATCGATCCGCGCGCGCACCGCAAGGTGATCGCCACCGGCCTGCCGGCCTCGCCGGGCGCGGCCTCCGGCGAGATCGTGTTCTCGTCGGACGATGCCGCGCAGCTCAAGGCGGACGGCAAGAAGGTCGTGCTGGTGCGTGTCGAGACAAGCCCTGAGGACATCCACGGCATGCACGCGGCCGAAGGCATCCTCACCACGCGCGGCGGCATGACCTCGCATGCGGCCGTGGTCGCGCGCGGCATGGGCAAGCCCTGCGTCTCCGGCGCCGGCACACTGCGCGTCGATTACAATGCCGGCACGATGATCGCCGGCAACCAGACCTTCAAGAAGGGTGACTTCATCACCGTCGACGGTTCGACCGGCCAGGTGCTCGCCGGCAAGGTCGAGATGGTCGAGCCGCAGCTATCCGGTGAGTTCTCCACGCTGATCGGCTGGGCCGACAAAGTCCGTAAGCTCGGCGTGCGCGCCAATGCCGACACGCCGGCCGACGCCAAGGCCGCCGTGCGGTTCGGCGCCGAGGGCATCGGCCTTTGCCGCACCGAGCATATGTTC
>DATARB010000144.1:0-3180 GCA_036264375.1 Pseudolabrys sp.
GCTGGCGATCGAGCCGACCCTCAACTTTCTGCAGGACCCGCGCCCGGGCAACCGCAAGCAGGCCGCAGACGCGCTCGCCAAGACCTTCCAGGCGAACGTGCGGCTGTTTGCGCTGGTCACCAACACGCTCGCCAAGGACAAGGAGATTTCCGACCGCTGGCGCAGCTTCGCGGACGTGGCGGATTCGCGCCATCTGGCGAACCGGGTCGAGCCCGAGGTGGTGGAGGCGCTGGTCGCCGCCGTGCGCGCCGCCTATCCGCGGCTCTCGCACCGCTATTATGCGCTCAAGGCCAAATGGTTCGGCAAGAAGCGGCTGCCGCAATGGGACCGCAACGCGCCGCTGCCCAAGGTCGCGACCCGCACCATCGGCTGGAGCGAGGCGGAGGAGACCGTGCTCACCGCCTACGGGGCGTTCTCGCCCGAGATGGCGGCGATCGCGGAGCGCTTCTTCAGGAACAATTGGATCGACGCCCCGGTGCGGCCCGGCAAGGCGCCCGGCGCTTTTGCACATCCGACCGTTCCCTCGGCACATCCCTATGTGCTGCTCAACTACCAGGGCAAGCCGCGCGATGTGATGACGCTCGCCCACGAGCTCGGTCACGGCGTGCATCAGGTGCTGGCGGCGCCGAACGGGCCCTTGATGGCGCCGACGCCGCTGACGCTGGCGGAAACCGCGAGCGTGTTCGGCGAGATGCTGACCTTCCGCAAGCTGCTCGCCGATACCAAGGACAAGGAAATTTCCGACCGCTGGCGCGGCTTCAAGGACATCGCCGACGCGCGGCATCTGTCGAACCGCGTCGAGCGCGAGGTGGTGGATGCGCTGGTCGAATCCGTGCGCGCCGCTTATCCGAAGCTGTCGCACCGCTACTACGCCTTGAAGGCGAAGTGGTTCGGCAAGAAGACGCTGGCGCATTGGGACCGCAATGCGCCGCTGCCGAAGGTGACGCAGCGCACGATCCCCTGGAGCGACGCGCGCGCGACCATCCTCACTGCCTATGGCGCCTTTTCGCCGAAGATGGCGGAAGTGGCGGATCAGTTCTTCGTCAAGAACTGGATCGACGCGCCGGTGCGCCCCGGCAAGCAGCCGGGCGCCTTCGCGCATCCGACCGTGCCGTCGGCGCATCCTTATGTGCTGCTCAATTACCAGGGCAAGCCGCGCGATGTGATGACGCTCGCGCACGAGCTCGGGCATGGCGTGCATCAGGTGCTGGCGGCGCCGAACGGTCCGCTGATGGCGCCGACGCCGCTGACGCTCGCCGAGACGGCGAGCGTGTTCGGCGAGATGCTCACCTTCCGCAAGCTGCTCGCGGCCACCACTGACGCCAAGCAGCGCAAGGCGATGCTCGCCGCCAAGGTCGAGGACATGATCAACACGGTGGTGCGGCAGATCGCGTTCTATACGTTCGAGCGTAAGGTGCACACCGAGCGCCGCAACGGCGAGCTCACCGCCGACAAGATCTGCGAATTGTGGATGTCGGTGCAGAGCGAGAGCCTGGGGCCGGCGATCGAGCTCAAGGAAGGCTACGAGGCCTTCTGGACTTACATCCCGCACTTCATTCATTCGCCGTTCTACGTCTACGCTTACGCGTTCGGCGATTGCCTGGTGAACTCGCTCTACGCGGTCTACGAGAAGTCGGCCTCCGGCTTCGCCGAGCGCTATCTCGAAATGCTCTCCGCCGGCGGGACCAAGCACCACTCCGAGCTGCTGGCGCCGTTCGGGCTGGACGCCCGCGATCCCAAGTTCTGGGACGGCGGGCTGAGCGTAATTGCGGGGCTGATCACCGAGCTCGAGACGCTGGATAAACAAGCTTAATTAGATCAGGTGCTTGGCCTTGCGTTGAACAGATGTTGTACATATGTTATACATCTGTAAAACGACCTGAAAGCTGCGCCATGACGATGAAAATTGAGATCAAGAAGATCGGCAATTCGGACGGGGTGATCCTCCCTCGCGAATTGATGCAGCGGCTCGACCTCAAGCGAGGTCAGCAGTTGCACGTGGTCGAACTGGCCGGTGGCGGCTTCCAGGCCCTGCCGTTCGATCCCGATTTCGAGCAGACGATGGACGTCGCTGACGACATCATGGACGAGTACCGCGATACGCTCACGGCTCTTGCCAAGTAAAAAGCGATGACCGACCCGGTTGAGCCGAAGTGGGTCACCTACGAGCAGGTCGTCGCCATCCATAGCCGGCAGCTACGCCGCTTTGGCGGCGCACCCGGTTTGCGCGACGAAGGCATGCTGCGGTCGGCGCTCGAGCGGCCGTTCAACAAGTGGCAATATGAGCAGGCGGACCTGCCAGTCTTGGCGGCAGCTTATGCATTTGGCTTAGCTAAAAACCATGCCTTCGTAGACGGCAACAAACGCATTGCGTTCATGACCATGGCTGTATTCCTGCGAAAAAACGGCGTGCAATTTGCGCCCGAGCAGGCACACGCGACCAAGATGTTCTTCGCCCTCGCCGCAGGCGAGGTGAGCGAAGAAAGTCTCGCCCGCTGGATCAAGGACAACTGGCCGAAATCGTAGGCGCGCCCGCCTTATTTTTGTGGTCTGTCGTCATTAGATCGTGCCGATGAGCTCATTCATGCCCCCGCCCGACGACCACGAAAAAAACCGCTTCTCCGCCCGCGCCAGACGCTACGCCCGCGTCGGCACCAGTGTCGGCGGCGTCGCCGCGCGCATGGCCGGGCAGCGCTTCCTCGGCGCGCCGGGCAGCCGCGCCGGCAACGCGCTTGCGCTCGCGACCGCGCTCGGCGGCCTGAAGGGGCCGATCATGAAGGTGGCGCAGCTTCTCGCCACCATTCCTGACGCGGTACCGCCCGAATACGCCAGCGAACTGATGAAGCTGCAGAGCCAGGCGCCGCCGATGGGCTGGGCCTTCGTCAAAAGGCGCATGAGCGCGGAGCTAGGCCCTGACTGGCAGAAGAAGTTCGCCGCATTCGAGCATCAGCCGGCGGCCGCCGCCTCACTTGGGCAGGTGCATCGCGCCACAGCGCTGGGCGGCGAGGCGCTTGCCTGCAAGCTGCAATATCCCGACATGCAGTCGGCGGTCGAAGCCGATCTGCAACAGCTCAAACTGCTGTTCACGCTGCGCAAGCGTTTCGATCCGGCGATCGACACCAGCGAGATCGGCGTCGAGATCGCCGCGCGCCTGCGCGAAGAGCTCGACTATCAGCGCGA
>DATARB010000153.1:0-8077 GCA_036264375.1 Pseudolabrys sp.
GCTGCGCTGATCGCGCCGGAGGAGACGGCGCTCGAAGGCGCCTCCGATACCGAGCCGGCGGCCACCGAGGAGGATGAGGAGAAGGCTCGCGAGGAGTATCGCCGCATCGCCGAGCGGCGGGTGCGGCTCGGGCTGCTGCTGGCCGAGGCCGGCCGAGCCAATAACATTACGGTGACCCAGGAGGAGCTGAACCAGGCGCTCGCCCAGGAAGCGCGCCGTCATCCCGGGTACGAGCGGCAGGTGATCGACTACTATCGTAAGAGCCCGGAGGCGATTAATAACCTGCGTGCCCCGATCTTTGAGGAAAAGGTTGTCGATTTCATCCTGGAAATGGCGAAGCCGTCTGAGCGCAAGGTGAGCCCGCAGGAATTGATGACCGGCGCTGCGGAAGAAGACGGCAGCCCGGCCGAAGAGACGGTGTGATACAGTAACGCAGATCGAGCGCTCGGGTATGGCGCCGGTCGAGGAGAGCAAGATGGCGGATCATTTCGAACAGTACATGAACAACCTCGTGCCGATGGTGGTCGAGCAGACCAACCGCGGCGAGCGCGCCTATGATATCTATTCGCGCCTGCTCAAGGAGCGGATCATTTTCCTGGTCGGGCCGGTGCATGACGCGGTCGCAAGCCTGATCTGCGCTCAGCTCTTGTTCCTCGAATCGGAGAACCCGTCGAAGGACATCGCGTTCTACATCAATTCTCCGGGCGGGGTCGTGACCTCGGGGCTCGCGATCTACGACACGATGCAATACATCCGCTCGCCTGTTTCGACCGTGTGCATCGGCCAGGCCGCCTCGATGGGGTCGCTGCTGCTGGCGGCGGGCGCCAAGGGCAAGCGCTTCTCGTTGCCCAATTCGCGGATCATGATCCACCAGCCTTCGGGCGGCGCCCAGGGCCAGGCGACCGATATCGAGATCCAGGCCCGGGAAATTCTTGCGCTGCGGGCCCGGCTCAATGAGATCTATGTCCGCCACACCGGCCAGCCGCTCGAAGTGATCTCCGCGGCGGTCGAGCGCGACAAATTCCTCTCGCCGCTCGAGGCTAAGGAGTTCGGGCTGGTCGATGAGGTCGTCGAGGCTCGCCCCACCCGAGAGGAAGAGCGGGGGTTCCGCGCCTGAGCATGGTTAAGATCGAGCGGCTCGGGAGCAGCCGATTTAACTAGTTGTTGATCCAAATGGAGCACATATAATTTCATGGCCCGGGTAGCGTTCAGGTTGAGTGCAGGCCCGGCCCGCCCCTTGCAGGATTCCGCACCGGCACGGAATTTGGCAAGGGCCAGCCGCCCTCGGGCGGCGCTGCGGGACTCGGTGATGGAGTGGTTATGACAAAGTCCAGCGGTGGTGACTCGAAGAACACGCTGTACTGCTCCTTCTGCGGCAAGAGCCAGCATGAGGTCAGGAAGCTGATCGCCGGTCCTACCGTGTTTATCTGTGACGAATGCGTCGAGCTCTGCATGGATATCATCCGTGAAGAGCACAAGACGACTTTGGTCAAATCACGCGACGGGGTACCGGGGCCGCGCGATATCTGCCGGGTACTCGACGATTACGTAATCGGCCAGGACCACGCCAAGCGGGTACTGTCGGTCGCCGTTCATAATCATTACAAACGACTGGCGCACGGCTCGAAGAACAACGATGTCGAGTTGGCCAAATCGAACATCCTCCTGGTCGGACCGACCGGTTCGGGCAAGACCCTGCTGGCCCAGACCCTAGCGCGCATCATCGATGTGCCGTTTACGATGGCCGACGCGACGACCCTGACCGAGGCCGGTTACGTCGGCGAAGACGTCGAAAACATCATCCTGAAGTTGTTGCAGGCGGCCGACTACAACGTCGAGCGCGCCCAGCGCGGCATCGTCTATATCGATGAGGTCGACAAGATCTCCCGCAAATCCGACAACCCGTCGATCACCCGCGACGTCTCGGGCGAGGGCGTGCAGCAGGCCCTGCTGAAGATCATGGAGGGCACGATCGCTTCGGTCCCGCCGCAGGGCGGCCGCAAGCATCCGCAGCAGGAGTTCCTGCAGGTCGACACCACCAACATTCTATTCGTCTGCGGCGGTGCGTTCGCCGGGCTCGAAAAGATCATCGCGCAGCGCCGCCAGGGCACCTCGATCGGCTTTGGCGCCGAGGTGCGCGGGCCCGAGGAGCGCAAGACCGGCGAGATCCTGAAGGACCTGGAGCCGGAGGACCTGCTCAAATTCGGGCTGATTCCCGAATTCGTCGGCCGCTTGCCGGTAGTCGCCACGCTGGACGATCTTGACGAGGGCGCGCTGGTCGACATTCTGACCAAACCCAAGAACGCGCTCGTCAAGCAGTATCAGCGCCTGTTCGAGATGGAGGATGTCCGCCTCGAACTGACTGAAGAGGCGTTGCGCGGCATTGCCCACAAGGCGATCGCGCGAAAGACCGGCGCGCGCGGCTTGCGCTCCATCATGGAGGCGATCCTCCTCGATTCGATGTTCGAATTGCCGAGCCTTGCCGGCGTCAGCGAGATCGTCATCAATCGGGAAGTCGTGGAAGGGAGGGCAAAGCCGCTCCACATCTACTCCGATCGCCGCGGCGACGTCGGCACTCCTGCTTGACGGCTGCGAGGCGAACGCCCGGCCGAATGGCCAGGCGCCTGCGGCATCTGGCTGCGCCGCCTTGACGGCCGGACGCAGGACGCCAACCTAAGCACGGCTTGTCGCCGGCCATCTGTCGGGATGTGCCGAGGTCACCGGAAAAGAGGGCCTATGTTCGAAACCGCGCGCTCTGCGCTCTACCCCGTCCTGCCGCTCCGCGACATCGTCGTGTTCCCGCACATGATCGTGCCGCTGTTCGTCGGCCGCGAGAAGTCCGTGCGGGCGCTCGAGGACGTGATGAAGGATGACAAGCAAATCCTTCTCGTCACGCAGAAGAACGCGGCTCAGGACGATCCGTCGACCTCCGACATCTTTACGGTCGGCACGATCGGTACGGTGCTGCAGCTGCTCAAGCTGCCCGACGGCACCGTCAAGGTGCTGGTGGAGGGCGGTCAGCGGGCCCGGATCGTTCGCTTCACCGATAATGATGCGTTCTTCCAGGCCAATGCCGAGGTGGTCGGCGAGAAGCCGGGTCAGAACCAGGAAATCGAGGCGCTGGCCCGGACGGTGATCGCGCAGTTCGAGCAATACATCAAGCTCAACAAGAAGATCCCGCCCGAGGTGTTGGTCTCGATCAACCAGATTGACGACCCCGGCAAGCTTGCCGATACGGTGGCCTCGCATCTCAGCCTGAAGATCCCGGAAAAGCAGGAGCTGCTCGAGACCGAGGTTGTCTCCGAGCGGCTTGAGAAGGTGTTCGGCTACATGGAGGGCGAGATCGGCGTCCTCCAGGTCGAGAAGCGTATCCGCAATCGTGTCAAACGCCAGATGGAGAAGACGCAGCGCGAGTACTACCTCAACGAGCAGCTCAAGGCGATCCAGAAGGAGCTCGGCGAGGGCGAGGATGGCCGCGACGAGATGGCCGAGCTCGAAGACAAGATCAACAAGACCAAATTCACCAAGGAAGCCCACGACAAGGCAATTGCCGAGCTGAAGAAGCTGCGCAGCATGAGCCCGATGTCGGCCGAGGCGACGGTCGTCCGCAACTACCTGGACTGGATGCTGTCGCTGCCCTGGCACAAACGGACCAAGATCAAGCGCGATATTAAGGGCGCCGAAAGCGTCCTCAACGCTGACCACTTCGGGCTGGAGAAGGTCAAGGAACGCATTCTTGAATACCTCGCGGTGCAGCAGCGCATCCGCAAGATGAAGGGTCCGATCCTGTGCCTGGTCGGTCCGCCGGGGGTCGGCAAGACCTCGCTCGGCAAATCGGTGGCGCGCGCGACCGGCCGCAATTTCGTCCGGATGTCATTGGGCGGCGTGCGCGACGAGGCGGAAATCCGGGGACACCGGCGGACCTATATCGGCTCGATGCCCGGCAAGATCCTGCAAGGCATGAAGAAGGCGAAATCGTCGAACCCGCTGTTCCTGCTCGACGAAGTCGACAAGCTCGGCGCCGACTGGCGCGGCGATCCGTCTTCGGCATTGCTCGAAGTCCTTGACCCCGAGCAGAACTCGAGCTTCAACGACCATTACCTCGAGGTCGATTACGACCTCTCGGATGTACTGTTCGTCACGACGGCGAATACACTGCGCATGCCGCAGCCGCTGATGGACCGCATGGAGATTATTCGCCTTCCCGGCTACACCGAGGACGAGAAGGTCGAGATCGCCAAACGCCACCTGATACCGAAGCAGATCAAGGCGCACGGGCTGAAGAAGGCCGAATGGAGCATCAGCGACGACGCGCTGCGCGATCTGATCCGCTACTACACGCGCGAGGCCGGCGTTCGCAACCTCGAGCGCGAGATCGCCAACCTGACCCGCAAGGCGATCAAGGACATTCTGATGAAGAAGTCCGAGCGGGTCGGCGTCACGCGGCGAAATCTCGACAAATACGCCGGCGTCCGGCGCTTCCGCTTCGGCGAGGCGGAGAGCGAGGACATGGTCGGTGTGACGACCGGCCTTGCCTGGACCGAGGTCGGCGGAGAGTTGCTAACGATTGAGGCCCTCACGCTGCCCGGCAAGGGACGCGTCACCGCGACCGGCAAGCTCGGCGATGTCATGAAGGAATCGGTGCAGGCGGCCGAGAGCTACGTCAAGGCCCGCAGCCACGCCTTCGGCATCAAGCCGTCGATCTTCGAGAGGAAGGACATCCACGTGCACGTGCCGGAGGGTGCGACGCCAAAGGATGGGCCATCCGCCGGCGTCGGCATGGTGACCTCGATCGTGTCGGTGCTGACCGGAATTGCCGTCAAGCGCGACATTGCGATGACCGGTGAGATAACGCTGCGCGGTCGCGTGCTGCCGATCGGCGGGTTGAAGGAGAAGCTGCTCGCCGCGTTGCGCGGCGGGCTCAAGGGCGTGCTGATCCCGTCCGAGAACGAGAAAGACCTCGCGGAAATCCCGGACAACGTCAAGCGCGGCTTGAAGATCATACCGGTGCGCACAGTGGATGAGGTGCTGGCGCACGCGCTTGTCGGACCATTGACACCGATCGACTGGGAAGAAGAGCCGGAAGCGCCAGCCGTCATTCCCGCAACGGGCGAAGAGCGTTCGGGCGTGCTAACGCATTGATACGCATCGTTACCTGGTTCGCGTGCCGCAAAAAACTCACAGCGGCACGCGACAACGGCTGAGAATAATTGGAAAAAAGCTGATTTTCTGCGGGTACGTGGCGTTGACCCTCGCAGGGGTGCGCTCTAAACTCGTCGGCGCATCATCTTCCTGGAACCATTCTGCATCTCGCTTAGGGGGCAACACGTGAATAGAAACGAGCTCGTCGATGCCGTTGCCGGTAAGGCCGACTTGTCGAAATCGACCGCGAATAAGGCCGTCGATGCGGTGTTCGAATCGATCACCAGCGCGTTGAAGGGGGGTACGGAGGTCCGTCTCGTCGGGTTCGGGACCTTCTCGGTTGCCCGCCGTGCCGCCTCTGAAGGCCGCAACCCCCGCACCGGCGAAAAGATCAAGATCGCCGCGTCCAAGCAGGCCAAGTTCAAACCAGGCAAGCGGCTGCGCGACGAACTCAATTAGAGGCATGCAGGGCCGCGCGTGCGGCCCGCTGCGTATCCGTCGCGCTCGCATAAAACCCGCGCAAGGCGGGTGCGGGCGGACGATCCGGGCGATTAGCTCAGCTGGCAGAGCATCTCGTTTACACCGAGGGGGTCGGGGGTTCGAATCCCTCATCGCCCACCAGCCCCCCTCGCACGCTCACCCCTGGCTGCTCATTTGAAATCATTTAGCGTCCACTAGCGCCGCACGAAGGATTGGCCCTGGAAGCGGACGTCAGCGTTCCGCGCCGAAGCGACCGGCTGGCGCAGCAATCACCGCGCTGCTCAAGCGTGTTGCAGATCGCACGAATGCGACTGGGGAGTTGCTTGACACCCCCCGAACGCCTAGTTAGGAGGTGTCGCCGCGATCGCGCGTCGCGGGGGCGTAGCTCAGTTGGTTAGAGCGCCGGCCTGTCACGCCGGAGGTCGCGGGTTCGAGCCCCGTCGCTCCCGCCATTCGATCGTGGTCCGCCGCCGGCGGATCGGATCTTTGGCTGGGATGTCCCGGTTTTCTCCGCCGTATGTGCGAACGCCGCTCCTCGGCAGCGGTGGTGTCAGCGAGGACTCCTGATGGAAGGCCTGCTCAGCGAGTATTTTCCGATCCTGGTGTTTCTCGCGATCGCGGGCGTCATTGCTGTCGCGATGATAGCTGCCTCGTTCCTGCTCGCGCGCCAGCATCCAAATTCGGAAAAGCTGTCGCCCTACGAATGTGGCTTCGACCCGTTCGAGGACGCGCGCGTCCGCTTCGATGTGCGCTATTACCTTGTCGCGATCCTGTTCATCATCTTCGATCTGGAGGTCGCCTTTCTGTTTCCGTGGGCGGTTTCGCTTGGCGATATCGGCGTCTTCGGCTTCTGGTCGATGATCGCGTTTCTCGCCGTGCTGACGATCGGCTTCATCTATGAGTGGATGAAGGGGGCGCTGGAATGGGAATAATCGAAACGCCCGACGAGATCGTGCCTCCGGAACCCCAGCCGGACCTGTTGCTGCGTGCTGCGACGCAGGACCTCGAGGATCGGGGCTTCATCCTGTCGAACGTCGACTCGCTGGTGAATTGGGCGCGCAGCGGCTCCTTGTGGCCGATGACCTTTGGTCTTGCCTGCTGCGCCGTCGAGATGATGCATACCGGCGCCAGCCGCTACGACCTCGACCGCTTCGGCGTCGTGTTCCGGCCGAGCCCGCGTCAATCGGATGTGATGATCGTCGCCGGGACGCTATGCAACAAAATGGCGCCGGCATTGCGCAAGGTTTACGATCAAATGGCCGAGCCGCGCTGGGTCATTTCGATGGGGTCGTGCGCCAATGGCGGCGGCTACTACCATTATTCCTATTCGGTCGTGCGAGGCTGCGACCGGATCGTGCCGGTCGACATTTATGTTCCGGGCTGCCCCCCGACCGCCGAGGCGCTGCTTTACGGGGTGCTGCTGCTTCAGAAGAAGATCCGCCGCTCCCGGAACTTCCAGCGTTGACCGCGAGCATGGACGACAAACTTCAAGCCTTGGCCGAACATCTATCGGCGGCATTGCCCGGCGCGGTGCTGTCGAGCGAGGTCCGCCATGGCGAACTGGCCTGCCGCATCAATCGCGAGGCCCTGGTCGATGTCCTCCGCCTTCTGCGCGACGACCCGAAGTGCCGGTTCAATGTGCTGTGCGACATCTGCGGCGTCGACTTCCCGGACCGGCCGCAGCGCTTCGAGGTTGTCTATAACTTGTTGAGCCTTGCGCTCAACCACCGCATCCGACTGAAGCTCGAAACCGGCGAGGAACAGCCGGTGCCGTCGGCCACCGGCCTCTATAGCTGCGCTGGTTGGTGGGAGCGCGAGGCGTGGGACCTGTTCGGTATCTTCTTCAGCGATCATCCCGATCTGCGCCGCATCCTGACCGATTACGGCTTCGACGGGCATCCGCTGCGCAAGGATTTTCCGCTGACCGGCTTTGTCGAATTACGCTACGACGAAGATCAGAAGCGGGTGGTCTATGAGCCGGTGCGTCTGAAGCAGGAGTTCCGCAGCTTCGATTTTATTTCGCCCTGGGAAGGCATGGACAAGGTTCTGCCCGGCGATGAAAAAGCCTCGGCGGCGCTGGATCCCGCAACCAAGGCGGCGTCGGGCGGCGCCGGAGGCGCGGCATGAGCGATCGCGTGACGCCGCCGGTCGGCGACCCCGGCGGGGAACTGGCCGGCGCGCCGCAGATCCGCAACTTCACGATGAATTTCGGTCCGCAGCACCCGGCGGCGCACGGGGTCATGCGGCTGGTGCTGGAGATGGACGGCGAGACCATCGACCGCGCCGATCCCCATATCGGCTTGCTGCACCGCGGCACTGAAAAGCTGATCGAGTACAAGACCTACCTGCAGGCGATCCCCTATTTCGACCGGCTCGATTACGTCTCGCCGATGTGCCAGGAGCACGCCTTCGCGCTTGCGGTCGAAAAGCTGATGGGGATTGAGCCGCCGCCGCG
>DATARB010000177.1:0-2872 GCA_036264375.1 Pseudolabrys sp.
CATCTGTAGATTGGCCGACCTATCCTCATCGCATCCCATCAGGCGGCGGCCTCGCGCCGACCCCGGACAGAAGCAAGTCCCCGGCGAGTGGATGACGCAAAAAAGGGATTGACCAATCGAGGCCCGTTACAGAAGCCCGGACGAGCGAAGCGAAATCCGGGACTCCCACGCCGAAGCGCCGCCCCGGATTTCGCTCACCCGGCTACGGACTTCGGCGGGCCAATTCACACCGGCTGAGCGCGGCGGAAGGAGAGCCACATCAGGAGCGCGGCGGCGACGAGAACGGTCGGGAAGATCACTTCGTTGACGGCCTGCCAGCCGAAGGCCGCGAGCAACTGGCCTGACGAGAACGAGCTCAGCGCCATGCTGCCGAAGATGAGGAAATCGTTGAAGGCCTGCACCTTGTTGCGCTCGTGCGCGCGGTGGCATTGCGTGACCATCGTGGTGGCGCCGATGAACGCAAAATTCCATCCGACGCCGAGCAGCACCAGCGCGCTCCAGAAATGCGCCACGCTAAGCCCGCTGATGGCGACAAGGCCGGTGAGCACGATGAAGCCCAAGCCGATGCCGGTGATGCGCTCGACGCCGAAGCGAGCGATCAGACCGCCGGTGATGAAGCTCGGCGCGTACATGGCGAGCACATGCCACTGGATGCCAAGCATGGCGTCGGTGACGGAGTGGCCGCAGCCGACCATGGCCAGTGGGGCCGAGGTCATCACAAGGTTCATCATGCCGTAGGCCGCCATGCCGCAGGCCACGGCGACGAGGAAGCGCGGCCCGCGCACGATCTCCAGCAGCGGCCGCGCAGGCTCGTGATGACGCACCGCGAGCGGCGGGATCTTGACGAAGTGCAGCACGACGGCGGCGAGCAACGCGCAGGCCGACTGGCCGAGATAGCTGGCGGCAAAGAGGTGCGGCGGCAGCAGATCCTTGGTGGCGATGACGAGCTGCGGCCCGATCAGCGCGGCGAACATGCCGCCGGCGAGCACGAAGGAGACAGCCTTGGCGCGGAACGCTTCGCTCGCGGTATCCGCCGCGGCGAAGCGGTACGATTGATGCGCCGCGGCATAGAGGCCGCCGCAGAAGGTCCCGAAGACGAGCAGCCAGAACTGGCCGTGCATCACCGCCGAGTAGGAGATAAGGCCGGAGAGGATGCCAAACAGTGAGCCGGTCTGCAGCGCGAAGCGGCGACCGAAATAGCGGGCGAGAAAGCCGAGCGGCAGCGTGCCAAGCCACATGCCCATGACCATGCCGGTGACGGGCAGCGTCGCCAGGCCCTTGTCCGGCGCGAGCATAGCCCCGACGATACCGGCGGTGGAGACGATGACGGTATTGTTGCCGCCGGCCAGCGCCTGCGCGACCGCCAGCACCAGCGCATTGCGCCGCGCGAGGCTGTCGTCGGAGACGTGTGGAACCTGTTCGGCGATCGCCGACATCGGGCAAGCTCCCGGAAAGCCATTCCCTGTCTAACGGCGATTGGAGGATAAGGCTACTGCAGAAGGCGCAAGGGAGAGTTGTTCTCTACCTCCATTGAGGCGTAACCCCTACTCTTGTCGTCACCGGGCTTGTCCCGGTGACCCCGCTCAGGAAGGAACAGCCGCGCCCGCTAAGCGAGACGGCCGGGACGAGCCCGGCCATGACAAATGATAGGTGCTCCGCTTCGTGGCGTCCCGGAATGACGATCAAAACTCAATTTTCCCGGGATGCAGCACCTTGGCGTCGCGCGCCTCGTCGGGCGAGGTCGCGCCGATCTGGCCGAGCGAGGCGCGGAGTTCGTCGATGTAGAGATCGATCAGTTGCGCCGGGCCCTCGTCGCCCAAAGCGCCGACCGCCCACAGGAACGACTTGCCGGCGAAGGCCGCGTCGGCGCCGAGCGCCAGCGCGCGCATGACGTCCTGGCCGCTGCGCACGCCGCTGTCGAGCACGATGGTCGCCTTCTTGCCGACGGCGGCGACGATCGCCGGCAGCGCATCGATCGAGGGCACCACCGCCTCGATCTGGCGGCCGCCGTGGTTCGACACCCAGATGCCGTCGACGCCGAGCGTGACCGCCTTCTCGGCGTCGGCCGGATGCAACAGGCCCTTGAGCAGCATCGGGCCTTTCCACTTGTCGCGATAGCGCGCAACCTCTTCCCAGGAGAATGCGCCGCCCATGCGCGTGCGCGCGAAGGCGATGATCTCGTTGGTGCTGGCGCCCTTCGGCGCGTAGTCGGCGATGGTCGCGAAGCGCGGCATCCCGTTGCGCAGCATCGCCATCAGCCATTTCGGGCGCACCATCATTTCGTAGATCATGCGCGCGTTCGGGCGGAATTCATGCGCCAGGCCGGCATAGGTTTCGCGCGAGCGCGTGGTGCGCACCGGTACGTCGAGCGTGAGCGTCAGCGTCTTGGCGCCGACCGCCTGCGCGCGGCGCACGAGATCGAAGCCGATCTTATGGTCCTCGTGCCAGAAGCGATAAAGCTGCAGCCAGAACACATCCGGCGCGGCTTCCGCCGCCTGCTCGACCGACGCGCCGCCGGCAACGCTGAGCGTATAGGGCACGCGGGCGCGCTGCGCGGCCTTGGCCATCAGCAGGTCTGCGCCCGGCCAGACCAGGGACGGCCCGCCCATCGGCGCGATGCCGATCGGCGCCGCGTAGCGCTGGCCGAACAGCGTGACATCGGTCGGCGGCAGCTTGTTGATGACGCCGTAGCGCGGCACGACTTTCACCGCGTCGAAGGCGGCCCAGTTGTGCGCGATGCCGGTGTCGTTGCCGGCGCCGGTGTCGCCGTATTCATAGGCGAAGCGCGGGATGTTGCGCGGCGCGTGGCTGCGCATCCAGGCCGATGTCGGAAAAAGCTTGTGCCATTTGGCAAAATTGGGATGGGGCGCAA
>DATARB010000225.1:0-27999 GCA_036264375.1 Pseudolabrys sp.
ACCGGCTTGATCTGCGTCTCGTCGAGCGAAACGATGTCGAGCACGCGGTCGGCAAGGAGGCCGATCGGCTTGGACGCGATCTGCACGATGATGACGATATGGAGCGGCGTCGCCTTGGTCAGGCCCTGGCCGAACCGGCAGCGCAGATCGACGATCGGAACGATGACGCCGCGCAGGTTGAGCACGCCGCGCACATATTCCGCTTGGCGCGGCAAAGGCGTGATCTCGGTCCAGCCCTTGATCTCGCGCACCGCCATGATGTCGACGCCGTACTGATCGTCGCCGATGGCGAAGCTGATGAGTTGCGCCGGGAACGCAGCGGATTGGTTGGCTTGATCTGCACCCAAGGGCGACGAATCGACGGTCGGTTCACTCATGGTACTGGTAACTCGTGCTGCTGATGGATTAACGACGAGGCGCAGTGAATTGAAATTTCGGCGCCATAACCTTCAGCGTTGTGCAATTGCAGTCTGGTTAATGAGCGCCGATAAATATCATTTTGGTAAAATGTTTCGCTGCACGAATATTTCAGGATACTAATCTAGACCAAGAGTCTTTGCGATCGAGCGCGCGTCCCAGCCTGCGCCGCAGGCTTGCTGTCTTTATATTAAGGCTAATGCCGGATAATGAGGCTACTACTGGCCAAGAATCTTCTCACAGGGGTCGGCGTCCTGCGACGACATCAGCACGACAAGTCCGGTCGTCAGGCCCTTCCGCGCCTCGCGCGGGGTAATGAAGCGTAAAGTCGCCCTCGGATTTTGCCGGCAGAAGTCGGCGAGCGTCCCGGCTGTGGCGATGAGGCTGTTGCTCTTCGGCAGGACGGCGATGCCGCCGTCCTTCAGGACATAGGCGTCCTTCACGTTGTTCAGGTCGAGGGTCTTGAGGCAGACGTTGAGCAGACTCTGATAGGCCGTCCCCGGCTCCGGCAGCTCGCCGGCGAGATCGTTGAGGATGTAGTCGAGGCTGCGCGAGCAGCTATCCGCGTGCGCGGCATTGCCGGCAAAGAACACCAGCAGCAATGCCGCCAGCCACTTCATCAGAGCCTCTGCATCCAAGCGTTGGATTTCAGGGTCTCGTCAGCCGCACCGCCCTCCTTTGTGAGGTCAAGCTCGTGCGGCACGTAGTGCTCGCGCGCCAGCGGCAGATAATAAGTGCCGGCGGCACACCGCTCCCAGCTCATGTTGCGCGCCCGCGTCCAGGCGCGTTTGCCGAGCGACACGCGTTTGAACACGTCATTAACCAGCTCGGCGATAGCCGCGCCTACGGGCAGCGGCGACGGTTCGACCATCAGCCCGGTCTCGTTCGGCAGCACCGCATCGGCGACGCCGCCGACCGCGGTCGCCACGCTCGGCAGGCCCGCCGCCGCGGCCTCGAGATAGACGAGGCCGAAGCCTTCCACCCGGCCGGATGAATCCCAGTTGCCCGTCAGGCAGAAGAAATCGCAGGCGCCGTAGATGTCGCGGATCTGTTGCGATGGCAGCGCGCCGAGCAGACGAATGTCGCAGCCCGAAGCGGCAATGGCTGCCTTGAACTCCTCGACGTATTCGGATTCGCCGTCCGGCCCGATGACGAGCCAGCATAGCCGTTCACGCACGGACTTTGGCAACGCGGCCATCGCGGCCACTGTGGTGAGATGCCCCTTGCGGCGAGTCAGGCGCGCCACGGTGACCATCGTGATCGTCTCCGGCGCAAGGCCCAAGCCGGCACGGATCGCCGCGCGCGGCGCGCGCGGGCCGAACCAGAACTCGGACACGCCGAGATGCACCGTGCGCACCCGCTCCGCCGGCACGTTGAAACGGTCGCGGAACAGCGCATGCGTATAGGCGCTGTTGGCGGCGATTTCCGTGCGCGTGCCGAACACGCCGGCGAGCTTGATGGCGAGGCGCTTTTGCGGCCGTTGCGTCTCGTTGATCTCGGTGCCGTGTACGGTCACGACCAGCCGGGCGCCGGTACGCCCACGCGACAACGCCAAGGGAATAAAGAATGGCCAGTCGGCGGCGTGCACGACGTCGTAGTCCTGCTCGCCGATGATCCGGCGAACCAGCGAGATCTTAGCCGGCATGTCCCGCCGCGAATGCAAGCCGCCGCTGAAACGGCGGACCTCGAAGGGCAGGCGCCGATCCTCGGCATAAGTCGGAGCGCCGTAGTCCGGCGCGTAGACCGTGACTTCGCCGCCGAGGCGCGTCGCCGCGTGGGCGATCTCCCGCGCGTAGGTCGCAATGCCGCCGTTGACCGGGGTGAATTCGCTGGTGAGGAGGAGGATCTTCACGGCGTCACTCCGTCGCTGAGGGCGCTGGTCTGCCCGGCGCGGGGCGCGTCGCCACGCTGAATCTCGTGGTGGAAGCGGTACACCCGCGCGAGCTGGTGGTCGGGCGTGAAGGTGTTGATGTGCGCGGCGACCGAGATCGGATCGATACGGCCGTCGGCAATTCCGTTGCGGAGATCGACGAACCGCTGCGCCAGCGCATCGGCCATGACATCCTCCGAGGCGTCGCGCGCGATGAGATAGCCGCTTTCGCCGTCGTCGATCACCGCCTCGAGCTGCGGAAGGTGAACGGCGGCCACCGGGCGGCCGATCGCGAGCGTCTCCAGGACACACCGCGGCATGCCTTCGAACTCTGACGTCAGGATGCCGGCATGGGTACCGGCCACCGTCTCGGCCACGCCTTTGGCATCCTTGAAGCCGTGACGCACCGTGATGTCCTCGATCGCCTTGAACTCGACGAAGCGGTGCGGATCGCTGGTGCCGATGTAATGAAACTCGACGCCGCCCTCACCAAGAGCCTGACGCAGGCGGGCGATGGTCTTGAACATCAGGCGCGGCACCTTGAACTCGTCGAGACGGCCGACAAAGATGATGCGGAACGGCCCATCCAGCACCGGGAACGGCTGCGGCCGGAAGATGTTCGTGTTCACCCAGGTCCACAGCGTGTCGATCTTGCCGGCCTGGCGGGGATAGGTCTCGCGCAAGCGCTCCGTGATCATCGGATTGACGCACAGGAACTTGCGGCAGGCGCCGACTGCGAAGCGTTCGTTCAGTTGGTGCACGAAACGGTAGCGCTTGAGCAGCGAATCCATCGCCAGGTTCGGCACGCCCTCGCCGTGCAACATCTGAATGAAGGGCAGCCGCAGGACGACGGGAAGCCAGGCGAATTCGACACGCCTAAGGTCGATCGAGCATTGCCGTTGACGCAGGGCGCGTGCCACCGCCGGGAAATGGCGAAGGAGCCCGGTGAAAAACTGGAACGTGATCGAGTCTTTAATTCTACGCGCAGCCTCGCGCGCCTGCACGTCCGGATAGTGCAGGATTGGCAGAAAGTCGAAGGTGCGGCCGCGGAACGTGACTTCCGTGATTTTTCCGAGCTCCATGTCGCCGACGGCATCGACGCCGACGAACAGAACGCGGGTGTTCTCCGGGCAAAAGGTGATGAAGTCGCGGATATAGGTCTCGAGCCCGCCGATCTTGGTGCCGCGAACGTCGAACGGGTGCAGCAGAGCGATGTTGTACGTCGCGCCTACACGACCGGTGTTGATGCCAGTCATCGCATTCATGATGTGCGCCCCGTGCGTGCGGAAATGGCCTGCGGAATCGCATCGGCCAGCAGCCGCGGGACGGCGAGCGCCGAGCGCAGATAGCGCATCGCCAGCCGCTGCGGATTGCTCGCCAGCCGCCACATCCACTCAAGGCCATGACGCTGGAAGAAGCCGGGCGCGCGCGCTTGCGTGCCGGCGATGAAGTCGAGCGCCGCGCCGACACAGACGAAGCCCACGCCGGGCAAACGATCCAAACAGCGCGCGGCGAAGATCTCCTGCCGCGGGGCGCCGATCGCCAGGAAGCAGATGCGGGCACCCGACTTTCGGATATGTTCGATCGCGATATCGGCATCGAGCGACTCTGGACTGAAATTCAGCCCCGGCGCATAGGTGCCGGCGATCTCGAGACTTTCGTGGCGTTCGCGCAGATGGGCGGCCGCACTGTTGATCACCGCCGTATTCGGTCCGAGCAGGAAGATCGGCAAGCGGGAGCGCGCGGCTTCGGCGCACAACGGCTCCAGCATATCGGAGCCAGCCGTACGCTGCACAGGAATTCCGTGCAGCCGCCCGAGCAGCACGATCGGGAAGCCGTCGGCGGTGACGAAACTCGCCCGGTGATAAGCCTGCGCGAACTTCGAATCAGCGCGGAGCTTGGCGCAGTGATCGAGATTCAACGTGAAGACAGAGAAACCGTGGCCGCCCTTAGCGGTGGACACGATGGACGAGATGGCCTGAGGCATCGAGAGCAGATTGATCGAAACTCCATCGACGCGAAACTCGCGCAACCCGGCGCTTGTTTCCGACATGCGTGGCATCCTCTTCGAGGCCAATGGTGGCCGAGTTGGAACAACCACTCCCCCTCTCGCTTCGATTCACGAGTACCCCCCGCGTGAACGACCATCCATGAGTTCCCTACGCTCATGAACGGAACAGCAATGCGTGCTGTCATCGCCATCAAATCGCGATATTGCGACGCAACAATGGCAGTGTGCTCATAAAATCGGGAGTGACAAAATTGACAAATATATTCGGCGAGCTTTCGCGGCGCCAAGTGTTGGGAACACTCGCCGGCGGCATTGCTGCAACACAAAGCGGATTTGTGTTCGGCGCCGAGCCGACGAGTCTCGCCGCGACGGCCGCAGCGAGCGGATATGTCTTTGGCGCGGCGGCTGGACCTGTGATCTTCACGGATGCGCGGTACGGCGACCTTTATAAAACACAAACGAAAATCATCACGACCGACATTGCCCTGAAAATGAGCACGGTCGCGCGGCAGCCGGGGCTAAAGAATTTCCAGCCCGCCGATCAGTTGCTCGCGTTCTGCAACACCAACAAGATCCCGATGCGCGGTCATTGTCTGGTTTGGAACGAATGGGTACCGGCCTGGATCAAATCGATGAGCACCGATCAGCGCCGCGGCTATATGGAGGCCTATATCGAGGAGGTCATGGCGCATTACGCCGGCAAACTGCAGTCATGGGACGTCGTGAACGAGCCGTTCTGGCCCGGACACAAAGCGCCGGGCGGGTTCCGTGTTGGACCTTGGTATGATGCCTTCGGTCCCGATTACGTGCGCCGCGCCTTCCTGCGCGCGCAACAGGCAGACCCGCGCACAAAGCTTGTGCTCAATGAAGCGCAGACCGAGCGCGACGATCCGGTCGGGCTTGCCGTACGGCAGGGTCTGCTCAAACTTGTGTCAGATCTGAAGAACGCCGGTGTCAAACTCGACGCTGTCGGGCTGCAAGGACACTTGCAGCCGCAATATCCGCACGATCCGGCCAAGTTCCGCGACTTCCTGCATACCCTCGCAGGTTATGGCGTCGACATATACATCACCGAATTCGACGTCCGCGACGATACTTTCGCGGACGACGTCAAGACGCGCGATGAACAGGTCGCGCAGGTAGCCAAAAACTTCCTTTCGAACGTGCTGAGCGTCCCCGCGGTGAAAATGGTCATCTGTTGGGAGCTCGCCGACAAATACTCGTTCTATAACGACGTCTGGAAGCAGCGGCATCCGGGTAGCACGCGCGCTCCGCGTCCATTGCCCTACGATGCCGAATATCAGCGCAAGCCATTGTGGCACACGATCGCCGAAGCTTTCGAGCAGAAGCGAGGTTAGACCTCCGCAGGAGCCGGTGATTTGGCGCGGCGGAGAAACATTCTCCGCAGCGTCGGCGCATAACAGGCGGCCAGCACAAGACAGTAGACCGCCGCACCGAGCGAGACGTGCACAACCAATGACACGGTTGTGCCGCTCTTCGCCACGGCGTGCAGCACAAGCACCATTGCCAGCGTCGCCAATGCGATTCTGGCGAGATGCCCGATCGGCGGCCGCAAGCCGAAGAACCCGACACCAACGCCGAACGAGATCGCGGCGGCAACCGAGGCGGCGATGGTGCTGGCGATGACCGCACCGCCCAGCCCCCACTTTGAGATGCAGACGATGCTGATGCCGACGGTGAGCGCGGCTTCGATGCCGCTGACGATCATCATCGGCCGTGTCCGCTTGCATAACAGGAAGACCTGATCCGCGAAATGCGCGCGAAAGTTCCGGATGGCGCCGGCCAGAGTCGCCAAAGGCAGGATGGTCAGCGTCGCAGTCTGGAACGCCGGCGCGATCAAGAGATGCACGATCTCGTCGCGCAGCATGTAGACGCCGGCGATGCTCGGCAGCAGGATCGCGGCGAGCAGTGCGCCGTTCTCTGCAAGCTGCTGGAGCGCCGGGCCGCGGCCGTGTAGTTCCATCGTGCGCACGGCGATGGGGAACGCGCTCGCAGTGACCATCATCGCGGCGACGGTTGAAGCGCGATAACCCAGACCATATCCGACCGCGAACAGACCGGCCGCGCTCAGCCCCATCATGTCGCTGACGATGAAGCGCGACGCATTGATGCCGATCCAACTCAGGCCGCCGCCGATCACCAGCGGCACGCCATATTGGATCGCCTGTTTCATGATGGTGCGATCGAGCGGCCCAACCTTCCAACTGAAGCGGGTCAGCGGCAGCGCCGCCGCCAGCGCGACAAACTGCGCGATGGCGAAGCCGGCAACGGGCCACTCCGGATCCGGGCCAAACATACGGATGAAAAACAACCCCAGAAAGAAGCCGACCACTGGGCCCGTGAGTTGCTGCAGCGAATAGACGACGATCTCATGGCGCACACGGGCGCGCTCGGCGAGATAGAGGTTGTAGGTGCGGCTCACCACGTAACCGACCACGGCCACCGCCATGCCGATGCCGGCGTCTGGCGCGATCACGGACCGCAGGATGGCGAGCACAACCACGCTCTGGACCGCGACCGAGAGAAGCAGAACCGCATTCTCGGTGCGATAGAAGCGGTCGGCCTGCTCCTCGTCCTGAAAGCCGCCGAAGAAGCGCAGCGCATATTGCGACCACCAGACGAGAAAGACAGTCTGAAGCAGTTCGTGCGTCGCGGTGACCAAGGTGATCGCGCCCAGACTCGCTTCGCTGGCGACGTGTGTCCACACCACGACCGAGACGAGCTGGAACAGCGGGCCGATGATCTGCGCCGGCAGATAAAGCAGGGTGTTGCGGAAAAGCATGGTTCAGACACCGAGCCATTGGGCGACGCGCTGTGGCGCGGCTTGCCGGATCAGAATCGCGAGCGAAGCCGTCACAAGTAAGGCTGCGATGTATTCGGTCAGGAACGATGCGAGCGGGTGCGGATGCAAGGCGGGTACCGCGCGCAGCGCCATGACGACGAAGATGTGCCAGAGATAGATGAAGTAGCTTGCCGAACCGAGCGTAGCGATGGCCTGCCAGTTCCACGCAAAGCCGAGCATCGCCAGACAGAACAGCAGCGAGTACAGAAAAAACGCAATCGAATCGTAGTCGGCCGCGTCGCCGATCTGCACAATGCGGATCAGCGCATAGGCGGCGTAGGCAAGGACCGCGCCAACCGCGAGCGGAAAGCGCAGATCGCGCAATACAGATTGCGCGCGCGTGAGGCCGACGAGGGCTCCGGCCGCGGCGAATGCAAACCAGAACGGCACGTCGCGCATCCGCACTTCTTCGATGACGGCGTCGTTGACGTGGAGGCGCGCCAGCAGCGGATCGAGATAAGCGCCGACCAACAGGCCGGCCACGATCGACAACGACAGCAGCGCGAGCAGGCGTGGCTGGCGTGTCACTTTCTCTCGGCCTGCCGCGGCGAAGACGAGCCATAATAGCAGCGTGCAGCCCACATAGACGAACACGTAGTAGTAGACGAACACGTAAGCGAGGACGTAGCGCACCGCCGTGACCACCAGGCGCTGGTCCATCTGCGGATTGGTCAGCGCCATGAATGCGTAGGCCGCGGCGAAGGCGATCGTGTAGGGCACCAGCGTGCGTACGATGCGCTTGGCCAGTGGAATTGTTCCGCTTTGCGCGGTCAGATAGCCGGAGGCGAAGAGAAACACCGGAACGCAGGGCCGCAGGACCGCGTCCACTGCCGTCACCAAAGCCGAGCCTTCGATCCTCGGCAGCGAATGGATGCCGATGACCATCAGGATCGCAACGCCGCGCATGGTGTCGATCATGCCATCGCGCGTTCGCGTGCGTGCGCGGGAGCGGGTGGCGCTTGTGTAGCCGGCGACGCCTTCGGCAA
Organism: Pseudolabrys sp.; assembly: GCA_036264375.1. GTDB lineage: Bacteria > Pseudomonadota > Alphaproteobacteria > Rhizobiales > Xanthobacteraceae > Pseudolabrys. Next base: position 8,148 of record DATARB010000225.1, read on the forward strand.
CGGTCACGACACCCTCCTCGGGGCTCGGTCGAGCATCGTTGCCGCTGAGGGCCGAAGACCGCTACGACGATCGAAGGCGGCGTTCAGCCACCGCCGCACCGGATCCTCGAAAAGGCGGAACGAGGCCATGCTGAGGAAAACGAGAACGACCATCGCCACGAGCACCGAAGCGAGCGGCACGCCCGCGTGGTGCGGCAGAAAGCGTCCGACCACGGTGACGACGAAGGTCGCGACCGGCATGTGCAGAAGGTAGATCGAATAAGTGAGATAGGCCCAGCGGCCGAGCCCGACCCGCGCCAAAGGCGTCGTCACCTTCGCGACGTCGCAGTGAACGGCGGCAATGGCGATCAGATAGACCAAGCCGAGCGACGTCATGAGCGGAAAAGCCCAGCCGGCGACGATAAACAGTAGAAACGCGGGCAGCAGAATCACACCGAGCGGCACGCGGGCGATCCAGTCACGGAACAGGCAGAGCGCCACACCGAGGAAGAAGGCCGGCAGCGCGCGAAACTCGCCACCCTGATTGATCCAATTGGGCCAAGGTGATGTGCCCCACAGATGGACAAAGAGTGTGTTGCCCAGCGCGGCCGCGACGGCCAGGGCAATAACCAGCTTCGGCCGCCGCAGCCCGATGAAGGCGACGAGCGGAAACAGCAGGTAGCAGAACATCTCCGCCGACAGCGACCAACTTGGGAAGTTGAAGGTGAGGCGCTGGCCGTCAAACGCGTGCAGCAGAAAGATTTGCGCGGGGATATCCGAGAACGGATAGCGCGCCGCGTTTGTCACGTGCACGAGGCCGAGATGCAACAGCGCGGCGATCAGCACATAGAACGCGAGCGTCGCGATGTGCAACGGATAGATGCGCGCCAGCCGCCGCCAGAGGAATCGTCGAATCGAACCTCCATTGCCGACACGCCCGATGTATTGGCTGGCGATGACAAAGCCGGAGATGGTGAAGAACAGATCGACGAAAAGGTTGAAGTGCTGCGTGTACGTGTAAACGAAGCGGCCGGCGGCCGTATCCTCGATGTAGTTCGCGTAGTGAAGAATGACGATGCCGACCGACGCCAGAATGCGCAGCGCGTCGAGATGCGGCGACGACACTTCGCCGTCGGCTGCGCGCCGCGAATCAGCATTGGCGGAATCGACCCTCCCCATGAACGCCACCTACCCTGCCATGCGCGCCTGCTCTGCCGCATCGCGGCCGGAGCGGCCGAGCCGCATCAAGAGATCGATGACGTTGCTGTGGTCGGCCGCCGCCTGATCGTTCCAGCGCCGTAGGTTACCCTCGGCGAGGCCGACATAGCCCGCGCGCCAAGCCTCTCCGCCGATGAGCCCGGCGATGGCGCCCGCGGCCGAGCGCGGATCGCGCGTGTCGATGAAGACGCCGGAGCGGTCAAGCACCTCGCGAAACACCGGCTGATCGGGCGCGACAACGGGAAGGCCGGCATATTGCGCTTCGAGCAGCGGCAAGCCCAGGCCTTCTTCATGCGATGTGCAGATGAGAATGTCGGCGCGCGCGAGGATCGCGGTAACGTCGTTGTCGGGCTGGAAGCCGTGCAGAATGACGCCGGGCGTCGCTGAAAGCGCGTCCCAATCGTCGCCCCAGCCACGCCGGCCGATCACCTCGAGCGTCGCATTTGGATATCCCTGCGCGCGCAGCGCGCCCAGAACCGCGGCCGCGGCCCGCATATTCTTGCGTGGCTCAACAGTGCCGAGCGCGACAAGCCTCGGGCCAACGGGCGCCGCCGGACGTGTCGCGCGATCACCCACGCTCAACTTGAAATTATTCGGGATAACCGGCCGATAGAAGGTGATCTCCGCGTCGTCGCGGCAGAACTGTCTAAGCTTGGTCGCGGTGTCACCCGAGTTGACGAAGAACCGCGGCAGGCGGCGCACCGCCAGGCTGAAAGGCCACGCCGAATACAGCTTGGCACGCCAATTCAAGTCCGCGCGGCGCGAGATCAGGAAGACATCGTGGATGTAAGGTATGACGCGGCTGGCGAAGGCCTGCAGCAGCGGCGTCGGCGGGAACCCCGGGCAGAGCAGGAGTGACGACGGCGAGCCGGCGAGATGGGCTGGAAGCCCGAATGTCTGCGCCAGCACCATGTTGCGCATGCCGCTGGCCGTGATCGGCACCGCATCGAGCGGCGCCAGCGCCTCGCGCGAGAAGAGCTGGAGCGTGATTCGCTCGAGCCCGGTCACGTGGTGCCAGAGATGGGTGTGATCGACATAAACGCGCATGCAATGAACCGCCTTCAGCGCATCGCCGGCGCGTAGGCAAACCGTCTGCCTCCGCGCGGAGGAAGCGGCGCGCGCACCATCCGCGGCTGGGCGCTCTCGCGCGGCAACATCAGGACGATGAGCACGACGTACGCGGCCAGGATGATGTTTTTCGACGAAAAGCTGACCGAACTTGCCGCGACGATGACGAGGAACAGCACGGCAACGCGTGCCCCCGGCGCCGCACGCTTGAGAATTTCACCGACGAAGAACGCAAGCCCGATTGTGATCAGAGTAGTCACAATCAGGCCATACTGCACAATGCTGGCGATCCAGAAGTTCTCGATGCCGTAGTCCAGACCCATCATGGATTGCAGGGCGTTGGACCGGGCCGGCGTCGTGCCGAACAGGATTTCCCTCCAGTCGATCAGCGACAGGAGATGGATGCCGGCAAGCCGCGCGCCGGCGCTGCCGTTGTCGGAGGAAAAACGGTCGATCATCTTGTCGAACATGCCCGTCCCGAAAAGGATCGGGATCGCCGCGGCCACCAGCATGACAAAGCATGTCGCCACGATGACTGTCATCATGCCGACGCGGTCGCCGCGCACCAGCCGCGCGAGATTGACGACGACGACGCCGGCAAGCACGATGAGCGTGAACACGAGGGCCGTGCGGCCACCGAAGACCATCAGTGAGGCCATGGCAACAGCCAGCAGCGGCAAGGCATAAAGTGGCGGAGCCTGCGTCCGCGGCTTCAGCAGGAGCGTCATGATGTACATGGCCACGACACCGGCCGCCACGAGCGGAAGGACCAGCAATGCAGTGGAGCGCCAGTCACCAGTGACGACGACATTATTGGCGAGGGTAATCGGCACCAGACGTCGCTTGGAGATAAATTCGTAAAAGCCCAGCAAGATGTTGAGCCAAATGACGAAATGGACGACCCAGACCAGCGGCCGCCTCTGCGCCGGCGTCAGGTTCCAGATGATGAGACAGAGCAGCGCCGGGAGGAAGAACGCGTCGACAACGCCTGTAAAGGGCCGCTTAAGCGCCACGCTTTGGAACACAATGAGCACGCAAGCGAAGAAATAAATGAGTAGCAGCTTTGTCGAGCCCACGATGCGACTGAACTCGCCAATCGGATCACCGCCGCGCAACAGCATCAGCATGAAGGCAAGGACGGCGAAATAGGTCGCCGGGTGCATCTTTTCCAAGATGTTGCCGCCCGTAGCCGCATAATTCACATGCAGCGTCATAAGCAGCGGGGGGGAAATGGTGCCAATCGCCAGAATGGCCATCGCCATCATGCCGACGACGGCCCATTCGATCGACATGCCCTCGCGCAGGCGCGGCGGCCGCGATTGTGGCACCCGCATGCGATCGGCTTGATCCCCCGACATAGATTTGAAAGAAGGGCGGCGCTGATCGCCTCCCATCACGGAAGAACCTCTGCCCGCGGCTGGCCGAGATAGGAATAAGGCTGAATGTAGTGCGAGCTCCGGTAATAGTCATAGAACCGAAGCTGGCGCAGATCGACGCGCGTAAGCACCGTTCCGAGCACGCGTTCATAGGCCGGCCCGAGCGATTCGAGCGCCTGTCCGACGACCTCCTGCGGGGTCGCATCCCAACGGATCGCCAGCACGATGCGGTCGGCCAGTTCGCCCAGCGCGCGCGCATCGACGAGCGGCACAAGCGGCGGTGAATCGATCACGACAAAGTCGAACTGATTGCGCAGATGTTCGAGCAGATTGCTCATCGACTCCGAGAAGACGAACTCGTTGATGAAGCCACCTTTTCGGCGCGGCGGGGTGGGGAGGAACGCAAGACCTGTCGGCCGGTCATGAAGCAGGGCCTGCTGCAACGGCACATGGCCGGCCGCCACGTCGACCAGCCCGTGCTTGGCCTGCGGGGCAAGCGAGCGCGTCAGTTCGGGATTGCGCAGATCGCCGTCCACGAGAACGGTCCGCATGCCGACGGCAGCGAGAGACAGAGCGAGGTTGACCGACAGCGTCGACTTGCCCTCGCCATCGATCGACGACGACACCATCACCGTCCGGACCGGGTCGCTGCGGCCCGACCGCTGGATCGCCAGCCGCACGGCGCGCACCGCTTCGGCGAACAGCGAGGTCGGCTCGTCCAGCGCATATCGCATCAGCGGCGGCTGCATCATGGCCGGCAGCATGCCGGTGGTCTTCGGATCGTACTCGCCGAGCGCCTCGCGGCCGCGATTGGCGCGATGCGCCAGTTCGCGCGTGCCGACCAGCGGAATGGCGGCCAGCGTCGGCAGATTGGTGACCTCCTCCGCCTGACGCAGCGACTTTACGCGGCGATCGAGGAAATCGACGATGAAGGCCACCAGCGCGCCCAGCCCGGAGCCGACCAGGACAGCCAGCGCCAAAATGATCATCGTCTTCGGGAACGACGGCGAGATCGGCACCTCGGCGCGCGCCACGATGCGCGAATCGGGAAGCTCGAGACTTTCCTGGGCCGTGGTCTGCTTGTAGCGGGCAAGGAAGGACTCATACAGCGTGCGGTTGGCATCCGCCTCGCGCTGTAATTCGCGAAGGCGCACCTGCGCCTTACTCATATTAGTAGACGCCGACTGGAGCTGGTCGAGGCTGCTGCGCAGCGCCTGCTCGCGGGACTGCGCCACGCGATACGCCTCACGCGTATTGTCGAGGATGCGCTGCACCTCCTGGTTGATCAGGGTCTGCGTCTCCCTGAGCTGCGCACGGGCGTTAACCACCAGCGGATGCTGCGGTCCATATTTGCTCTGGGCATCGGCAAGGGTCTTGGCAACGTCGGCATATTGCGTGCGAAGCTGCTTGATCACGTCGGACGCCAGCGCCTGATCCAGCGTGCCGGGATCGGAGTGGGTCGCCGCGATATTCTGGACCTGGTCAAACCGGGCCTTCGCTTCGGCGGTCTGCACGTGCGCGTCGATCAGCTTGTTGTTCAGGTCCGTGAGCTGCTGATCGTTGACCGTCTGGCCCTGCGTCGTGATCAGATTGTTGGCAGCGCGGAATTCCTCGACCTCGCGATCGGAGGCCTGCACGCGGGAGCGTAGGTCGTCGATCTGCCGATTGAGCCAGGAGGCCGCGATCTTGTTGGTGTTGTATTTACTCTGCACCTGCTCGTCGAAATAGGCATCGGCTATTCCGTTCGAGATTGCCGCCGCCTTCTCCGGACTCTCCGAGCTCACATCGATGTCGATGACGAAGGTTGTGCCTTCGCGGGTCACCTTCAGCTTCTGCGAAACGTCATCGATGGTCACCGCGCGGGCGATCTCCTCGGGGCTCCGGTGGCTCGCGGGCGCGCTCTTGAACATGGCGAAGAAATGCTTGATCGGGTCGAGCAGAGTCGGATGCGGCCCGAACTCCGGATCTTTCGTCAAATTGAGCTTGTCGACGACGCGCCCCAGCACGGAAACCGACTGAATCAAGAGCACCTGGCTCTCGATCATGGCGTCATCGGTGCCGAAGTTCGACGGCTGCGGCGCCTGATCGCTGGTGTCGGCCACCTGGCTGCGGTGCGGATCGATAAGCATCGTCGATGTCGCCGTGTACCTTGGTGTCGAGACGACGACAAAGATCGCCGCCGCGCCGACCAAGGCCGCGACAGTGCCCATGACGATCCAGCGCCGCCGGCGCAAGATGCGCACCATCTCGCGCAGGTCGACCGTGCGGCTCGCCGTTCCCACAGATGCCTGCGAGAAGCTGGACTCGGCCGGCGCCTTGCTCGGATCGTAGTCAAAAATGGGCTGAAGCATTGATTCCAACCATGTTCTTTTCGAAGCTGTCTATCGGGATGCTGCTGTCACGGCGAATGAAGTGATAGTAGAGCGCCAGGGACGTTATGTTGCTGAGCGCATACTTCAGCCGCACGTCCGCGTCGTAGACATAGTCGAGCCGGGCGGGCTGACCGTAAAAGTTGTCCCGCTCGTAGGTGGTCGCCACCGACAGCGTGATGTTGCGGCGGAACTCGTAATCGAAGCCGAGTTGTAGTGCGCTGGCGCGGACGCCTGTGGACGTGGTGTCCGAAGTTTCGGTAACGACTTGTTCCGCGTTGAAGTGAACATCGATCAAACGGGTCGGACTCCAGGTCAACATCGCCCGGTATGTTGGACCTTCGATGTTGCCGATCGATGACGCATCGAAACGTTGTGCCATATAACCGCCGGCAAACTCGCCGGTAATGAGATGCGTGATCTCGAGATCGACGCCGCTCATCACGCGATAGCCGTTTGACGACATCGACAGCGTCGGCGTGCCTTGCAGATCGCGTATATTGCCTTCGACGGCGGTGAAGACCTGCGCCTTGTCAGAAAAAGAATAATCAAATCGTCCGTGCGCGGTGTAGATCTGACCGTCGCGCGCACTTTCGTTGATCGTCGTTCCGTTCTCCGCCAGCACTGAACCATAGTTGTAGGAGTCGACGCGCGTGCCAAAAGAAACGCTGGCGCGGCCGAACTCCTTGCGCAGGGTGCCGTCGGCCGAGAACAGGCTGTAGGGCGTCGGCTGGATGGCGCCGGCGGGAGAGGTCAGCGTACCGACACCCTCGTGCAGATAGGCGGCCTGAAAGCCGCCGAGGAACGTGGTGGTGTTGTCGATATCGTAATGACCGTTGGCCTTGAGGCTCGAATCCGTCTGATCGAGGGTATTGAAATGGCTGTACGTCGTATTCAGCGTCGTGGCCTGAATATCGAGGCCATGACGCTCCCACAGAGTATGTGCGCGCAGCCCTGCCCCGATCTGACCGGCGACATCGCCCTGCGCGCCGGTATTAGCCGAAAATACGTTGCTATCGTAGAAGCCGCCGCCGGTCAGCGCCGGATTGAACATCCACGAGCCATTGCGGATGCCGACCGGCTCATACTCCGGATAAGTACGCGTGCTGACGGGCGTGTCGGATGGTTCGATCGGATCGGCGAAGTCCGGATCAACCAGCGGCCGCAACTGCGACGGCTCGAAGACCTGAAGCGCGTTCCAAGGCGGCACAACGACATCCTTCCTCACCGCGATCACTTGCGCGTCCGATCGCGCGACCGAACCAGCAAAAACCGCGCCGACAACTGCCAGCCTCAGCCCAAGGCATTTCCTCACGCTCACCGATGCCGATCGCATTCGCGGTCGTCCTTTGATCGACGCCAAAGGCTGGACCACGCGGCCCGGACTCACAGCTCATATCCAAGGTTCGTTTGGCTGCATCCAGGCGAGACCGCGGCAATACGTCGGAAATCGCCTCCCGTTTCCGACGGATATGCCTGGAACTTGCGTTCCACCGGACACGTCGTGCGGTGAGATGCACGACGAACCCTGCTGCAACCTGTGAACACGCGCCGGGCGCTTCTGTTCCTGCAGTGCACAATAGAAATTTCGGGCACGACATGCCTGCGATCACTCATTACTCAACACCAACACCACGCTGATTACTGGCGTGTGATACGCACGACGATTGTGCGCGACCAAACCATTTCCGAATCAGAAGTAGCGCTCCGCCACGCGGATGTTGTCGCCGGGGAATACGGGCGCGGGCACGTCGATCGGCACGACCCGTTCATCTCGGGAGCCGGCGTGGCGCACATATATCTTGTCTTCGTTGGCCCGGTAGGTGAAGCCGCTGGCCATGGCGACGGCGTCTGCGACAGTAAGACCGGGACGGAACGGATACTCGCCCGCTTTTCGCACTTCGCCGAAGATATAGAATGGGGCGTAGGCGGAGATCTCGACGTTGACCTTGGGATCCTGCGAGATCTGACCTTTCATGCGTCCAGCGATGATCTGCTCGAGCTGCCGCGTCGTCTGGCCGGAAGCTCTGACATCGCCGACGAGAGGCAGCGAGATGTTGCCGCTGCTGTTGACCTCATATTCCCCCGTCATGTCGGCGTCGTTGTAGACTTTGACGCGCAACCGGTCACCGGGACCAAGCACGTAAGGCGCATTGGCGCCACGCATGGCGCCAGGCCTGCCGTAGTGGGTGTAGGCATCCGCGGTGATTTGAGTTGGAACGCCGGCATAAGCACTGCAGCCAGCCAGCACGATTGTCAGCAGCAGCAACAGAATATTTTGACGCCGAACCATACGCGTCCCCGAGTCCCTGCACACAACACGGGTTCCCCCCGCCGGCCCGAACGGCACAGCGGTTCCCCTTAACGCGACAGAACGCACTGCGCGCCCTCTGGTTCCTCCCATCCAACAGATTTTTTTGTGTTCGTTGCCTGCAGGACAGTCTGCGCAGGAAAATTGGCGAATATTGTGGCGGAGCTTGCCATGCTCAAGCGAAGCGGCTGACCGCGAAGATCAGCAGAGCCCATGCCAGCAAATTAATGAGAAAGAGTCCGTTGCGGATCTGACGCCCGGAACACGCGCCGCTCATGGGCCGCAGCCAACATATTCCCCGGCGGGTTCGAGCCAAGCGCCGGCTCGCCGCTGACCATCTTAATTGCTGCTTCAACCCATTCGAAGCCATACGCATGGTCTTGTTCGTGCGTGACGGCGTTCGTCATCGACGCACTTATCCGCACAAGCGTCAAACGATTTATCTAAACTGCGCCCAAGACATGACTTTGGTTGAAGAGAAGATCGACGATTGCAAAGTTCCAGAGCAAATCGTGTCCAACAATTCAGCGCAAAAATGACATGCGCGAATTCAGCGCAAAATTGACACGCGGTCCGACACATCAATTGAAGCAATTGAAGCGAGCCGTCGCAATGTTTTCACAATAAACGGTAAGTTAGTGTGCAATGCGGAATGAATTGCTGCGATTGCACATCGAGTCGCGGCACCCATGCGAAGCGGCGAACTTGGCGATGGAGGCCCTGATGGCATTCAATGTCTCTCTTTCTTTCGGTCGATCCCGCGAAAACGACGCGGCGCTATTGCTGCCGACGCCGTCTGGAAAACTCAGTCCGCCGCGCCGCGCGTTGCGCAGCGCGCGATTGCGCAGCGGTTTCGACAATGCACGCGTACGGGAACCTTCGCTTCTGCTGCGCACGGCGAAGCGCACGATCGACATCCTCGGTTCCGCGTTCGGCCTGCTGGTTTTCGCGCCCTTACTCATTGGCATCGCGGTCGCGATCAAGCTCACATCGGCCGGCCCGGTGTTCTTCCGGCAGAAGCGCTACGGCTATCACAATCGCCGCTTCTGGATTTTCAAGTTCCGCACCATGTACACGCATCTCGGCGACCAGAGCGGAACTCAGCAGACGACGGATGGCGATTCGCGGGTGACCCGGATCGGCCGCTTTTTGCGCAAGACCAGTCTCGACGAGCTTCCGCAGCTGATCAATGTGTTCAAGGGCGACATGTCCTTGGTCGGTCCACGCCCGCATGTGCCGGGCATGCTCGCCGGCGGCATGCTGTATGAGGAACTCGTGCCGTACTATTTCCAACGGCACAATATGCGTCCGGGAATCACCGGCTTCGCGCAGGTGAGCGGATTCCGCGGCAGCACGACGGCGCCGGCCTCGGCCATTGACCGACTCGACTTCGACCTCCAATACATCCAGAAATGGTCGTTGTGGCTGGACATCACCATCATCGTGCGCACGGTGGCCAAGGAATTCTTCTCCGGCTCGGGCGGCTGAACCTCCCCGTGTCGGCCACGGGGGCTCGGAAATGTGAAGAGCCCCCGTCCAAGCCTTCGTGCTATGGTTGTCGTAATGGCGGCTCGCGGCTTGCAAGGACCAAGAGTTCGCAGCCAAGCTTACGACAAGACAAACAAGTGCGCGCCCTTAGTCTCTAAAGACGCCGCGGCCACCTGAGCGTTGGCATCAGGAGGGAACGGCTATGGCGCATTCGCGTGTCCTGCTCGGCGCAGGAGCAATCCCAACACGACCCGTGATCCGCAGCATCGGTTTGGCCGATCTGAAGACCGCGCTTGCCCGCGGTGTCGATGATTTTTACGCGACTCCGACGCATGCAATCTTCCTTTGCCTGATCTACCCGATCATCGGCCTTGTGCTGGCACGGCTGGCCTTCGGCTATTCGACGGTGCCGCTGCTCTATCCGCTCGTCATGGGTTTCGCGCTCGTCGGGCCTTTCGCATCGCTCGGGCTCTACGAGTTGAGCCGACGGCGCGAGCTGGGCGAGGATGTTTCCATCAGCCACGCCTTCGAAGTGCTCCATTCGTCGTCGATCGGCGCCATTACGGCGCTGAGCCTGTTGCTGTTCGTGATCTTCCTGATCTGGCTTGGCGTCGCCAATGCCATCTATATCGCCGACTTCGGCTATGCGCCGCCGTCGTCCGTCGAACAGTTCGTACGCGACGTCCTGACCACGCCGGCCGGCTGGAATCTCATCGTCGTCGGCAACGGCGTCGGGCTCCTCTTCGCCATTGTCGTTCTGGCGATCGGGGTATTCTCGTTTCCGTTGCTGGTCGACCGCGATGTCGGCGCCGCAGTGGCGCTATCGACGTCCGTCCGTGCCGTCCTGAAGAATCCAGGGACGATGGCGGTATGGGGCCTGATCGTTGCCGTACTGCTGGTGATCGGATCGATTCCCTTGTTTCTTGGGCTCACGGTCGTCATGCCGATCCTCGGCCACGCGACATGGCATCTCTACAGGCTGTCCATCGATGCCGAATCGGGTCAGCGTCCAGAGGCGCGTCCAGCCATGTCGGGCCGGCGCTACGCGGCGGATTTTCCGTCGTCGCTATTCCCATGGGGCAAGTAGCGCTGCGCTGTCGCTGAAAGCGCAAGAAAGAGACTCAGCTTTGCCTTGCTTTCATCGCGGTCGCGCCACGCGCAGGCGCGGCTGCATTGCACTTATGTCCAAGAGATGGACCCATGCTTGTGGCTGTACGTTGTCGTGACGGGGCATTTCATGGAGCTGTGGCGTATGTCCCTTGGACGTTCTGCGATCGCAACGCATTTGAAGCAGGCCGCGACGGCGATGTTTCCGTCTCTCTGGGTCCGCTGGCGGCTCATGAACCGGGCACAGTCGGCTGAGATCGAGCTCACTTTGCTGAAGAACATCGTCGGGCGAGGCGACATTACCGTCGATGTCGGCGCCAATCTCGGTCTCTACACGCGCACGTTGGCACAACTGTCCGCCATGGTGCATGCGTTCGAGCCGTCCAGTGGCGTCGCCAGCATCCTGCGGCGAACCTCACACCGCAACGTCGTGGTGCATGAGATCGCCCTCTCGGACAGCGACGGCTACGCCGAATTGCGCATCCCGCGCGATGGCGCGCACCTCACCCATAGTCTGGCGTCGCTGGAGCCCGCCGCCGTGGCCGGCCAGGACGTGATCGCCAGCCGGGTGCCGCGGGCGCGGCTCGATTCGGTCATCCACGCGGACGTGACCTTCGTGAAGGTCGACGTCGAAGGCCACGAGCTCAATGTGCTGGAAGGCGCGCATGGACTGATCGACCGATGCCGTCCGGTGTTCCTGGTGGAGTCCGAGGAGCGGCACCGCGAGGGCGCGACCGCCGCGGTGTTCTCCTATTTCCACGCCAAAGGCTATGACGGCTTCTTCCTGCGCGGACGCGAGGTATTCGACGTCGATGACTTCGATCCGCGCGCGGACCAGGACGTTTCGGTGCTGCAGAGCAATGGCGGCCGCGCGGGAGGCCGCCATTACACCAACAATTTCTTCTTCTTTCCGAAGGAGCGGCGCGGGCGCGTGGTGCTGACCGCCGCCTAGAGCCGAGCGCGCGCGTCCCGGCGGGCCAGCCGCCCGAGCAGATAGTCGACTTCCGCCTTCGCCGCCGCTGAGAGCCCGGCGGCGGGCTTGCGTTGCGCGTCCGAGGCGATGAACCCGCGCCGCATCATGACGTATTTGCGGACGGCGAGGCCTACGCCCTGCTGCTGCTCATAGCGCAGCAGCGGCAGATGCGCGTCGAACAGTTCATGCGCCTCGTCGCGGAGGCCCTTTCTTTGAAGCGCCACCACGTCGGCGAGCATCTCCGGAAAGGCGTAACCGGTCATGGCGCCATCGGCGCCGCGCTCCATCTCGAAGTCCAGAAACAGGCCGCCATTGCCGGTCAAGATCGACAGCGGCTTCAGCGTGCCTTCCTTCTGGAAGCGCCGCAGCGCCGAGATCTTCTCCAGACCCGGCCAGTCCTCGTGCTTGAGCATGACGCAGGAGGCGTGCTCCTGCGCGATGTCGCGGATCACCTTCGGAGTCATCTGCACCGTGAGCGTCAATGGGTAGTCCTGGATGACGAAGGGCACATCGGTGCCGATCGCCTCCACCGCCTGCCGGTAATAGCCGGTGATCTGATCATCGGTGCGCAGCGAGGGCGGCGGCGCGATCATCACGCCGGCCGCGCCGCGGTCCATCACCGCCTGCGTCAGCGAGCGCATCGCGGCAAATCCCGGCGCCGACACGCCGACGATCACCGGCAGCTTGCCCATGCCGTCGATGAAACGCGCGGTGATCCGCAACGATTCATCCGGCTCGAGCTTCGGCGCTTCGCCCATGATGCCCAGCACGGTCACGCCGGTTGCACCGGCGGCCAGATAGCGCGCGATCAACGTATCGATCGAGCCCTCGTCGAGACGGCCATCCGGATGAAAAGGCGTCGGGGCAATCGGGAACAGTCCAGACGTGGTCGAATCGAGAAGCATCACGTTCACTTTCCGTTGGGAACCTTACGAGGCGCTCAGCCCGTATATTCCACGATGTGCATGCCGCCGTCCCAGCGATCGATCAAGTAAAGACGGCCGTTTTCATCGGTTCCGATGTCGTTGGACTGGATCTCGCGCTGGCCCTCCGCGCGCGCCGGAACATAAAATCCTGTCTCGCGCGGCCGCAGCACGTCGCTCACGTCGACCGCCCGCAGGCCGGCATTGAAATAAGTGATGAACACGAGATCCTTCCATGGGCAGCTCGACGGAATGTGCTCCACGATATTGTGGGCACCAAACCGGCCCTCGCGGTGGAAGTACTTCTCCCGCTCCGGGAACCAGGTCGATACCGGGATCGGGTTGGCTTCCTGGCGGATGTCGATGATCCACATGAACTGACTGTCCCAGTAGTTCTGCCTGGCGCGGGCCTCGTCGGTCACCACGAGAAAAGGCCGGTCGCCGATCGGACAGGCCGTGTGGGTCGAGCCGACAAACGGCGGCGTCCAGTTGATGTGGCCGATCAGCTTGAGCGCGCGCTGATCGGTGCAGTCGATGACCGCCATGCCGCCGCCCCAGAAGGCGGCATACATGCGGTTGCCGCGCACGATCGGCGGACCATGCAGCGTGCAGGAGTTCTCGGCCGGCGTCGGATCGTTGCCGACACCTTCCTTGTCCGTCTTCTGCCAGGGCAGGCCGAAGATGCTGATCACGTCGGGTTTCAACGGATCGGACACATCCAAGGTCCAGACGACGCGCCTGTCCCAGCCCGGCGCGTCGTTCGGCAGGAAGGCGAGCTTGAGTTTGTTGTCGACACCGAAGCGGTGCGGGCCGCTGCCGGGCATGTCGAAGAAGCTGGCGAGCTTGGGCTGGCCGGGCGTGCTGATGTCGAAGATGTAGAAGCCGCCGCGCGCGCCCTTGCCGGCGTCCCCGCTCAGCGCCTCGGAGTTCACATAGAGGAAGTCATCGCCGACGACGCGGAGCTTGTGCATCTGGACGCCCGGCGGCGCCTTGAATTCCCAGACCTTGCGCGGCTTGGTCGGGTCGCGCACATCGTGCACCGTGAAGCCGTGCGTGCGGCCGCCATTTTGGCCGACGGCGCCGACATAGGCGAAGCCGCGGCAGACTTCGACCAGACTTCCGCCGCCCCAGGCCGCGGAAGGATCATGTCCGAGAAGGCGGAAGTTTTTCGATTCTTCGGCGCGCATGGGTGTTGTCTCCGTCCGGCGAGTGCCGCCGATCCTTAGGCAGTGAGCGGCCGGGCATCAGCCGGCCGCGGCGTGATCCAGCCGTTCATCGTTTGAAAAGCGATAGAGCGACGCCGGATTGGTCACGAGCACGCGCTCGCGCAAGGCGGCATCGGGCAACCAATCCGCAATCAGATCGGCGAGATCGCCGTCGTTCAGCATCGGCTTCTTCATCATGACGTGCGGCCAATCCGTGCCCCATACCAGCCGTTCGGGATTGACCGCCGCGAGGCGCCGCGCGAGCGGGGTAACATCGGGATAAGGCAGATCCGGAGCCGACGAGATGCGATAAGGGCCGGTGAGCTTGACCCAGCAGCGGCCCGTCTCGAACAGGCGCAGGAAAGCATCGAAGCTTGCGGTCCCTGGCCACGATCCCGCGCCACTGCGCGGGTAGCCGAGATGGCCAACGACCACATCCACCGGGAGACCTTCAACGGCTGCGCCGAAGCGCGGCGCTTCATCGAGGTTGACCAGGAACTCGATGTGCCAGCCGAAGGGCGCGATCGTCTCCGCCAGCCGGCGCACGTCCGCGACCGGAACAACATTTCGCTCGCCGCTGTGGTCCACCACATTGAGACGAACGCCGCGAACTCCCGCCTCGTCCATCGCTCGGATATCGTGCGTCGCGATGCCGAAATCGACGACGGCGACGCCGCGCAGACCCTTCTTGATCCGTGCAAGGCCGTCGAGCAGGGCGCGATTGTCGGTGCCGTAAACGCTCGGCTGCACGAGCACGGCGCGCTCCACGCCGAGCGCGTTCAGCAGTCCGAGATAGTCCCTCAGTGTCGAGTCGGGCGGCGTATAAATACGCTCGTCCGCATAGGGGAAGACCTTTTCCGGACCGCAGACATGCGCGTGCGTATCGCACGCCTTGGGTGGAAACACCGTGCGCGGCGCGTGCGGCGTCCGGTCAGGTGCAGGGCATGGAAGATCGTGCGCGCGCATACTTTGAATTAATTGAGCTTGGCGCCCAGGCCTTGAACGACGGCCGTCCACTTGGGCGTTTCGGACTTGATGTAGGCGGCGAATTCCTGCGGACTGCTGCCGACGACGTCGACCCCGAGCCGTTCCAGTTGCTGGTGCACCTCGGGATCCTTCAGCGCCTGGACGGCCGCCGCATTCAACTTGGCAAGGACGTCCGGCGGCGTCCCGGTCGGGGCGACGAGACCGTGCCAGGTGGTCGCGTCGAATCCTTTGAGGCCAAGTTCGTCGATCGTCGGCAAGTCAGGGAAGGCAGCAATCCGTTTCGGGGTCGTGACCGCGAGCGCGCGGACTGAGCCGGCCTTGATGAAGCCGGAAACCGACGCCGCCGTTGCGAACATCATGTCGACTTCGCCGGAAACGACGTCCTGCAAGGCCGGGGCCGCGCCCTTGTAGGGAATGTGCTCGATCTGCACGCCGGCGTCGCGCTTGAACAACTCGGCCGCCAGATGGGCGGCGGCGCCATAGCCCGACGAGGCATAAGTCAGTTTGCCGGGCTTCGACTTGGCGAGCGCAATCAGCTCGGCCATCGATTTGACCGGCAGCTTCGGATTGACGACGAGGATGTTCGCCTGCGAGCCGACCAGGCTGATCGGGATGAAATCTTTCGCGACGTCATAGCGGATATTCGCATAGAGAGCCGCATTCGTAGCAAGAATGCTGTTGTTCCCCATCAGCAGCGTGTAGCCGTCCGGAGTGGAGCGCGCGACGAACTCGGCAGCCACGTTGCCGCCGGCGCCCGGGCGGTTGTCGACGATGATCGGCTTGCCGAGGATTTCCGACATCTTCTGCCCGAGAATGCGGGCGAGAATGTCGCTCGGCCCTCCTGGCGTGAAGGCCACGACCAGCGATATCGGCCGCGACGGATAGGAGTCCGCAAAGGCCGCGGGAACGACAAGGCAGATGGCGATGAGCGCGCCAGCGAGCGCCGATAGGATTGTTCGCATTGTCTCCTCCATTCCGGACTTGGGGAGCCGGATCGCCCAAGACTAACCCGCGATCATCTGGAACGCGTTGGAATAATTCTCTAAGCTCCTTTTCCAAATCGGCACAACTGAAATGGACAACAGGATATGGACCTTGTCCGTTGGATGGAGACATTTGTCTCTGTCGCCTCGCTGCGATCGCTATCGGAAGCCGCACGCGGGCAAAACCTCACCCCGTCGGCGGTCTCCAAGCAGCTCGCCGCCCTCGAGGAGCATCTCGGCGTCACGCTGATCTCGCGCACGACCCGCGGGCTCAGCCTGACCAGTGCCGGCCAGACTTTTCTGCCGCGTGCGATCAAAATCGTCGACGAGATCTCGAACGCGCTACACGACGCGCGCGGTTCCTCCTTCACCCCGCGCGGCACCCTCAGCGTCGGAGCGCCCGTCGCGTTCGGACGTCTCCATGTCGGCCCGGCGATTCCGAAATTCCTCCAGCAGTATCCGGACGTGAGCATCAACTTTGGACTATTCGACCGGCAGGTCGATCCGGTGCTGTCCGGTATCGACGTGTCGTTCCGGATGGGGCACTTGCGCGATTCGAGCTTCGTCGCCGCGAAGCTGGCGACGACGCGCCGCGTCCTCTGTGCGAGTCCCGAGTATCTCGCAAAACGCGGCCGTCCAGCCTCGCCCGACGATCTCGCGCAGCACGACTGCCTCGTGCACACGGTCTACACCGCGCGCAATGTCTGGTATTTCCGCCGGAAAAATGAAATCCGCTCCGTCCTGGTGAAAGGCCGGCTCGGCGCGAACAATTCCGAAGCCTTGTTCCAGGCCGCACGACAGGGTCTCGGCATCGCGCTGCTGGGCAGCTGGGCCGTGGCTGAAGAGATAAAGTGTGGCACGCTGGAACCGCTGCTGCCCGGCTGGAGCGGCGAGCTCACGCGAGAGCCCCGTCATCTTTATCTGGTCTATCAGCGGACGGCACAAGCCTCTCAGATCACCCGCGCCTTCGTCGATTTCATGCGCGACCACGTCGGCTCGCCGCCCTATTGGGACCGGCAAGTCTGACTGCCTTTTCCATCGACGCAGAATGGACGAGCCGCCATAGTGGCGCAGGCGAAGCAGTTCCGGGTGACTCTATGTGTGAATATTGCGAGCGGATGGACGGGTTTGGGCCCAAACGCAATCTGCTGACGCCGGAGCTGATCGCCTGTGCGCAGGTGATCGAGAGCGGACTACCGGGAACGCCCGCCCCCGCCGATGCCTGGACCATCGTATCCGGCGCGGCCAGCGGCTCCGTGGAATGGACTTATCTCGACCGGATCACGAAAAGCCTCGACGCCGCGGCCGAGCGGCTTGCCGCCGAGAAACACGGTTGATCGTGGCGTGAGGCGGAACTACTCGCCCGTCCACTGCGGTGGGCGCTTGTTCAGGAAGGCATCCAGGCCTTCGCGGAAATCGCGGCTCATGTAGCAACTGAGGATGAGATCCTCGCCCTCGTCGCGCGACAGCCTCTTTTGCAGCCGCGCGAGCGCCTGCTTGGTCGCGCTCAACGTCAGCGGCGCATTGCCGGCGATCTGCTTCGAAAGCTCGTCCGCGCGCGCCTGTAAGGCGGGAAGGTCCTCGACGACTTCGTTGAGCAGGCCGACGCTCGCCGCCTCCTCCGCCCCGATCAGCCGGGCGGTGAAAATGAGATCCTTGACCCGCGCCGGGCCGACCAAAGCCGTGAGCCGGCTGATGTTCGACATCGACAGGCAATTGCCGAGCGTGCGCGCGATCGGAAAGCCGATCTTTGTCGTCTTGGTGCCGATGCGCATATCGCAACAGGCGGCGATGCCGGCGCCCCCACCCGTACAAGCGCCGCTGATCGCGGCAATCGTCGGCACGCGGCATTGTTCCAGCGTGGTCAGCACGCGGTCGATGCGCGCCTCGTATTCGATGGCATCTTCAGGCGTCTTGAAGGCGCGGAATTGATTGATGTCGGTGCCCGACGCGAAGGCCTTGTCGCCGGCGCCCTGGAAGACGAGCGCCTTGATGGCGCGATCCGCATTCGCCAGCTCGCAGATCTGCGCAAGGCGCTCGTACATCGCGAACGTGAATGCGTTCCGCGCCTGCGGACGATTGAAGGTGGCCCAACCGATGCCGCCCTTCACCGCGAAAAGCAGGTCTTCCGCCGCTGGGGTTTGCTGATCCATGTGCCGTCGGTCCAAATTGCCGGAACTGCATCTTGGATGCAAAAGCCCTTTCGCTCAACACGCAATATCGATCGGCCTGTCCTCGCTCAGGGCTGACCGCCTAAGTCATTCGAGCCGATAAACGCGCGTTGCCGTGTCGTGCAGCACGGAGCGCGCCGCCTCCTCGCCGAACGGCTCCAACGCCCGCCGGTAGGCGGCGACGACGTCGGCGTATTGGGTCCACAGCTTCTCGATCGGAAAATTCGATCCGAACAGGCAGCGCGTCGGACCGAAGATCGCCATGCATTCGCTCACGATCTTGGCAATGTGGTCCGGCTCGTTGCGATGAATGAAGGTGCCGAGCGCCGACAGCTTGCACATGATATTGGGCTGCGCGGCGAGACCGCGCATGCCGCTGCGCCATGTCTCCCATCCAGCCGCGGAAAGGTCTTCGAGCATACCGGCGTGCTGAAGGATGAAGGTCACCTTCGGGCAGCGCGCGGCGAGCTCAGCCGCGCCGTTCATCTGGCCGGCGAAGACCTGGAGATCGAAGGTCCAGCCGTAATCGTCGAGATGCGCGATGTTCTTCTGGAGCAGCGGGTCGCGCACGATGTCCGCGGTCGCGGCGATGCGGTATTGCGGGTTCTCGTGCCAATGCAGCTGCATGCGCAGGCCGCGCATGTTCGGATATTTGATCAGGCGCTCAAGCTGCGGCCGCACGTCGGTCGCCAGAAAATCGGCATAGCCGACGATGCCGTGCGGAAAGCCGGTCTCGTCGGCGGCGCGTTGGCAGTAGGCGACTTCGTCCTCGGAGCGGTCCTTGGGCCAGTTGGCCTGGACGTAAACGGACTTCGCCACGCCCGAGCCGGCCAGGTCGGCGAGATATGCCTCGATCGGATAGTCGCGTCGGATCGGCTCGTAAGGCCCGAAGATGCGCGGCTGCATCGGCCCGTCGAGCCAAGGCAAATCCTTCCGATGCCAGATGTGATGATGCGCGTCGACAACCGGCGTCATGCAGTCCTCTCTGCGCCGCGCCGTCCTGTGCCCTTGGCGGCGCGGGCCTTGGCAAGATTCGTCAAACGCCTTCCGGTGTCAATTTCGCGGGCCGGCGTGAAGGCGATGGGTGTGAGGTCGGAGCCGGGATTGACGAGCAGGGTGACGGGATCGAGCGCGGCACGGGTCATGGCCACTCAGGAAGAGGACACTGTCGCGCTGATCAAAGACATCACCGCAGGAGCAGACGCGCGCGTGATTTTCGATCCGGTTGTCTCGCTGCTCACGCGATCAGCGGCGCGCTGCACTAATACGCGGCAAAGTGGCCAAAGCGGAAGCACAAGGCAGCAAAATCGATCTGAGATAATTACGTTTTCGTAAGGTTTGATGGCCGATGCCGGCCGGAATATCTGCGCCGCCGCGGCGATTCGCCTCGGCGCGCGCCGCGCAAACCGCGCCCCTTCAAACCTCCACTTAAGGCGTCTCATCCTTATGGATTGGACGGTTTGTCCAATGCCGGGCGCCGCTACCTCCCATTATGTCAAGCGCACAGCGCTTCCTAAGCGGCGGCTTTTAACCGTCCTCTATTTCCCGTCCGACCTCTCGCCGGGCCAACTCGTGTGTGAAACATCGTGTTGAGCGAAATCGCTTCCCTCCACCATTTCGCGTTGCTTGACCCCAAGGGTCCGATCGGGGCCGACGAAAAGTCGATCATCATCCTGGCAACGTTGCTGATGCTG
>DATARB010000232.1:0-2077 GCA_036264375.1 Pseudolabrys sp.
GCGCAGTTCGGCAAGATCGGCGGCGCCCGGATGCGCGCGGACGGCGCGGTAGGGGCCGGCCACGGCCGCGGCAGCTTGGTCGCGCAGCATGTCTTCCGGCAGCGCCACGACCACCGGGCCGGGCCGCCCGGAGGTCGCCACCTGAAACGCCTGGTTCATCAGCTCGGGGATGCGTTCGGCCAGGTCGATCTGCGTCACCCATTTTGCGAGCGGCGCGTACATCTTGCGGAAATCGACCTCCTGGAACGCCTCGCGGTCGATCTGGTGGCGCGCCACCTGGCCGACCAGCATGATCATCGGGGTCGAATCCTGCTGTGCTGTGTGCACCCCAATCGACGCGTTGCACGCGCCCGGGCCGCGGGTCACCAAGAGCACGCCGGGATTGCCGGTCAGCTTGCCATAGGCCTCGGCCATAAAGGCTGCGCCGCCTTCCTGGCGGCAGGTGATCAGCCGAATCTCCGGCGCGTCGTAGAGCGCGTCGAGCACTTCGAGATAGCTCTCGCCGGCGACGCTGAACGCCATCTCGACGCCATGCGCGCGCAACGCCGCGACGACCAGCTGACCGCCGCTTTGGAGAGGTAGATTCGCCGCCATCGCCAAAACCTTGTTACCCGACTGCAACCATTTGAGACGATGCGCCAGACGGACGGAAGAGCCTCCTTCGCAGGGCTGGCCCGTTTTGTCGTTGCGGCGCGGCCGGCGTGGACGCAATCTCCCCGTGGGGGACACACAGATTGCATGGCTCGGCTTACTTGGCTCGCCTGGCGACGACATGTCCCGGGGAGGGATCGGCAGCTCATTCCGTAAAGTCTTGAAGGGCGAGGTTTGGGATGGACATGGGCTGGAAGCACATCGGGGCGATGGCGTCGCAACCGCCCGCCGCTGCCCTGCCGTGTCCGGCATAGGCCGCATGGACGACCAGCCGAACCCGCTGTCACTGCCGCCGGAGGCGCCACCCCGCCGCCGGGCGGATCGCGCCGATCGTGCGGATCGTCCCGGCATCGAGGCGCCACCGCACCCTCCGATGCTGCCCGATCTGGACGAGGAGGAGTATCGCCGTCCGCCGGGCGCGCCGCCGCCCCCGCGCTCTCCGCTTCGCCGCGCCTTGCGCTACTTGGTCTTTCTGCTGATCGGCGCGGCGGTGATCCTGTGGCTGGTCTTCCGGCCCGGGCCGCAGGCACCCCAGACCGGGCGGTTTCAGACCGGCGGGCCGATGCCGGTCGGCACGGCCGTGGTCGAAAAGGGCGACATGCCGGTCGTGCTGAGCGGCCTCGGCACGGTGACCCCGCTCGCGATGGTCACTGTCAAGACGCAGATCAACGGCCAGCTCGTCGAGGTCGCATTCAAGGAAGGCCAGATGGTCAACAAGGGCGATTTTCTCGCCCAGATCGATCCCCGCCCGTATCAGGTCGCGTTGGCGCAGGCCGAAGGCCAGCTCGCGAAGGATCAGGCGGCGCTGAAAAACGCCGAGGTCGATTTCACCCGCTACAAGACGCTGGTGGCGCAGAATTCGATTGCGCGGCAGACGCTCGACACTCAGGCCGCAACGGTGCAGCAGGACCGTGGCGTCGTGCAGGCCGATCAGGCGCAGGTCGACACGCAGAAGCTCAACCTGACTTATTGCCGCATCGTCGCGCCGGTCACCGGCCGGGTCGGGCTACGCCAGGTGGATCCGGGCAATTACGTGCAGACGAGCGATACCAACGGCATCGTCGTGATCACGCAATTGCAGCCGATCTCCGTTATTTTCACACTGCCGGAAGACAATTTGCCGGCCGTGGCGCAGCGCGTGCACGGCGGCGCGAGCCTCGCTGTGACGGCGTTCGACCGCACCGGCAACGTAAAACTCGATACCGGCCGGCTCGACACGATCGACAATCAGATCGACCCCACGACCGGAACCTTCAAATCGCGGGCGGTCTTCGACAATACCGGCGAGACGCTGTTCCCGAACCAGTTCGTCAACATCCAGCTGCTGGTCGATACGCTGCGCGGCGGCGACCTGATCCCCAACGCTGCGGTCCAGCGCGGCGCGCCCGGCACCTTCGTTTATGTCGTGAAGCCGGATGAAACCGTG
>DATARB010000314.1:0-2960 GCA_036264375.1 Pseudolabrys sp.
GGATCGAAGGAAACCGCCACACCGCGCCGCCGTCCAAGCCGCCTGACGCGGCGCTCGAATTCGTGCCCGTTCACGGGGCTGCAAATTCGCATGGCTCTGTGTCAATTTGAAGCGGTAGTCAGGGAAAGAGGCAAGCTTTGGCGACCACGATTGACGCGATCTATCGCTATCCGGTGAAGGGGTTGAGCCCGGAGCCGCTCGGCCGCGTTCCACTGACGCCGGGGCGGTGCCTCCCGCAGGACCGGCGCTTTGCGATAGCGTTGCCGACGACCCGTTTCGATCCGGCGCGGCCGGAATGGCTGTCGAAGACGCATTTTCTGATGCTGATGCGCGACGAGAAATTGGCGGAGCTGACGACGCGCTTCGATGCCGAGGCCGAGCTGCTGACGGTCGAGCGCGACGGCCGGACCGTGCTGCGCGAGAGCCTTGCCGAGACCGCAGGCCGCCGCCGCGCCGCGGCGTTCTTCGACGAATTCCTGGCCGGCGCCGCGGAAGGCGGGCTGCGTATTGTCGAGGCGCCGGGACACAGCTTTGCCGATGCGCGCCGCAAGCCGAATGCGACGACCGATCAATACGTCTCGCTGATCAATCTCGCGAGCATCGCCGCGCTCGAACAGTCGATCGGCGGCGAGGTCGCGCCGCTGCGGTTCCGCGCCAATGTGTATTTCGAGGGTGCACCGGCCTGGAGCGAATTGAAGTGGCTCGAACACGAGATCACGGCGGGCGAGGCACGGCTGCGCATCGTCTCGCCGATCACCCGCTGCGCCGCGACTCAGGTCAACCCGGCGACCGCCGCGCGCGATCTCGACATCGTCGGCGGGCTGCAGCGCGGCTTTGGCCACAATCTGATGGGCATCTATGCCGAGGTGACTCAGGGCGGCGACATCGCCCTCGCCGATGTCATCACGGTGTGCAACGAATAAAGGAGCGCCGGCGGCCCGCCGGTCAGAGGCCGGCGGCCCGATTTAGCACCTCATCTCTCCACGGCTGGCGCATGGCGGGGGCGCGCACATTGAGGCGGCGGGCCGCGTTCGGCGTGCTATAGTTGCGGCAAATAGCAGCAATTCGCGCGGACTGGCAGGAGGAAACCGATGGCCTACGACGTCCTCATCAAGAACGGCCGCATCATCGACGGCTCGGGAATGCCCGCGTTCCACGGCGATGTCGCGGTGAAGGACGGGAAGATCGTCGAGATGGGCAAATTGTCCGGCGCGGCGGGGCAGACCGTCGATGTCGGCGGCCAGGTCATCGCGCCCGGCTTTATCGACAATCACTGCCATTACGACGCGCAGGTCACCTGGGACCCGCTGTGCTCCTTCTCGTGCGACCACGGCGCGACGAGCGTCGTCATCGGCAATTGCTCGCTCTCCCTCGCCCCGGTGAAGAAGGGCAAGGAAAAGCGGATGGCCGAGTTCCTCTCCTATGTCGAAGCGATCCCAATGGAGGTGCTCGGCACCGTCGAGGTCGATTGGGAATCCTTCTCGCAATACATGGAGCGGCTCGACAATAATCTCGGTGTCAATGTCGGGACGCTGATCGGCCACACCGCGGTACGCTACTATGTCATGGATGACGAATGCCAAAAGCGTGCCGCGACCGATGCCGAGCTGAAGCAGATGCAGGATGTCGTGCGCGACGGCATGGAAGCCGGCGCGCTCGGCCTGTCGGTATCGCGCAACCGCGGCCACTACGACCCGCAGGGCGTGCACATTCCGGCGCTGTGGGCTGACGAAAAGGAAATCTTCGCGCTCGGCGACGTGTTGCGCGAGATGGGCACCGGCATCATCCAGTCGGGCGGGGGCCGTGAAGCCGAGATGCGCGACGGGCTCATGGCGCGGCTGTCGGAAGCGACCGGGCGTCCGGTCGTCTACAACAATCTCGGCCAGAGTGTGCGCCGCCCCGGCGAGTGGCAGAAGCACATGGATCGGGTCAACGAGACCGCGTCGCAAGGCATCCGCGCCTATCCGCTGTGCTCACCGAACACGACGACGCAGACCTTCAACATGAAGAACACGCAAGTGTGGCGCGGCTCGCCGACCTGGCACCCGATCCTGTTAGCGTCGGATGACGAAAAGCTGCGCGCCTATGCCGACCCGGCGGTGCGCCAGAAGCTGCACGAGGAGATGATCGAGTGGAAGGTCGAGATCCCCGGCGGCACGATCTCGCGCGACTGGTACAACTACATCTGGGTCGAGGAGCCGAAGCTCGACAAGAACCAATGGATGAAGGGCAAAACCCTCGCTGATATCGCCAAGCAGCAGAACAAGGGCATCATCGACGCCTTCCTCGATCTGGTCGTGGAGGAAAAGCTCGAAACCGTGTTCATGCAGGCCGAGAACAATGTCGATGTCGAGGCGATGCGGCAGATCCTGAACTATCCGAACGCCCTGATCGGGTTGTCGGATGGCGGCGCGCATGTGCAGTTCCACGGCGGTTACGGTTTCTCGACGCGCTTCCTCGGCGAATGGGTGCGCGAGAAGCAGATCATGTCATTGGAGCAGGCGGTGCGGCGCTTGACCTTCGACTCGGCCTCGACCTTCGGGCTTTATGACCGCGGCTTGCTGCGGCCAGGCATGAAGGCCGACATCACGATCTTCGACCCCGACACCGTGAAGCCGCTGCCCGAATTTATCGTGCACGACTTCCCGGCCGGCGGCTGGCGCTTCAAGGAGCCGGCGGCGGGGATCTACGCGACTTTCGTCAACGGCCAGATGCTGATGAAGGAAGGCAACCACACCGGCAACCTGCCCGGCCGCGTGCTGCGCAACTCGCGCTATCAGGCGACCCACGGGTAAGCGCTGCAGCACGGAACGAGCTGAAAGGGCCGGTCCCGCGGGATCGGCCCTTTTTTTCTTCACCGGGAAAGACAATCGAACGCACAGCGAAGCCTGGCCCATTCGCTGTGCGTCGGTGCGGCCGGTACTGCATCGCCGTTAAGCATCTTTTCACGGAAGAGTCAT
>DATARB010000331.1:0-3131 GCA_036264375.1 Pseudolabrys sp.
GTCGGGCCTAAAGACACGGCTCTCCGGTCCGCCGAATTCGTATTCGCGGTCGAGACGCCAGAACAGAAACGGGACCCACCCGACCCCGGCCTCCTCGAGGACAAAGCGGATGCCCGGATGGCGGTCGCAGATGCCGGACAGCACGACCGCGCTCATCAATTCCGCCATGAGCCCCATCGGGAAATTCGCGACGGTCATCAACGATTGGTTGCGCGGCTCGAGCCCGGCGACGCCGACCCCGATCTGGCGCGAGCCGCCGCGCGGGTTGGCGTGCAGGTTGACGGGCAGGCCGGTCTCGGCGGCGGCGGCCCAGACCGGCTCCCAGATCTGATGCATGACCGGCTCGGGCGCGCCGACCCAGTCGAAGATGACACCCGTCGGCAGGGCGAACTCGGCGACGCGCAGCAATTCCGCGACCGCCTCCTCTGGAGTCTGGCAGGGCAGCGGCAGCAGCATGATGAAGCGGCCGTTCGACTCGTCGTACAATTCGCGCGCCCAGTCGTTAACGGCGCGCACGCAGGCGGCGCGCAGTTCCGGGTTGTTGATCTGCGAGATCTGCTCGTAGGGACCGTTGACGAGTTCGGCGTCAACCCCGTCGCGGTCCATGTCCTCGCAGCGGTACTCCGCACTGGCGGCGCGGAAGATGCCGGGTTCGGGCTCCTCGTCGAGGCCGGCCCGCGTGTAGCAATTGACCGGCCCGCGGCCGACGCCGCGCCAGCCGACGCCGCTCCAGGGATGGCCTTCGACGACCCACTGTCTTATGCCGTCCGGCCCGGTGACGATCCGTGGCGCGTCATCCTGAAGGCGCCGCGGCAGGCGCTTTGTCCACAGGTCGAAGGGCAGGTGCATGAGCCGGCAGTGTCCGTCGGCCGATACGACACCAAATCGCTTTTCCATCGCGCTCCTCCCTTCAGTGGCGGCGATCAAGCGCTACCGTCATTGGCCTTCCTCCGCGCGCACGCGCGGAGGATCTGAAAGATCAGGATCAAGCTGTTGAGATTCCTCGAATCCGCTCCCGAAATGCAGCGAATAGCAGCAAAATTCGACGGCTGACCGGAATTCCCTCAGAACAGCGAATTTTTTGCAATTTAACAGGGAATTTTCTCTCTTGCTGTAAAGCCGCCTTGGGGGCGGTCGACGGCGGCTTTGGCATCGCGGATTTTCATTTTCTCGGTGCGGGGTCTATGACACGCGGCTGAGTATATAGGTTCTTGATTTGTTCCATTCAAGCAGGGTAGCAATGAGCTAGGCCAAGCGGTCTTCCAGAAGCTGATACTCGTTGACAAGCTCACCCAACTCAACGCCCGCAGCGGTACCGCCCAGTATCTCGTTGCATCCAACGCAAACGCCGAGAAACGCCTGGCATATGTAGAGCAAGGTCATAACGGCTTCTCGCGGAAGGATTGATGTCAGTCCCTCGCACCGCTTCCCCGTTCTCCTTATTGCGCACGAAATAGCGCTCCAATGCATCCAGATGGGACGCGCAGCATCAGAGAAAGCTCTGTACCGAACATATAGCCCTTTAACAGCGTCCCTTCTTCGCAACCCGTTTGGGCGAGAGCGACGTTGTCCGCGCCTTTTTCTGTGCGACGTTTCTCAAAAACGAGCCCAGTTTGTGTTCCCATTTCCGGTTGGGATGGCCCGCCGTCTGTTCTAGCAGGAACTCAGCTCGCGCCTTTCGGTCAGCTTTGTGCTCCTCGATCACATCCCTGACGAATGAGGATCCGACCGCACCGTCTCGCGTCCGCCAGGGCCGGGGTCGGCCTTCAGCGCTGTCCGGCAGTCGTCGCAGAATGCGTCAAGCGAATAGCCCATTCTCTTCCTCCGTCAAACCGCCAGAAAACCGCCATCGACATAGAGTTCGGCGCCGGTGATGTACGAGGCCTCGTCCGACGCCAAAAACAGCACAGCGTTCGCTACCTCCTCGACCCGCCCGGCGCGGCCGAGCGGCACCCCCTCCAGCATCTTGGCGCGCACCTCCGGGTCGGCGGTGCGGCCGGAGGTGCGCATCGGCGGCATCAGCCCGGGATGCACCGAATTGACCCGGATGTTGTGTCGCCCGTGCTGCACCGCGGCGGCTTTCGTCAGCGTGCGCACCGCGCCCTTCGAGGCATTGTAGGCGACGTGGATGCCGCGCTGACCGGTCACGCCGGAGATCGACGAGATGTTGACGATCGAGCCGCCGCCTCCTTTGCGCATGACCGGGATGGCGTGTTTCAGGCCGAGAAAGGTGCCGGTCGCGTTGATCCCCATGATCCGCTCCCACGCGCCGGTCTCGAACAGATCCTCGACCGCGCTGCCGCTGATGCCGGCGTCGTTGACGAGGATGTCGAGCCTGCCGTAGGCGGCGAGCGCTGCGTCGATCGCGGCCTGCCATTCTTTCTCGCTCGTGACGTCGAGATGCTGGAACATCGCGGCGCCGTTCGCCTGTGTGATCTCACCGGCGATGCGCTTTCCTTCGTCATCGAGCATGTCGGCGACGACGACCTTGGCGCCTTCGCGCGCGAAGATGCGCGCCATGCTGGCGCCCATACCGGACGCCGCGCCAGTGATCAGAGCGACCTTGTCTTCGAGCCTCATCGTCCCCCTCCCATCGGACCGCCGGCCTCCGGCCGGCATGCCGGCGGGACGCCGGCGCTCCGATATTTAATTCACGCCGACAGCACCGCCCATCGTGTCGCCGATCGCGGCGTGCACCACAAGGTCGGCCACATGATCGAGCGGCGTCGGCTCGCGATTGACGATGACGAGCTTCGCGCCGTTGTGCTTGGCGAGCTGCGGAAACCCCGCCGCCGGATACACCACCAGCGACGAGCCGAGCACGATGAACAGATCGGCCGTCAACGTCTCCTCTTCGGCGCGCTGCATGGCCAGCACCGGCATCGATTGGCCGAACGACACCGTCGCGGTCTTGACGTGGCCGAGGCATTCGCTGCACGGCGGAACCGCACCCTCCTGCTCGAAGATCGCGCGCAGATCGGCGATTTCGTAGCGCTGGCCGCAATCGAGGCACGTCGCATAAGTCGTGTTGCCGTGCAGTTCGATCACCTTCGCCGCCGGGATGCCCGAGGCCTGATGCAGCCCGTCGATATTCTGGGTGATGACCGCCGCGACGTTGCCGCGCCGCACCA
>DATARB010000260.1:0-16292 GCA_036264375.1 Pseudolabrys sp.
GTGATGCCGTAATGGTCGCGCAGGTCGATGAACAGCACGCCGCCATGGTCGCGGATGCGGTGGCACCACCCCGACAGGCGCACCTCCTTGCCGATATCGCCCTCGCGAAGCGCGCCGCAGGTATGTGAGCGATAACGATGCATGGTCAACTCTTTAGGCCGGTTCCGAGACGAGTCTGGGATGGGTTGTGAGGCGCGCGAAAAGCGCATGGGGGGTCGGCTTTGTCAAGGCAAGCCCGGAACCTGGCGGGGTCGACAGACTCAAGGGCGCGCGGCACATTGGGGGCCTCAGTCGCCGGACGCCCAATGCCCAGTAGCCGTACCAAGACGAAGGCCAAGACGAAGGCCAAGACCAAGACCAAGCCGGGCGTTTCCGAGATGTCGACGGGCGAAGCCACCGTCGCCACGCTGCTGGCGCACGGTTTCGACACCGTCTACGCCCTTCCCGGCGTGCACAACGATCACCTCTTCGATGCCTTCCACAACGCCGGCGAGCGTTTGAAGGTCGTCCACAGCCGTCACGAGCAGGGCGCGGCCTACATGGCGCTCGGCGCGGCGCTCGCGACCGGGCAGCCGCAGGCCTATTCCGTGGTGCCCGGACCGGGCCTCCTGAATTCCGGCGCGGCGTTGCTCACCGCCTATGGCATGAACGCCCCGGTGCTGGGGCTCATCGGCCAGATCCCGGCGGCGGCGATCGGCAAGGGCCAGGGCCATCTGCACGAGATTCGCGACCAGGCCGGCATCATTTCCCGGCTGGTCGACCACTCCGCCCGCATCGACGGCCCCGGCGAAGCCTCGCCGAAAACCGCCAAGGCGCTCCGCGCCATGGCGGCCGGCCGCCCCGGCCCGGCCGTGCTCGAATGCGCCATCGATGTGTGGGGCAGACGCGGGCCGGTCGCCGAGATCGCGGCCCCCTCGCCGCCCCGCCGGCCGAAGATCGACGACGACGCAGTGCGCGCCGCGGCGCGCGTGCTCGGCAAGGCCAAGCGGGTGCTCATCGTCGCGGGCGGCGGCGCGCAGGATGCGGCGGCGGAAGTGACGCTGCTCTCGCGCATGCTGCAGGCGCCGGTGCTGGCCTATCGGCGCGGCCGCGGCGTCCTCGACGGCCGCGATCCGCTTAGCGTCACGCTGCCGCTGGGCCGCGAATTGTGGGCCGAGGCCGACGCGGTGCTGGCGGTCGGCACGCGGCTGCTCACGCCCATCACCCACTGGGGCGTCGACCGCGACCTCGCCATCGTGCACGTCAATGCCGACCCCGAGGAGCCCGCGCGCCTGCGCAAGCCGAAAGTCGCGCTCGTCGGCGATGCCGCGCCGATCCTGAAGCGCCTCATCGAAGAACTCGACCGGACCATTCAGAAACGCACGTCGCGCAAGGACGAATTGCAAGAGCGCCAGGCCAAGCTGCGCAAGCGGCTCGACAAGCTGAAGCCGCAACTCGCCTTCCTCGAGGCGATCCGCGCCGAATTGCCCGAAGACGGGATCGTCGTCGACGAGGTCACACAAATCGGCTTCGCCGCCCGCCTCGCGCTGCCGGTCTATAAGCCGCGTACGTTCCTCTCGCCCGGCTATCAAGACAATCTCGGCTGGGGCTACGCGACGTCACTCGGCGCGCAGCATGCGCGGCCGGACGTCCCCGTACTCTCCATCAACGGCGACGGCGGCTTCATGTTCACCGCCAACGAGCTTGCAACGGCCGTGCGCCACCGCATCCCGCTGGTGGCCGTGGTGTTCGCCGACGGCGCCTTCGGCAACGTGCGCCGCATCCAGGAAGAGATGTTCGGCAACCGGCTGATCGCCTCGGACCTCGCCAATCCCGACTTCGTCAAATTCGCCGAGAGCTTCGGCGCCGCCGGGCGCCGCGCGCGCGGGCCGGACGAGCTATGCACAGCCTTGCGCGAGGCCTTCGCCGCCCGCGAGCCCACGCTGATCGAGGTCCCCGTCGGGCCGATGCCGTCTCCTTGGGAATTCATCCACATGCCACCGGTGCGCGGGAAATGAAGCGGGTTGCCACAACCGCCCCTGATGGGGTTAGGCTTCCATCCGCAATGGAGCCCATCACCACAAGCCAGGAACTTGCCGAGGTCTGCGCGCGCATGGCGCGCCATCCCTTCGTCACGGTCGACACCGAGTTCTTACGCGAGACCACTTATTATCCGCTGTTGTGCGTGGCGCAGATGGCCTCGCCCGACGAATCCGTCGTCATCGACACGCTTGCGCCGGGCATCGACCTGTCGCCGTTCTTCGCGCTGCTCGCCGACGAGAATATCATCAAGGTGTTCCACGCCGCGCGACAGGACATCGAAATCGTCTGGAATATGGCGGGCAAGATCCCGCACCCGATCTTCGATACGCAGGTCGCCGCCATGGTGCTCGGCTATGGCGACAGCATCTCTTACGATCAGCTGGTCCAGCGCATCACCGGCGATCAGCTCGACAAGTCGAACCGCTTCACCGATTGGACGCGGCGGCCGCTGTCCGATGCGCAGATCTCTTACGCGATGTCGGACGTGACGCATCTGCGCGACGTCTACCTCAAGCTCGATGAGGATCTGCACAAGCGCGGGCGCTCGAGCTGGGTCGAGGCGGAGATGGGCGTGCTCACCTCGCCGGAGACCTATCGCGGCGATCCCGAGCGCGCCTGGGAGCGGTTGAAGAGCCGCGTGCGCAAGCCGAAGGATCTGGCTGTGCTGATCGAGATCGCCGCTTGGCGCGAACGCGAGGCGCAGACGCGCGACGTGCCGCGCTCACGCGTGCTCAAGGACGAAGTGCTGGGCGACATCGCCGTGCAGGCGCCGACCACCATCGAGCGGCTCGGCACGCTGCGCTCGCTGCCGAAAGGCTTCGAGCGCTCGCGCTGGGGCGAGCAGATCGTCGAGGCGGTCAAGCGCGGACTGGAGCGCGACCCCAAGACGCTGCCGCGGCTCGAACGATTCCGCGCGGCGCCGAACGGCGCCGCCACGGTCGAGCTGCTCAAGGTGCTGCTGCGCATGACCGCGGAAAAGCATGCCGTCGCCGCCAAGGTGATCGCCACGGTCGAGGAACTGGAGCGCATCGCCGCCGACGACGACGCCGATGTGCCGGCGCTCAAAGGCTGGCGGCGCGAACTGTTCGGCGAGAAGGCGCTTGCGCTCAAGCACGGGCAGCTCGCGCTCGCGGTCGACCGCGGCCGCGTGGTGGCGGTGGAGAAGAGCTAGCTCGACCCCGCGCTGCGAAGCTGTCGCTTTGCCTCCGCTCGATACCGTTTCCAGCGGTAGCGGCCTCCCCCTTTATAGCCCAACTTCGATTTTGAATGCCGCGCGCGGCCAATGTACATTGAGGGGGCGTAACTCGAAGACCGCATGTGTCCGGGCCGTCACGTGATCCTCGCGTTGCGGCATCGAACGAAAGGGACGCGGACGTGGGGTGGCTCCGTAAAGTCCGCAAATTTCTTGCTGTTGCAGGCCCGTTGCCTCCTTCCCGCCTATTGAAACTGACGCTCGGGATCGTGCTGACGCTCGGCGCCGTCGGCTGCGCCTCGCTCGAGCGATTGCCGGCGGTCACGCTCGCGCAGGCGCCAAAAGCGAACATCCTCAACATCTCCGACGTGCGCTTCTACACGACGGATGTTTCCCGCATGACCGCGATCGCGGTGGCGGCGTACCAGCGGCGCAGCAAGGTTCAAAAAACGTCGGCGCCGCAGAACTTCCTGGCGATTTCCGGCGGCGGCGACGATGGTGCCTTCGGCGCCGGTCTTCTGGTGGGCTGGAGTGCGCGCGGCGATCGGCCAAGTTTCGGTGTGGTGACCGGCGTCAGCACCGGCGCTTTATCGGCCCCGTTTGCCTTTCTCGGCAGCGGCTACGATGACTATCTCAGGCAGGTCTATACAGACACGACTGCCGAAGACATCTTCGCGCAGCGGACAGTTCTCGCGGCCGTGACGAACGACGCGATGGCGGACAGCGCGCCGTTGCGCCGGATGATCGCCCGCTATGTCGACGACACCGTGCTGCAGAAAATCGCGGAAGAATACAACAAAGGCCGGCTGCTCTTCATCCTGACGACCAATCTCGATCAAGGCCGGCCGGTGATCTGGAATCTCGGGGCGATCGCCGCCAGCGGCCAGCCGGGCAGCCGTCAACTCATGATCGACGTGCTCTTGGCCTCCGCCTCGATTCCGGCAGTGTTCCCGCCGGTGATGGTCGACGTCACCGTCGGCGGCCAGCATTACCAGGAAATGCATGTCGACGGCGGCGCGGTGGCGCAGGCGTTTCTCTATCCACCGTCGTTTTCGCTTTCGCGCGCGAGCGCCAGTCTCGACGTCGGCGCCGCGCAATTCAGGGCGCAGCGAAAACGCACGGCCTATGTGATCCGCAACGGCCGCCTCACGCGGCCGGAAGCGAATATCGACAGAGCAACGCTGGCCATCGCCAAGCAGGCGATTGCGACAATGACGACATCGAGCGGCGTCAACGACACCTACCGCATTTACCTCACGACGAAACGCGACGGCGTCGATTTCAATCTCGCCTCCATCGGAGAGGACTTCACGGTGCCGTACAAGGGCCCGTTCGACAAAGGCTACATGCGCGCCCTCTTCGACTACGGATACGAAAAAGGCCGCGCCGGATATCCTTGGCAGAAATCGCCGCCGGGCTACGCACGATGAGCAGACGGCGCGTGTCACAGCGCGAGAAGAAGCCTCACCTGCGGCACCGGTTCCCGACCGACACAGTTATTCCCTTATTTTATGAACCGATAGACTTTCGATGAGCGGGGAGGATCAGCGGCGGAGAGACACTCATGGCGTGCACCGAAAAACATCATCTCAACCACCCTCATCGGCACGGTCCGAACTGCGGCCACACCGCAATCCTGCACGATGGTCATGTGGACTACCTGCACGACGGTCACCTTCACCACATGCATGAGGATCATGTCGACGAACACGTCATTGCCGTGAGCGCCGAGAATCCCGAACGATGCACGCCTGACACACGCTGCTCACACAAGCACGGCCCCAATTGCGGGCATGAAGCCGTCCCGCATGGCGATCACGTGGATTATGTCGTCGACGGACGGCTGCATCATCCGCACGGGGACCATTGTGACGATCACGGGCCAGTGCAACTGGCCTGACGTCTGCGCCGCCCTACCGCGCGGCGGCCGCTAGCGCGTGTTGCGCGTACCCGGAATCGTTCCACTCGTCCCCGCGGAAGCGGGGACGCAGCTCTTTGGCCCGATCTTCTGCACTTTCTGGATTCCCGCTTGCGCGGGAATGAGCGGAGCAAGGTGCGACGCAAACGCAACTCGCTCTATCGATTATCATCAGCGGCTG
This sequence comes from Pseudolabrys sp., assembly GCA_036264375.1. GTDB lineage: Bacteria > Pseudomonadota > Alphaproteobacteria > Rhizobiales > Xanthobacteraceae > Pseudolabrys. Next base: position 5,314 of record DATARB010000260.1, read on the forward strand.
CGGCCAGGGCTTTTTGATAATCGCCCGCTTTGAGCGCCTTCTCCAGCCAGGCATCGACGGCATTCTTCAACACGCTGTCGCGCGTCATCCAATAGGCCTTGTCGAAATGGTCGAATGAATCCGCCACAGCGGCCGGACATAAGACGCCGGGATGCCGGCGCGCCTGGTAGTCGACTTCGGCGCCGTCGGTCACCATGACGTCGGCCTGACGATCCATGAGGTCGTCAAAGATCGTGCGGTTATCGGCGTGCTCGTCGAGCCGCGCATGCGGAAAATGCGCCTTGGCGAAGCGCTCATTGGTGCCACCCGGATTGACCACGACGCGGACGCCGGGCCGGTCGATGGCCGCGATCGACGTGAAAAGCTCCTTGTCGGTGCACCGCACGATCGGCCGCTTGCCGTCGCGCATGACCGTGACCGAGAAAGCGCCAATGGCTGCGCGGTCGGGCGTCACGCTCACGCCGCCCATGGCGATGTCGAAGCGGTCCGCTTGCAGGTCCGCCTGCATCGTCTTCCACGTCGTCGGCACGATCTCCAGCCTGACGCCGAGCGTCTTCGCCAGCGACTGCGCCATCGTGACATCGGCCCCGGCGATCGCGCCATCGGCGTCGCGCAGCGAATACGGCGCATAGTCGCCCGTGAGCCCGACCTTCAGCGTGCCGTAGGTTTTGATCGCGGCAAGCGGACGCGCCTCGCCCGGCATAACCGCCAGCGCGAGCTTCAACGCCACGCCGATGCACAAACTTCGGCATTGCGGGATCGAAGACATACGCAGCGTCCTACGACTCAATCGCCGCGTCGCGCCCGACCAGCCGCGCGAGCTGCTTCAGACGCCCGGTGAGGCGGTCGCTCGCGAGCTGCATGGACGCGCCGGGCAGCTTCAGCGTCAGCTTGCCGCGCTTCACCATCATCGGCGTCTTCGGCAGCAGGCCGCCCTGTCCCGCGGTGAGAATGTAGGCCACACGCATCGCCGCTCCCAACACGCGCGCGCGATCGAGCATGCGCGTGGTCGCCAATTCGCGCAGGCGCGGCGACAGGTCCTCTTCACTCAGGCCCATGTGCCGGAAGTAGACGGCCAGCGCCAGATAGGCGCGGCCCGGATGATCGATCGACGCGAAGTTGCCGTGCGCGATGATGTTCATCGACTGCTCGCCGCGATAGTCGGGATGAGCGCGCCAGCCGATGTCGCCAAGCAGGCAGGCCGCATGGCGCAGCCGCCGCTCGTCGGCGGTTTCATCAAGGCCCGATGACGTGATGAAGCGGTCGGTCCAGGCGATCAGCTCTTCACCGTGACGCGGCGAGCGCGAGCGCAGCAGGTTGAGTTCAGCCGCCGCGGTGATCAGCGGATCGCGCGCGCGCTCACGCGCATTCAGCAGCGAATACAGGAGCCCCTCTCGCACGCCGAGGACGGAGATCACCACCTCCTTCGGCTTGATCGTGCGCACCAGGTTTTCCATCACCAGTGCGGCATAGGCGAGCAGCGGCCGGCGGGCGGCGTTGACGACTTCGATCTTCGACAGCGTCTCGGTATCGACGCGATGCACCAGCCGCGAGAACTCGAGGGCCTCGCGCGCCGGGATGCGGTAATTGTGCATGACGTGGAACGGATAGCCGGTCTGCCACATGTGCAGCCGCGCCAGCGCGCGCCAGGTGCCGCCGACCGCGTAGAAGGTGCGGTTCTCGCCGTCGTGCAGCATGTCGAGGTCTTCGAAGGCCTCCTCGACGAACTTCTCGGCTTTCTTGATCGACTTGCCGGCGATGTCCTGCAAGGCCAGGCCGCCGAGCGGCAACGTCATGCCGTGGCGGACGCGCGAGCCATGCACATCGACCAGCTCCAGCGAGCCGCCGCCGAGATCGCCGACGATGCCGTCCGGCTTGTGGATGCCGGAGACGACGCCGAGCGCGGTGAGGTGCGCCTCACGCTTGCCGGAGAGGATGGTGATCGGGATGCGGCAGATGCGCTCGGCTTCGGCGATGAAGATGTGGCCATTGCGCGCGTCGCGGCAGGCGGCGGTCGCGATGGCCCACATCCGGCGCACTTGCAGGAGATCGCAGAGCGCGCGGAACCGCCGCAGCGCCGCGAGCGCGGTGTTCATCGCGTCCTGCGCCAAGAGCCCGGTGGTCTGCACCTGGCGGCCGAGCCCGGCGAGAACCTTCTCGTTGAAGATCGGGGTCGGCGAACGCGTCAGCCCCTCGTAGATGACGAGGCGGACCGAGTTCGAACCGATGTCGATGACCGCGATCGGCGGCCCGTGATCGAGCCGTCCTTTGGCGGGAGCGTGTGCGGTGGATAGGCGCTTACGCGCCGTCGACGAGATGCCGGATGAGGCTGCGGGGCGACGACTCTTTGAGCGATTTGCCACGTCCGGAGAGGCTCGGATTGGTCATGAAATACTTGTGGGCGTTGAAGGGTTCTTCGCCCGGCTCCGCCTTTATGCGCGTGGAGCTGCCGTCCGGCAAGACCTTCCAGCTCTGCTCGTTGTCCTTGAAATTGGCCACCATGATCTGGCCGATCACCTGCTCGTGCACGGTAGGATTGAGGATCGGACACAGCGCCTCGACGCGGCGGTCGAGGTTGCGCGGCATCATATCGGCCGACGAAATGTAGACCGCCGCCTTCGCGTGCGGCAGCATGTTGCCGTTACCGAAGCAATAGATGCGGCCGTGTTCGAGGAAACGGCCGACGATCGACTTCACGCGGATATGCTCGGACAGGCCGGGCACGCCGGGCCGCAGGCAGCAGATGCCGCGCACCACGAGATCAACGGAGACGCCGGCGCCAGAGGCTTCGTAGAGCGCGTCGATGATGTCGGGGTCGACCAGCGAATTCATCTTCATCCAGATCGCGGCCGGCTTGCCGGCCTTGGCGTGCGCGGTCTCCAGCGCGATGTGGTCGAGGATGCGCTTGCGCAGGTTGATCGGCGAGATCGCCATCTTCTCCAGTTCGGCCGGCTCGGCGTAGCCGGTGATGTAGTTGAAGATGCGCGCCACGTCGCGGCCGATCACCTCGTTGGCGGAGAAGAACGACAGGTCGGTATAAATGCGCGCGGTCACCGGGTGATAATTGCCGGTGCCGACATGCACGTACGTGGCAAGCGTGCTGCCCTCGCGGCGCACGACATAAGACAGCTTGGCGTGCGTCTTGAGTTCGATGAAGCCGTAGACGACTTGCGCGCCGGCGCGCTCCAGATCGCGCGCCCAGCGGATATTGGCTTCCTCGTCGAAGCGCGCCTTCAATTCGACCAGCGCGGTGACCGATTTGCCGGCCTCGGCCGCCTCGACCAGCGTCTTGACGATGGGGGATTCGGCGGAGGTGCGATAGAGGGTCTGCTTGATCGCGACGACGTTGGGATCGCGCGCCGCCTGCTGCAGGAACTGCACCACCACGTCGAAGGACTCGTAGGGGTGGTGCACCACCAGGTCCTTCTGGCGGATCGCCGCGAAGCAATCGCCGCCGTGGTCGCGGATGCGCTCCGGATAGCGCGGATTGTAGGGCACGAATTCAAGATCGGGCCGGTCGATGCGCGTGAGCTGCGAGAGATCGTTGAGCGCCAGCACGCCGTTGACCATGAACACTTCGTCGTCGGCGACCGCCAGCGCGCGCTGCACGAAGCCGGACAGTTCCACCGACATCTTCGCGTCGAGCTCGAGACGGATCACCGAACCGCGGCGGCGCTGCTTGAGCGCGGTCTCGTAGAGCCGCACCAGATCTTCCGCCTCTTCCTCGATTTCCACTTCCGAGTCGCGGATGGCGCGGAAGGCGCCCTGCGCCTTCACGGTGTAGCCGGGGAACAGGCGGCCGACGAACAGCGCGGTCGCGTCTTCGAGCGTGATCAGGCGCACACCGTGGTCGGGCGCGCTCGGCAGCCGGATGAAGCGCTCGATCTTCTGCGGCATGCGGATGAGCGCGTTCATCGCCTTGCCGTCCTTGGCGCGCGCAAGCTGGAGCGCGATCGAGAAGGCGAGATTGGGGATGAATGGGAATGGGTGCGCCGGGTCGATGGCGATCGGCGTCAGCAGCGGGAACACGTGGGTCAGGAAGTGTTCCTCGAGCCAGGCGCGCTCCGGTTTTTTGAGGTCGGTGCCGTCGACCAGCGTCACGCCGGCGGCCGCAAGATCGGGCCGCAATTCCAGCCAGCGCTGCTGCTGGTCGTGCGAGAGGCTTGCCACCGCCTCGCGGACGCGGGCGAGTTGCTCGGACGGCGAGAGCCCGTCCGGGCTCTGAGTCAGGATGCCCTGCCGCACCTGCCCTTTCAGGCCGGCGACGCGCACCATGAAGAATTCGTCGAGGTTGTTGGCCGAGATCGACAGGAAGCGCACCCGCTCCAGCAGCGGATGATGCGGGTTGGCCGCCTCTTCGAGGACCCGGCGGTTGAAGTGAAGCCACGACAGCTCGCGGTTGATGAAGCGCGCCGGGCTGTCCATCAAAGGGATGTCGGCCGGCATCAGGACCGCCGCGGCGACTGCCGCGCTGTCCGGCTCGGGCACAGTTTCATCTTTCACTTCAATAGCTTGAGCGCGATCTGGCATGGGAAAAACATTCCAATGAATGCAATCCGCGTACAGCAGAATAGTGGCGTACGGATGACAGTTCGCGCAAGGCCACTGACGGACTGCGGTTAAGCCCCCGCGTCGCGGAACAGCTCCGCCGCCAGCGCCCGCGTCACCGGGCGATGCTGGCGCATGGCCTCCTCGTCGAGCCTTGCGACGGCCGAGCGGGCCGCCGCGAAGGAGCGCTCGATACGGTTGGCGAGGTAATTGACGAGCGGCTCGTCCACCGCGAGCTGGCGGTCGGCGGCGAGCTTGACGATGAGCAAGCGCAACAGCGCATCATCGGGTGCGGCCAGCGTCACCACCGGCAGCGCACGCAGGCGCGACGCAAGGTCGCGGATGGTCACCGTAAAGCTCGCGAGCGCCGCGCGCGCCGTGACGAGCACGTAGGCGCTCTCCTCGCGCGCGAGATTTAAGAGATGGAACAGCGCGCGCTCGTCGAGCCCGGCCGGCTCGAGGTCCTCGAGCACCAGCGCGCCCGTGGCGAAGGCCGACGGCAGATCGGTCTCGCCGAGCAGCTTGGCGGAGAGCGTGCGCGCGCCGGCCGCCTCCGCCCAGATGGTGGCGAGATGGCTTTTCCCGGCGCCTTCCGGCCCGGTGAGCGCCATCACGCGGTTCGGCCAGTCCGGCCAGCGATCGATCAACGTCAGCGCCGCGCTGTTCGACGGACCGGCGAGGAAATCGTCACGGGCGTAGCTGACGGCGTGGTCGAGCGCGAGCACGAGCTGGCGCGGGGCGATGGACGCAGGCATCGGCTCAACCCGTCTTTTCGCCGGTGTAGAACGAGCTTTCGAGATAGCGCCGCAGCCCAAAGCGCGCCAGCACGCCGATGGTGGCGGCGAGCGGCACCGCCACCAGGAGGCCGACGAAGCCGAACAGATAGCCGAAGGCGAGCAGCGCGAAGATGAGCCAGACCGGATGCAGGCCGACGCTTTCGCCGACCAGCTTCGGCGACAGCACATTGCCTTCGAGGAACTGACCGACCAGGAACACACCGAGCACCGCGATGATCGAATAATAATGCGGCCAGAACTGCGCCACGGCGACACCGAGCGACAGCACCAGCCCGGTCATCGAGCCCACGTATGGAATGAAGGTGATGAGCCCCGAGATCAGCCCGATCAGCAGCCCGAAATTGAGCCCGCACACCGTCAGCGCCACGGCATAGAACGAGCCGAGGATCAGGCACACCGCGCTCTGCCCGCGCACGAAGCCGGCAATGGCACGGTCGATCTCGCGCGCAAGTTCGCGCACAGTCTCGCGGTGATGCACCGGCACCCAGGCGTCGACGGTGTCGAGCATGCGGTGCCAGTCGTAGACCAGATAGAAGGCCACCACCGGCGTCACCACGATCAGCGAAAACAGCGACACCAGCGCGCGTCCGCCCGACCACAGCGACTTCAGGAACGTCGTGAGCCAGCCGACGCCCTGCGTCACCAGGTCGCTGATGCCCTTGTCGCCGGTCAGGCCGGCGCCGACCAGCTTCTGCAGCCATGGCCAGCCCGGATCGCTGAGCAAAGACTGCAGCTTGCTCACGTAGCCGGGGATGTTCTCGATGAACGAGGCAAGCTGACCGCCGAGAATCGGGACCACCATGAGGATGAGCAGCACGAAGCCGAGCACGATCACCGTGATCAGCAGCAGCGACGCCAGCAGGCGATTGAGGCCGTATCGCTGCAGGCGGTCAGCCACCGGGGTCAGCAGATAGGCGATGGCGAGGCCGGCGATGAAGGGCAGCAGGATCTCGCTCAACAGCCAGAGCAGCAGCACGACCACGATCAGCGCGCCGAGCCAGAAGACGATCTGCCGCTGGAACGAGCCCCCGCCTCCTGCGGGCGCCGGCTGCACCTTTGCCGGTGCGCGCGCGCTCACGGTCCCGCCATCGTCTTGTTCATGTGGTGCGCCCATTCCGCGACATAGGCGGCGACCGAGAGCAAGGTCAAGGCCGCCACCAGCCCCGTCAACACAAGGGTCACGAGCGGCACCTCGATCCCGAAGCCGAGCGAGCCGAGCACCGCGCAGGCGAACACGATCTGCGCCACGGTGTTCAATTTCGACACCAACAACGGCCTGATCTTGAGCGGATTGCCCATCACCCAGGACAGCATGATGCCGCCGATGATCATGATGTCGCGCGACACCACCAGGATGACCAGCCAGCGCGGGATCAGGGCGTTGATCCCCAGCGCCACGTAGATCGAGACGATCAGCGCCTTGTCGGCGAGCGGGTCGAGATAGGCCCCGAGCACTGTGGTCATGCCGAAGCGCTTGGCGAGGAAGCCGTCGACGGCATCGCTCACCCCGGCGGCGACGAACAAAACGAAGGCGAGCCACATCAGCCCTTGCGCGATCGCCCAGACGACGACCGGCACCAGCAGAATGCGGCCCAGCGTAATAAGGTTCGGAATACTCAAGGCGGTCCCGGCTCGTTAGCCCGCGCCCGCCCACCCGGCCGGCGACGCGCCAATCGCATCAACAGAGTATAACGGCGGGCGGGCCATTGCACGACTTACGATTTCAACGTAGGACCCCGGCGCGAACGAGGGCCATCATGGCAGAAAACGAGCGCGGGCTCACTTACGCGCAGTCAGGTGTCGATATCGACGCCGGCAACCGGATGGTTGAGCTGATCAAGCCGCTGGTCCGCGCCACGGCCCGGCCGGGCGCCGACGCGGAAATCGGCGGTTTCGGCGGGCTGTTCGACCTCAAACCGCTCGGCTTCAAGGACCCTGTCCTGGTGGCTGCCAATGACGGCGTCGGCACCAAGGTGAAGATCGCCATCGACACCGGCTGCCACGACACCATCGGCATCGATTTGGTCGCCATGTCGGTGAACGACCTGGTGGTGCAAGGCGCCGAGCCGCTCTTTTTCCTCGACTATTATGCCTGTGGAAAGCTCGAACCGGAGGTCGGCGCCGCCGTCGTCGCCGGTATCAGCGTCGGCTGCCGCGAGGCCGGATGCGCACTGATCGGCGGCGAGACTGCCGAGATGCCCGGCGTCTATCAGGGCGACGACTACGACCTCGCAGGCTTCGCCGTCGGCGCCGCCGAGCGCGGCGACTTGCTGCCGCGCAAGGATATCGCCGAGGGCGATGGCATCCTCGGCCTCGCCTCCTCCGGCGTGCACTCCAACGGCTATTCGCTGGTGCGCAAGGTGGTGGAAAAGAGCGGGCTCGCGTGGACCGCCCCCGCCCCTTTTTCGCCGGAGCAGACACTCGGCGACGCGATCATCACGCCGACGCGCATCTATGTGAAGTCGTGCCTCGCCGCGCTGCGCGAGACCAAGGCGGTGAAAGGCCTCGCGCACATCACTGGCGGCGGCTTCCCCGACAATATCCCGCGCGTGCTGCCGAAAGGCTTGGGCGCGCGAATTGATCTTACGCGCGTGCCCGTGCTGCCTGTGTTCAAGTGGATGGCGGCGACCGGCAACATCGCGCAGAACGAGATGCTGCGCACCTTCAACTGCGGCATCGGCATGATCGTCATCGTTGCGGCGCAGGACGCCGACGCGGTGGCCGCCTCATTCACGCGCGCCGGCGAAAGCGTGGTGCGCATTGGCGAAGTGATCCGCGCCGCCAACGAGCCGCGCGTCGTCTATGACGGCGCGCTCGATCTCGCCCGGTGAGATGATGGCGAGGAAGCGCGTCGCCGTTCTCATCTCCGGCCGCGGCTCCAACATGGCGGCGCTGATCGACGCCGCGAAGCACGAAAGCTACCCGGCGGAGATCGTGCTGGTCGCGTCGAACCGCCCCGACGCCGGCGGCCTCGACACGGCAAAGGCCGCTGGCATCGCCACCGCGGTCGTCGATCACACGAAATACGGCAAAGACCGCGCGGCCTTCGACGGCGCCTTGCAGACGCTGCTCGAGCAGCACCGCGCCGAGTTCGTCTGCCTCGCCGGCTTCATGCGCCTGCTCACCGCCGGCTTCGTCGCGCGCTGGCAGGAGCGCATGCTCAACATCCACCCTGCTCTGTTGCCGTCGTTCAAAGGCCTCGACACGCACGCGCGCGCGCTCGCGACAGGTGTGAAGCTGCACGGCGCAACCGTGCACTTCGTGGTGCCCGAAATGGACTCAGGACCGATCATCGCGCAGGGCGCCGTCGCCGTGCGCGACGACGACGACGAGAAAACGCTCTCCAAGCGCGTCCTTGCGGTCGAGCACCGCATCTATCCGCTGGCACTCAGACTGGTGGCCGAGGGGCGCGTCAGCGTCGTCGATGGACGATGCCGCATTGCGGGTGCCGCCGCGCCCGAGGACACGCTGGTCGTCCCCGCCAATTAAAATCTGGGAATTTTCAAGGCAATCGCGATTGCGCGAATACCGCGACGGGTTCCGGTGTTGTAGCTAGTGCATGCCAAGGGTGCGCATCCGATTCCGGAGGCGCGTTTGAAGAAGAACAATCAGGAGCTCTGGATGGAAACGACCGCCAATGGTCAAGTGAAGCTGCTTATTCCCGGTCTTGCCGGATTCTACGCATCCACGCCTGAAGTCGCCTATGCACTCGTGCGCTTCATCATCGGTTACATTTTGTTTATGCACGGTTGGGCCAAGGTGCAGGCGGGCGTGCCGGCCGAAATCGCCTTCTTCGACAAAATCGCGTTCCCCGCCCCGGTGTTCTGCGCCTACGCGGTGATCTTCCTCGAAACGGTCGGCTCGGCCTGCGTCGCGCTCGGCCTGTTCACGCGCTTTTTCGCGGCGGCGATGGCGATCGAAATCGGCGTGATGTTCTTGTTCGTCCATTTGCCGCGCGGCTTCTCGGCCGGCAAAGGCGGCTACGAATATGTGCTGCTCTTGGGGATCGTGATGTTCTTCATCGCGCTCCGCGGCGGCGGACGCTTTTCGCTCGATCGGTTGATCGGGAAGGAATTGTAAGACGCGCTGGGCGCATTTCCCACACTCCGCTCGTCCCCGCGAAAGCGGGGACCCAGTCAGTCGCTTCTCAGAACTGGATTCCCGCTTACGCGGGAATGAGCGGATGTGGCCCGCTCACGGCGCAGCTTAATGCGCCTTACGCACCCACACCTTGTTGTCGTGGAACGCCGCGCCGCCGTGGGGCGCGATCGAGTCCGCGCCGGTGAGCGTGTTGATCCCACAGCCGTCGGCGTAAGCCGAGTTCGGCCAGATCGACTCCGCGATCAGCACGCCGCGCCGCACGCCATCGAAAATCTTTGCGTGCAGGCGCACCTCGCCGCGCGTGTTGCCGAGCACGACGTCGTCGCCGTCGGCGATCCCCTGCTCCGCGGCATCGTCGGGATGGATCGTCACCGTCGGCCGCTTCTCGTTGGCGAGCGAGGTCGGGGTCTCATTAAATGTCGAGTTGAGAAAGCCGCGTGCGGGCGATGTCGCCAGCCGGAACGGATGCACGCTGTCGGCTTCCTCGATCGACGCCCAATAGTCCGGCATGCCCGGCATCTCGGCGACCGGCCCCGACTGATAGGGACTGCGGAACGGCACGTGCTCCCAGTCCGGCTTGAAACGGAATTTCCCATCCGGCCACGGGAAGCCGTCGAGATAATGCGATTGCCGGAACGGCGGCTGGCAATCGAGCCAGCGGTTCGCTTCAAGCTCGTCGAGCGTGCCGCGCTTGGACGCGCGTAGCATCTGATCGATCAGCTCGCGCGGGCTCATGGAAAAGCCGGCGTGCTCGACGCCGAGGCGTTCGGCAAGCGCGCAGATGACCTCGTGATTGTTGCGGCATTCACCCGGCGGCTCGACCAGCTTGGGGCCAAGGATCAGGTATTGGTGGCCGCCGACGCGATAGATGTCGTCGTGTTCGAGGAAGGTGGTCGCGGGCAGCACCACGTCGGCCATCTTCGCCGTGTCTGTCATGAACTGCTCGTGCACGCAGACGAACAGGTCCTCGCGCGCGAAGCCCTGCTTCACCTTGGTCTGGTCGGGTGCGACCGACATCGGATTGGTGTTCTGCACGATCATCGCCGTCACCGGCGCGCCGCCATGCAGCGCCTCTCGGTCGCCGGTCAGGATCGCGCCGATGCGCGACTGATCGAGCATGCGCACCGAGTGGTCCCACACGTCGAGGCCCTCGATCAGCGTCTTGTCGAGGCGGAAGATGTCAGCGTTGTTGTGGAAGGCGCCGCCGCCCTCGAGCGTCCACGCGCCGGTCACCGCCGGAATGCAGCTTGCCGCGTGCATGCTCACCGCGCCGTTGCGCGAGCGCGAGAAACCGTAGCCGAGGCGGACGTAAGCGCGCTTGCGCTCGCCCACCAGTCTGGCGAACTCCTCGATGGTCTCCACCGGCGTACCGGTGATCTTCGACGCCCATTGCGGATCGCGCGTGCGCAGATGCGCTTCCATCTCGCGCGGCGCGTCCGTGTAGCGATTGAGATAATCCCAATCCGCTTTGCCGTCGCGGAACAGGCAATGCATCACCGCGCAGGCGAGCGCGGCATCGGTGCCCGGCTTCAC
>DATARB010000041.1:0-6294 GCA_036264375.1 Pseudolabrys sp.
CCTCATCGCATCAGCATCGATTTTGAGAAAATTGGAGCGGGCGAAGGGATTCGAACCCTCGACCCCGACCTTGGCAAGGTCGTGCTCTACCCCTGAGCTACACCCGCATCCGGTAGTAAGTTGGCCGAGCGCCTCGGGCACCGGCCGCCAAGGCCGTTCGTATAGACAGAACAGCCTCCCTTTGGCAACAGCGGCGGCGGCGCCGCCGCCATATCCTTTTCAAGGTCCGGTCAGTACCGGTCATACCGGCGGATATGGCGCCGCGGAGGGCCCTCCGCCGGACCGTTCCAGCCGACCCAGTAGGGATTGGGGTTACACCAGCCCCGGTTTCCCGCCAGGACCGCCGGGCGGCACTCGGCGATGGAGCTGTAATGGCAATCCCAATAGGCGTCGCCGGTGCCCATATTGAGCACGGCGCACCAGGGCGCCTGCGATACGACGTTGGTGTAGGCGGGGGCCGGCCGGGCGTCCAAAAGGACGGCGCCGGCAAACACGGCGGCAATCAAAAATTTATGCATGGCTTCAATCTCCCACACCCCCCAGTGATAATAACACCACCCGGGTTCCCAATGTTGCAGTTCATCTCAGACTTATCTCGACGTGCCAATGCCCAAATCCCTGCCTAAGTCCCCAGAACAGCTATTCGCCGCGCTTGATGCGCTCGGCATCGCCCACACCACCGTCCAGCACCAGCCGCTGTTCACCGTGGAGCAGTCGCAAGCCTTGCGGGGCAAAATCCCCGGCGGCCACAGCAAAAACCTGTTTCTGCGCGACAAGAAGTCGGCGATTTACCTGGTGGTAACCCTGGAAGACGCCAGCATCGACCTCAAGGGCCTGCACCGTATCCTCGGCGCCAGCGGGCGCTTTTCCTTCGGTTCCTCGGACCTGCTGCGTGAGCTCTGGGGCGTGGAGCCGGGGTCGGTCAGCCCCTTCGGCGCCATCAACGACACCGAGGGCCGGGTCACCGTCGTGCTCGATGCGGCCATGATGGAGCATCAGCTCCTCAACTTTCATCCGCTCGTCAACACCATGACCACCGCGATTCGCAGGGACGATCTGGTCAAATTCCTCGAGTCGACGGGCCATGTGCCGCGGATCGAGGGGGTCTCGGGACTGGCGCCAGCGACGGAGTGATATGATTGCATTCGCACGCCGGATGACCCATCTAATCGGCGTGGAACCGTGCTTTCCGGCTAGGTGTGCCAAAGTGGCGAGGAACAATGCTGCAGAACGGCGGGGCGATGACGGCGGATGTGGTCAAGGAGACGACCACCCAAAGCTTCATGAAGGACGTGATCGAGGAATCCAAGCGCCAGCCGGTGCTGGTGGATTTCTGGGCGCCGTGGTGCGGCCCGTGCAAGCAGCTGACGCCAATCCTGGAAAAGACGGTCAAGGCTGCCAAGGGCAAGGTGAAGCTCGCCACGATGAACATCGACGAGCATCCGGCCATTCCCGGCCAGATGGGCATCCAGTCGATCCCGGCGGTCATCGCGTTTTCCAACGGCCAGCCGGTCGACGGCTTCATGGGCGCGCTGCCCGAGAGCCAGGTCGTCGCGTTCCTGGAGCGGCTGACCAAAGGCAAGATCAGCGGCGAAGACCAGGACCTGCTCAAGACCGCCGATGAGGCGCTGGCCAACGGCGATGCGGCCGGTGCCGCCGACATCTACGCGCAGCTCCTGGCCGAAGACAGCAACAACATCCCCGCGCTCGCCGGGCTCGCGCGCAGCTATGTCGAGACCGGCAACATCGAACAGGCGAAGAAGACGCTCGCCATGGTGCCGGAAGCCAAAAGCAACGACGCGTCGGTGACGGCGGCGCGCGCCGCGATCGAGCTCGCGGAGAAGGCCAAGTCGGTCGGCCCGCTCGACGAATTGCAGGCGAAGGTCACCGCCGATCCGCTCGATCATCAATCGCGCTTCGATCTCGCCACCGCGCTCAACGCCGCCGGCAGGCGCGAGGAAGCGGCCAACAATCTGCTCGAGATCGTCCGGCGCGACCGCAAATGGAACGACGACGGCGCGCGCAAACAGCTTGTCCAGTTCTTCGAGGCCTGGGGTTTCGCCGATCCGGCGGCGGTTGAAGGCCGCAAGCGTCTGTCTTCGATTTTGTTTTCGTAATCCGTTTGGGTGTCATCGCCCGCGAAAGTGGGCGATCCAGTAATCACCGCGGTAAATGACGCACGGCGTATATTTATCGAGGCCAGTGCTTACCGGATGCCCTGCTTTCGCGGTGCATGACAGCGGCACAGTTCGGAGTACGCCATGCCGATGAACGCCCAATACCGTGGTCCGGTCGATCTGCCCAGCGTGATCCCGGTATTTCCATTGCCGGGCGCGCTGCTGCTGCCGCGCGGACAGATGCCGCTCAACATCTTTGAGCCGCGCTATCTCGCCATGATCGACGACACGTTGCGCGACGGACACCGTCTCATCGGCATGATCCAGCCCGATCCGGCGCGTAAAGGTTCGCCTGACAAGCCAGCCATTTACAAAGTCGGCTGCGCCGGCCGCATCACCCAACTCGCCGAGAGCGGCGACGGCCGCTATCTGATCGAGCTCACCGGCGTCGCGCGCTTCCACGTCGAGGAAGAGCTGTCGGTCGCCACCGATTATCGCCAATGCCGCGTCACCTTCGCGCCATTCGCCGACGACTTCGTCGCCCGCAAAGGCGAGGACGCGGTCGACCGCGCCGCCCTGCTTGTGGCGTTGCGCGCGTTCCTCAAGGCCAACGACCTGAAGGCGGACTGGGACGGCATCGAAAAGGCGCCGAATGAGGCGCTGGTCAATGCGCTGTCGATGATGTCGCCTTACGGTGCGGCGGAGAAGCAGGCGCTGCTGGAGGCGCCCAATCTCAAGACCCGCGCGGAGATCCTGGTCGCCATCACCGAGATCGACCTCGCCAAGAAGAACACCGAAGGCGATCCGCAGCTGCAGTGATAGTTCTTTTGTCGTGGCCGGGCTTGTCCCGGCCACCCCGCTTAGGTGTGCGATGCCTTCCTAAGCGAGATGCCCGGCACAAAGTCGGGCATGTCAACTGAAAGGCTCTGCCAAAACACTTCGCCTCTCACGCCGCCACGATCTTGCCCGGCCATTTGCACAGATCGGCGATGATGCATTTCTCGCACAGCGGCTTGCGTGCAACGCAGATGTAACGTCCGTGCAAAATGAGCCAGTGATGCGCATGGCGCTTGTAATGCGCCGGCACCACTTTCTCGAGCTTCTCTTCCACCTCGAATGGCGTCTTGCCGGTGGCCAGGCCGGTGCGATTGCCGACGCGAAAGATGTGCGTGTCCACCGCGATGGTCGGCTCGCCGAAGGCGATGTTGAGCACGACATTCGCCGTCTTGCGGCCGACACCGGGCAATTCCTCCAGTGCCTCGCGCGAGCGCGGCACCTGCCCACCGTGCTCGGCGACAAGCTTCTCGGACAGGGCGACGACGTTCTTCGCCTTGGTGCGGAACAGGCCGATCGTCTTGATCAGCTCGCGCACGCGATCTTCGCCGAGATCGATCATCTTCTCCGGCGTATCGGCGGCGGCGAACAGCGCCGGCGTTGCCTTGTTGACGCCAGCGTCGGTCGCCTGTGCCGAGAGCACCACCGCGATGAGCAGCGTGAACGCGTTGATGTGTTGCAACTCGCCCTTCGGCTCGGGATTGGCGGCCTGGAAGCGGCGGAACGCCTCTTCGATTTCCGCGTGCGTCCACTGCGGCAACACGCCGTGCGCGGCCTTCGCATCGGCCTTAGCCCGCTGCTTCTCCGGCTTGACCTTGGCCTTGACCTTGCCCTTGCCCTTCGCAGCCTTCGCCCTACGTCCTGCGGATGTGAGGGCCCCCGCCTTGCGCTTCGCCTTTTTCGCCATCATGTCGGTATAATGACGCCCATGACTGCCGACAACGCCGACGACCTCGAACCCACGATCTTTTCGGCCGTGATCACGCCGCACCGGTCACTCGGCCGCGTGGGCTTCCTGGTGCTGATAGGCATCTTCGGCGGTGTGAGCTTCGTGACCGGCGTCCTGTTCCTGATGATGGGCGCGTGGCCGGTGTTTGGCTTTTTCGGTCTCGACGTGCTGCTTCTGTATCTCGCGTTCCGCCTCAACTACCGGCACGCCGACGCTTATGAGGAGGTGAAGGTCACCTGCTCGACGCTCACGGTGCGCAAGGTCAGCCACAAAGGCCGCGTGCGCGAATGGTCGCTCAATCCGCTGTGGGTGCGGCTCGAGAAGGTCGTGCAGGAGGAATTCGGCATCGAGCGGCTGTTCCTCGTGTCGCGCGGCAAGCAGCTCATCATCGCGAACTTCCTCGGACCTGACGAGAAGGCGAATTTCGCCGAAGCGCTCGGCAACGCCATCGCGGAAGCCAAGCGGGGTCCGACTAGGACCGCGCTTGATTTAGCGCCCTAGCGCATGCAGCTCCAGGCGCAGAAGTCCTCGGTCGTCCCGGCAAGACCCCGGCAAACCCGATAGCATTGCTTCGGCGTTTTGATCGGCTTCACCTGCGGAACAGCGCGCGCGCCTGAGTGCGGCTCGAAGCCGACGCTTTGACTGCGAGGTCCACCCGTCGAACCCGGATAGCCGTGAGCGCCGACTCCTGCAGCCTGGGAAGCGGCCGCCACCAGAGACATGGCGACCGCGCCAATCAGAACGATGGATGTGTTGCGTCGCATAGGATCCTCCTGATGTTGTGGATCACACTCTTTGGTCGCGGCGCGAAGGGCTTGGGTTCAAAGCGGTATTGACGTCCGAGACATCAGGAATCGGGTGGTTGCCCCAGGCACCCCGGCCTAGATACGGTCCATGACATTGGACCCTGAAACCATGACCTCGGACCAACCGGCCCTGGCGATCCGCCTGCCTGAGTTCGCGCCGCTCTCCACGGCGGCGGCGGACTACGACATCGTGCGCCGGGCCATCGCCCACATCCGCGGCAACTGGCGCAGCCAACCGGAGATCGAGACGATCTCCGACGCCGCCGGCGTCACGCCGACCGAACTGCATCATCTGTTCCGGCGCTGGTGCGGTCTGACGCCGAAGGCCTTCCTGCAGGCGCTCACGCTCAATTCGGCGCGCGATCTGCTGCGCTCCTCGGCGAGCGTGCTCGACACGGCCTATGAAGTCGGCCTGTCCGGCCCCGGCCGCCTGCACGATCTGTTCGTCACGCACGAAGCCATGTCGCCCGGCGAATGGAAAACGGGCGGCGAGGGCCTCACCGTCACGTACGGATTCCATCCCTGTCCGTTCGGCATGGCGCTGGTGATGACGACGCCGCGCGGGCTTGCCGGACTCGCACTCGCCGATGCCGGCAAGGAACGCGCCGCGCTCCGCGACATGCGCGCGCGCTGGCCGAAGGCGCGTTATGTCGAGGACTTCGCCGCGACGGCGGCGACCGGACGGCGCATCTTCGATACGACGTTGTGGCGGCCCGACCAGCCGCTGCGCGTGGTGCTCATCGGCACCGACTTCGAAGTGCGCGTGTGGGAGAAGCTGCTCACGATCCCGATGGGCAAGCTCACCACTTATTCCGATCTCGCCGCCAGCGCCGGATCGCCGAAAGCGGCGCGCGCGGTCGGCGCAGCCGTCGGCAAGAACCCGATCTGCTTCGTGGTGCCGTGCCATCGCGTCATCGGCAAAAGCGGTGAGCTCACCGGCTATCACTGGGGCCTCACGCGCAAGCGCGCGATGCTCGGCTGGGAAGCTGGACAGGTGAACGCGGCGGCGTAGCAGAATGATTGTTGCCGCAGCCTATCTTCACCTCTCCCATAAGGAGAGGTCGGATCGCGGAACGCGATCCGGGTGAGGGGTTACAAACTATCGGGAGTCACGATCCCCCTCACCCCAACCCTCTCCCCAACGGGGAGAGGGGGCAGGCCGTGCCACGTGGCAAGCCAAATCAATCAAACTCTCACGCCGGCCACAGCGGCACATGCGTGCCGAGCGGCACCGACGGCCGCGCCCAGTGCGGCGGTGTCTCCGAGAGCGTCGCCGGATGCCGCACGGCGGAAAGGCGGCCGAAGCCGGAGTCGCTCTCTTCCAGACAATCGCACACGTCATCGCGTGCTGGATCTTTCATACGCAAACCGTCAATGCGGCCCAGCGAACGCAGCCAGAATCCCGTCTGCGCCAGCGAACCGCGCACATGCCAGGTTCCGCCCTCATGCGAGCGCTTGAGCAGCGCGCTCATCGTGGCAAAGGCAAGCAGATAGCCGGTCGCATGATCGAGCACTTGCGCTGGCAATGGCTTGGGGCCGCTCTCACCCGCGGCTTGCGCCTCGGCGGCGTTGAACCCGCTCGCGGTCT
>DATARB010000068.1:0-4566 GCA_036264375.1 Pseudolabrys sp.
ACCTGCGGCGGCGGCAATACCGAAAACTGTCGAAACTCGACATCACTGAAATATCGGGTCAACATTGAAAACTTCCGGGCGGCGGCGCTGTGGCAGTTCGGCGGCTACGACCAGAACAACGCCTCCAATGGCGCATACCAGCTTCAGGTCGGCGGCGATGTTTCGCCGTGGGGCCAAGGCACGCTCTCGTTCGACGCGATCTTCAGCTACATCAGAGATTCCGTCTCACTCGCCCTTGCGCCAGGAACCAATGACGCGAATGGGGTACCGATATCCCCGTTCTTACCGCAGCTTCTGACAGCGACGATCTCGGACAACAGCGCGGTGATGCTTGTGGCAAGATACGCGAACGGACCTTGGAAGCTGTACGCCGGTTACGAACATATTGTGTATATGGCGCCAAGCGATCCGCAGACCGCATTTACCGGTATCGCGGGAAACTTTCTTTGCGAGAACTGTCAGGCGATCAACAACACGACAATCAACAATGCGGCCTATGGCACGGACGGTCTTGGTAACAAGACCCTGCAAGTCATGTGGGTTGGGGCCAAGTACGCCGTTACCGAAAATCTGGACGTGATCGGCGGCTATTATCATTACATTCAGGATTCTTTCTACGGCACCGCGACCGGCGGCCCCGCGCCCTGCTCCGGCAGTGAACACCCGCAGTGCGCCGGGACGTTCGATGCGGTTTCTGCCGTTATCGATTGGCGGTTTGCGCCAAAGTGGGATCTCTATCTCGGCGCCATGTTCTCGCAAGTAAACGGCGGGTTGGCCTACGGCTTTATCCAGCGCAACAATATCGACCCAACGCTTGGATTGCGCCTCCGCTTTTGAAACCGGCAGGCTGCGAAGATGTGCGGTTGAAGGGCTCAGTCGCTCTGCAGAATGACGTTCTTGACCATCGGATAGATCTGGTTCTGCCACGTCCGTCCCGAGAACACGCCATAATGGCCGACGCCGGCCTGCATGTGGTGGCGCTTGCGATAGGGCCGCAGCGACGTGCACATGTCATGCGCGGCGAGCGTCTGCCCGACCGCGCAGATATCGTCCTTTTCGCCTTCCACGGTGAACAGCATCGTGCGCTTGATCGCCGCGGGATCCACCTTCTGGTTCTCGTAGGTGAGCAGGCCGAGCGGCAGCGCGTATTCTTGGAACACCAGCCGCACGGTCTCCAGATAGAACTCGGCGGTGAGATCGAGCACCGCGAAATATTCGTCGTAGAAGGCCTTGGCCTGCTCGGCCTTCGCGGTCTCGCCCTTGGCGATATTGTGATAGAGTTCCTGGTGCGCCTTGAGATGGCGCTCCATGTTCATGCTCATGAAGGCCATGAGCTGCACGAAGCCGGGATAGACCCGCCGCCCGGCGCCGGAATAGCGATACGGCACCGTGGCGATGAGGTTCTTCTCGAACCAGGCGATGTCGCGCGAGGTGGCGAGCTCGTTCACCTTGGTCGCGTTCACGCGCGTGTCGATCGGCCCCGCCATCAGCGTCATCGAGCGCGGCTGCGCGGGGTTGTCGCGCTGCGCCATCACGCTCGCCGCCACGAGGGCTGCGACGCAAGGCTGGCACACCGCCACCATATGCGCGCCGGGGCCGATGACCTCGAGAAACCGGATGATGTGCGCGACATATTCGTCGAAGCCGAAGCGTCCGGCTTCGAGCGGCACATCGCGCGCGTTATGCCAGTCGGTGATGTAGACGTCATGCTCGGGCAGCATCGTGCGCACTGTTGCGCGCAAGAGCGTGGCGAAATGGCCGGAGAGCGGCGCGATGACCAGCACGCGCGGCTGCGTCTGGTCGACATCCTTCTTGAAATGCAGCAGCGTTCCGAAGGGCGTCACATCCGCCGAGTCTTCTGTGACGGCGATCTCGCGGTTCCCCACCGTGACGCTGCCGATGCCGTAAGGCGGCCGCGTGTGCGACAATCCCGTGCGGGCGACGATCTCGTAGCCGGCGCCGAGATTGCTCAGCATCGAAGGCCGCGCCGCGCCGTTGAGGCGCGCGCCGATCGCGCCGGCGGCCATTTCGGCAAATGCGCGCAGCGGCGCCATGATGTCGGAATGTGCTTGGTACGCCTGGTAGAGCATGCAGTCCCCGGCGGTCCCGGCAGACCGCAGGCGGTAAGGTAGTGCATCTCATGCTGCACTGCGAGATATATTGTGGAGAACCTCACCCGGCGGCCCGCTGCCGCACACCTGTCATTCGGCGGTGGGAAGTTGTTGAACGGTCAGAACTTTCGTCTAAGCTGCCGAGTGCCGGGCCGGGATTTCACAAGGGATATTAGCGCCCCATGGCCAAGGCTACCCTGACGATCGCCAGCAAGAATTACGGCTCCTGGTCGCTGCGCGGCTGGTTGCTGTGCAAACTCGCCGGCCTTGACTTCAAGGAAGAGGCCGTCGCAAGCGACGACCCCTCGACGCGCGCCGAACTGCTGCTGCTCTCGCCCTCCTTCCTGGTGCCCTGCCTCACCCACGACGGCATCAAGGTCTGGGACACGCTGGCGATCGCCCAATACCTCAGCGAGACCATCCCGGACTCCGGCCTGCTGCCGGCCGACAAAAAGGCGCGCGCGCATTGCCGCTCGATCTGCGGCGAGATGCATTCCGGCTTCACCAATATGCGCTCGGCGCTGCCGATGAACCTGAAGGCGCATCATCCCGGCTTCAAGGTCTGGGCCGGCGCGCAGGCCGACATCGACCGCATCGTCAGCATCTGGCGCGAATGCCTGGCCGCGAGCAAAGGGCCGTTCCTGTTCGGCAATACGCCGGGCATGGCCGACGCCATGTTCGCGCCGGTGGTGACGCGCTTTATCACCTACGACGTGAAGCTCGACAGCGATTGCGCCGCCTATTGCAAGGCGATCATGGCACTGCCGGCGATGCAGGAATGGCTCGAAGGGGCCAAGGCCGAGCCGGACGAGATGGTCGAACTGGACGTGGAGTTCTAAGCGTTAGGTAGGCGGCGCGGAGCGCAGGGCCCAGATCAACACGCCGCCGATCATGGCGAGCGAGATCAGCGCGCACCAGAAGGCGATCACTTTGAACGCCAAAGCGCCGAAAAGGATGCCGGCAAAAAAGGCGGCGAGTATCGGCCATAGCCGGGCAACGCGCGCGCCGGCCTGGTGACGCGCCGTTGCTGCGTCGTCATCATGCGGACGCCTGCGGGCGCGCCATGCGGCGCCTGCCCACTCCGCAACGTCGAGCGCCAGCACGGTGGTGTTGCTGGTCATGACGTTGGTGGACGCCTCCTTCAGCAGCAAGCGCACCAACGCGCTCTGCACACCCATGGCGGCGATGCCAAGCATGCTCGTCGTCAGCGCCAGCGGCGCATCGGGCCGTGTGAACGGCCAGCCGGCAATGCCGGCGACGAGGAAGGCGGCAATCAGCGCCATTTCCACGCCGAGCGTCCAGCACAGGGCGGTCCGCAGCTTGCCAGCGAGCGCAGAGAGAAACGCAGTGCCGAAGCCGGCGGCAAAAAACACCGGAAGCGCAAGCGTATGGATTGTCGAGAACTGAGCGTATTTGAGGACCTGCGCACCGACGAAGATGAAGCTGCCGGTGACCTGCGCGACGAACAGGCCGAACAGTCCGAGGTAGGTACAGACATCGACAATACCGGCGCCAAACGCGAGCAGCGCGCCCACAAGCTTCGGCACTTGGAACGGCTGCTCGTTCATCCGCGAGTCTCCCCTCGCCTCGTGTCCCGGGCGCAGCGCGGCATGACATGACGCGCTGCAGACCCGGGCCCCCCGGTTTCTTAAGCTGGGTCCCTGATCAGCGTCGCACCTCTCCGCCACAGCGCGTCGAAGACGCGCGTAAACGCGCTTTTGGCTCCGCGCTGCGCCGCATCCGGGACACGCACCGCGACCGCTTCAGCCTATCTCTTCAACCACGCCCCGATCCGCTCCACCGCCTCGTGCATCTCGGCCGCCGAGCCGGCATAGCAGAAGCGCACAAAATGCCGGCCGTCGCGCGGATCGAAGTCGATGCCCGGCGTCGCCGCCACATGCGCCTCCTCGAGCATGCGCTTGGCGAAGTCGAGGCTGTCGTCGGAGAAGCGCGCGATGTTGGCGTAGAGATAGAAAGCGCCGTCGACGGGCAAGAATTTGTCGAGCCCCGCATTCGGCAGCCCTTCGGTCAGAATGCGCCGGTTCTCCTCGTAGCCGTGCTTCACCGCTTCCATCTCCGCGCGCCCGTCGAAGGCGGCTTCCGCCGCGATCTGCGCCAGCGTCGGCACCGAGATGGCGAGGTTCTGCTGCAAACGCTCGACCGGGCGCACCAGCGGCTCCGGCAGCAGCATCCAGCCGATGCGCCAGCCGGTCATGCAGAAATACTTGGAGAAGGAATTGATGACGACGACGCGGTCGGACAGCTTGGCCGCCGTCTCCGCGGCAAAGGCGTAATCGAGCCCATGGTAGATCTCATCCGAGATCACCTTGATGCCCTCGCCTTCCGCCACCGCGATCAGGTGCGAGAGCGACTCTTTATCCATCATGGTGCCGGTCGGATTGGCCGGGCTCGCGACCAGCACGCCTTGCAACGGCTTCTTGCGATGCTCGGCGAT
>DATARB010000076.1:0-2701 GCA_036264375.1 Pseudolabrys sp.
ATTGGCGCTCTCGCAGATGAAGCCCGAACCCATCATCAAGAGCGAATAGATCGCCTCCTGGACGCCGGCCGCGCCAAGAGAATGCCCGGTGAGCGATTTGGTCGCCGAGATCGGCGGGCATTTGTCGCCGAAAACCTCGCGTATCGCCTCGATCTCCTTGAGATCGCCGATCGGCGTCGAGGTGGCATGCGGATTGATGTAGTCGACCGGCGCCGCGACCGACGCCAGCGCCATCTTCATGCAGCGCACCGCGCCTTCGCCGGAGGGCGCCACCATGTCGGCGCCGTCCGAGGTCGCGCCGTAGCCGGCCACCTCGGCATAGATCTTGGCGCCGCGCGCCTTGGCGTGCTCGAGCTCTTCGAGCACCAGCACGCCGGCGCCGCCGGCAATGACGAAACCGTCGCGGTCGGCGTCGTAGGCGCGCGAGGCCTTGTCCGGCGTCTGGTTGAAGCCCGACGACATGGCGCCCATGGCGTCGAACAGCACCGACAGCGTCCAGTCGAGTTCCTCGCAGCCGCCGGCGAAGATCATGTCCTGCTTGCCGACCTGGATGGTCTCGTAGGCATTGCCGATGCAGTGGTTCGACGTCGCGCAGGCCGAGGAGATCGAATAGTTCACGCCCTTGATCTTGAACCAGGTCGCCAGCGTCGCCGAGGCGGTCGAGGACATGGCTTTGGGCACCGCGAACGGCCCGACGCGCTTCGGCCCCTTGCTGCGGGTGATGTCGGCGCTCTCGACGATGGTGCGCGTCGACGGCCCGCCGGAGCCCATGATGATGCCGGTGCGCTCGTGGGAGACTTCGTTGTCCGTCAGGCCGGAATCGCGGATCGCCTGCTCCATGGCGACGTGATTCCAGGCGGCGCCGCCGCCGAGGAAGCGCATGGCGCGGCGGTCGACGGCTTCGCTCGGGTCCAGCGTCGGCGCGCCGTGCACCTGGCAGCGGAAGCCGAGCTCGGCGTATTTGTCGGCGCGCACAATGCCGGATCTGGCCTCGCGCAACGACGCCACCACTTCCTGCGTGTTGTTGCCGATGGACGAGACGATGCCCATCCCGGTGACGACCACGCGCTTCATCTGTGCCTCACTGGGAATATTTCGCGTCGTGTTTTAGTTGGCGCATGATCCTGTCCGAAAACCGCTTTTCGGGACCATGCCCGGTTCACGCTTCGGTCGGCTGCGGCTCCACGTCGCGGAACAGACCGACCTTGAGGTCCAGCGCGCGATAGATCACCGAACCGTCCGCCGAGAGCCAGCCGTCGGCGACGCCGAGCACGAGCTTGGAGCGCATCACGCGTTTGATGTCGATGCCATAGACGATGTTCTTCATGTTCGGCAGCACCTGGCCGGAGAACTTCAATTCCCCCATGCCGAGCGCGCGGCCCTTGCCGGGCGAGCCGAGCCAGCCGAGAAAGAAGCCGAGCAATTGCCACAGCGCGTCGAGCCCCAGGCAGCCCGGCATCACCGGGTCGCCCTTGAAGTGGCAGGGGAAGAACCAGAGGTCGGGCTTGAGATCCAGCACCGCGCGCACCAGGCCCTTGCCGTATTCGCCGCCGACTTCCGCGATCTCGGAAATGCGATCGAACATCAGCATGGGCGGCAACGGCAGCTGCGGGCCCTGGACGAAGAGCTCACCCCGGCCGCAGGCCAAGAGGTCCTCGTAGTCGAAGTTCGAACGGCGATCTTGCATCCTAAACTTACGCTCCGCCCCGGCCGATCACCCAGCTGAATCCCTAACATATGGGGGCATTGTGTGGCAAAGCCGCACCCGGCGCCGGGTTGCCGCGGCCGGCAAGCCGTCCCTGCGGCCTAACGCCAGGACAGTTGCAGCGGGCGCAGCGTGGCGTATAATGATTTCACTTGCAACAATCTTGCTGGCCCCCGGATGGGGCAGTGGGTAACGCCAATGACTCAGTCGCCTCCATCGCGTCCGCTTGCCGCCGGGCTCCCAGCCTTCCAGTTGCCGCCGGCGCAAAACCGCGCCGATCGCACCGGCTGCCCCTGGCACGACGTCAAGGAGAAGCTCCGCGACGTGGGCTTGCGCCCGACGCGGCAGCGCATGGCGCTGGGCTGGATCCTGTTCGGCAAGGGCGACCGCCACGTCACCGCGGAAATGCTCTACGAGGAAGCCACCCGCGCCAAAGTGCCGGTGTCGTTGGCGACCGTTTACAACACCCTGCACCAATTCACCGAAGTCGGCTTACTGCGCCAGGTCGCGGTCGACGGATCGAAGGCTTATTTCGATACTAACAATTCCGAGCACCACCACTTCTTCATCGAAGACCAGAACGATCTGATGGATATCCCCTCGACCGACGTGCTCGTCGGCAAGGCGCCGGTGGCGCCGGAGGGTTATGAGATCGCGCGGATCGACGTGGTGGTTAGGCTGCGGCGGAAGCAAGCCTGAAATGTCAGGCCCCGCCAACGGGTCCGGCCCGAAGTGGCCGGCCCGATGACAAGCTCCGGCGGGGCACCCATTAATCGCTTGCGCTAAGATCAAACCGAACCGGTAGAGTTTGCTGGATCATCCGCCTTCGCGGATGATGACAGTTGCTCGCGGATGATGACAGTCACTTGCGGATGACGCCGCTCACTCGACCTTCTCGTCCGGATAAACGCCCCACAGCTCGTTCTGCTCGATCCAGCCGTCAAAGCCGTCGCCGGCGATCTGGCACCATTTGCCGGTGCAGCGTTTGATCGTGCC
>DATARB010000089.1:0-6730 GCA_036264375.1 Pseudolabrys sp.
GAGGCGGAAGGCGCGTGCCATCGCGACGGGATCGGCGGCCTTGGCGATGGCCGTGTTCAACAGCACGGCGTCATAGCCGAGCTCCATTGCGTCGGCCGCGTGCGACGGCGCGCCGAGGCCGGCATCGACCACCAGCGTCACGTCGGGCAGGCGGGCGCGCATCAGCTTGAGCGCATCGCGATTGGTGATGCCGCGTGCGCTGCCGATCGGCGCCGCCCAGGGCATGATCACGCGGCAGCCGGCGTCACGCAGCCGTTGCGCGATGGTGAGGTCTTCGGTGCAATAGGGGAACACCTCGAAGCCGTCTTTGATGAGGATGGTCGCGGCTTCGACGAGGCCGATCGGATCCGGCTGCAGCGTCTCGTCGTCGCCGATGACTTCGAGCTTGATCCAGGCGGTGCCGAACAGTTCGCGCGCGAGCTGCGCGGTGGTCACCGCTTCGCTCGCGCTGCGGCAGCCGGCGGTGTTCGGCAGCACAGTGACCGTGAGGTCGCGGATCAGGTCCCAGAACGCATTGCCGATGCGCCCGCCGGCCGATTCACGGCGCAGCGAGACCG
Source organism: Pseudolabrys sp. (assembly GCA_036264375.1). Lineage (GTDB taxonomy): Bacteria > Pseudomonadota > Alphaproteobacteria > Rhizobiales > Xanthobacteraceae > Pseudolabrys. Next base: position 558 of record DATARB010000089.1, read on the forward strand.
TGACGATTTCGGCGCCCGACGCGCGGATCGCGTCCTGCATGATCGCCGGCGACGGATAGAGCGCCGTGCCGATCAGCAGCCGCGAGGAGAATTCTTTGCCGTAGAAGGTCAGCATTGGGTCATACTCTGCGCTGCGATTGTCCGCTCATTCCCGCAAGCGGGAATCCAGTTCTTTGGCCCCTGGGTCCCCGCTTTCGCGGGGACGAGCGGAGAACGGGGGCAGGCCTTCGACATCACATCGCCCATCTCTTCACCCTCCCTGCCGCGGGGTGATGATCTCGATCTGGTCGCCGCTCTTGAGCGCGGTCTCGCCCCAGCGCGCACGCGGCACGACTTGATAATTCACCGCGATGGCCAGTTGCGTGTGCTCGTATTCCATCTCCGTGAGCAAAGCAGCGAGATCGCCCGCCTGCACGTCGGTCTGCTCGCCGTTCACGATCACGCGCATCGCACCACCTCCGGATCGGTCTTGGTGCCGAGCACGTGCGCGACGGTGACTTCAGCTAAAGCGGGCGCGAGCAGGAAGCCGTGCCGGTAGAGGCCGTTCACGCTGATACGCGTGTTGTCGACGGTGACGCGCGGCAGGTTGTCGGGAAACGCGGGGCGCAGGCCGGCGCCGAATTCGACGATGCGCGCTTCGCCGAAGGCCGGATGCACGGCATAGGCCGCGGATAAGAGCTCGAGTGCGGAACGCACGCTCACGCCGGAGTCTTCGGATTCGATGGTGGTTGCGCCGATGAGGAAGCGGTTGTTCTCGCGCGGCACGATGTAGAGCGACCAGCGCGGATGCACGAGCCGTACCGGGCGCGCGAGCGCGATCTCGGGCGTCTCGATCAGGACGGTCTCGCCTTTCACCCCGCGTAAATCGGGGCAGGTGTCGCGCGCGGCGATGCCGCGGCAGTCGATCACCAGCCCGTCGAGATCGCGCGGCTGCGCTTCGGACTTGAAGTGGATGGGCACGCCGGCCTGGCGCAGTTTCTCGTGCAGCGCGGGCAGCACGCGGCGCGGCTCGACGTGGCCTTCGGTCGGAAAGAACAGCGCCTCGGGGAAACGGCCGGCAAGGGCCGGTTCGAGCGTTGCGATGTCCTGCGCGCCGGCGCGCGTGTAGCCGTCCGCCAGTCTGGCGAAGCGTTCGAAATCGGCGCGGTCGCGGCCATGCGCGACCACCAGCGAGCCGTTGAACGGCGTCTCGGGGAGCGCCTCGCGCCACAGATCGAGCGAGCGCAGGCCCAGCCGCGTGATCACCGGCTCGGAGGCTTCGCCTTCGGCATGCGGGGCAAGCATGCCCCCGGCCCAATGGCTGGTGCCGCCCGTCATCGTGCGCTCGCCGCGCTCGTAGACGGTGACCTCACGCCCGGCCTTGGCGAAGAGAAGCGCCTGCCATGTGCCGGCGATGCCGGCGCCGATGACGCTGATGGATGTGGAGGTGCCCAACTGGGCGGAGGCTTGCAGCATCTTTGTCCGTCCCTTCGCCGGCATGACCCGGATCAGGTTCAAAGGGTTGCCGCGTCGCGCGGTATCTCAGCCCCTGCCGGGGCTCCCCTCGGAACGTATGTCGTGCCTTTTAATGTAGGAGGACAGGGGGGAGTGTCAATGAGGGCTCTCTTCACCGCTCCCCGTACTTTACGGGGAGAGGGAACAGTCACGGCAGCCGCGTGACCGAAATCCTCGCGGTGCCGTCGGCCTCGGCGATCACCCGCAGCGTGGTGGAATCGAATTCGATGCCGGTGAGGCGCAACTGATCGACGGCGGCATCGACGCGGACGCCGTTGTCGTTTTTCTGGAAGTCGGTTAGCGTGGTGCCGACCTTCTTCAAGGCGTCGGCGGCGAAGGGCTTGAGATCGATCACCGCCTTGTCGGCGAGCGCCTGCTGCAAATAAGGCACGGCTGCCTTGGCCGCCGCGCCGAGCAGACCGAACGCCGCGTCTGAATCCACCGCCAGCGAAATGTCGGTCAATCGCAGAATCTGGTTCTGCTGGTCGAGCACCGGCTTGCCCCAGATGTTGATATTGGCTTCGGCGCCCAAGCCGAACCAGCTCTTCTTCTCGCGCGCCTTCACGCGCAGCGCGATCAGAAGCCGGTCGCCGGCGGCGGCAAGGCTCGCGCGCCGCACCTCGACCTCGACCGGCGCGCTGCCGTCTTCCGGATAGACATGACCTTTGAGCTGCGCTTCGAGCAGCTTGTTGAGCGCGGTGAACGGCATGTCGATCGGCAGGCCGACCGCGAGCTTGCCGTCGTCCATCGGCGGCACCAGCTCCAGCTTGGCGGGGAAGGGGCAGGCGGGCTTGGTCGCCGTCGGCACAACGCGCGTGTCCGCCTGCACGCCGATGGTGAGGGTGACGTTGCGCCCATCGACCTGCGGCTGCGCCGCGGCGGCGCGCACGGGTTTCATCTCCAACCAGAGCGGCGGCAAACCGGTATCGCCGCCGCCCAGCGGGATCGAGCGGCACATCTTGGTCCACTGATCGCGCGCGGCGTTCTCGATGAAGGGATCGTTGCGCAGCCGTCCTTCGAGATTCTTGATCTGATCGTTCACCTGCTGGTCGATCAGCGGGCGCGCCTCGCCCGCCACATTGAGCTTGATGCCGGCGAGCGAGACCGCGCTGTCGCCGAGCGCGACCTGCGCCGATAAATTCGGCTGCAGCCGCCAGTCGGCGGTGATGGCGGGTTGCGAACGCACGATCACCTGGCCGTGCACCTCGGCGTTCTGGTCGAGCACTTTGTCGGTGAGCTGGCCGACGCTCTTGCCGAGCGCGCCGTTGAGCAGGCCGCCGATGCTGCCGACGAGATTGCCGGCCTGGCTGGCCATCTGGCCGGTGATTTTCAGATTGCCGTTGAGCGGCGTGGTGACGGTCAACTCGTTGGGCTTGCCGGTGACCGACATTGTGCCGCGGCCGACGGTGATGCCGATGTCGGCCTTGGAGAGAATGCCGCTCACCGGATTGTCGTTCTTGCCGACCAGGTCGCGCGGCGCAGCGCTGTCGAGACGTTGGCTGATGGCGGTGAGGGCAATGGCGACCGGCGCGATGACATACGAGGAGCGGGTCACCGGCTCCAGAGCCGGCAATTGGGGCAGCTTTGCGACGGCCTGCTTGGCGTCGGTGTCCTGCGGCAGGAAATAATCGAGTGCCCAGAGCGTCGCTTTGAAGCAGACGGCGACGACGACAATGCCGCCGACGATCAGACGAAAGCGCCGTGACGTGGCGAACAGACGGACCGGCGCGGTCGCGTAGTAAAAGACCCGGTCGATGAGTTGGCGCATGTCGAAAACCCCGCCTGATTCGCAAGGATAGAGAATCCTAGTGCGCCGGGTTCCATGGCGCCAGCGCGTGTCACGGCCGCGTATGCGTCAAGTCCGCGCTGCAATGCAATGCCGAATTTTCGGCGTTCCCGCATCGAGTTGCACGGAAGGTTGTCTTCTTTGCGGAACGCCGCGTGCGCGGAGACGTTTTCTTTGCGTATGGGAACTCAAAAGCAGGGAAGGAACACCCGATGAAACTTACGACTGTTATTCTGGCGACTTCGATGTTGGCCTTGGCACCGGCGGCAGCGTTCGCGCAGAGCAGCCCTTCGCCGAACAACCAGTCCGGTCCGAGCGTGAGCCCGACGACGCCGTCGCCGACCGATCCGGGCGCTGGTGCGGACCAGGGTAATACGAAGGCTATTCCGGAGCGCGCCACGCCGGGCACAACCGGCGCAGGCACCGGCATGGGTACCGGCGGCAGCATGGGCCGGAGCGGCGCGGGCACGAATACGACCGGCGAAAAAGCGCCAATGAACAGCGACAGGACGAAGTAACGCACGCGTATCTTTGCCAAGCGCAAACCCCGCCGGATTGCCGGCGGGGTTTGTCGGTGTATACGTCCCCGCGAAGGCGGGGATACATATTCTGTATATTGTCGAGACACTGCGGCGTGTGGGTCCCGGGCCTTCTTCGCTTTGCTCAGTCGCCCGGGACGACAGGTTCTCTCTCTCTCTCTCTCTCTCTACTTCACTGACAAATTCAGCGCCTTCACCATCGCGCCCCATTTCTCCACTTCGGCCTTCACCATGGCATCGGCCTCCGCCGGCGAGCCGAGGATGGGATCGAAGCCGATTGTCGTCAGCCGTGCCTGAACCTCCGGTGTCTTGATCGTGTCGTTGATCGCTGCGTTCAGCGTGGCGACGATTTGCGCATCGGTCTTGGCGGGCGCGAACACGCCGACCCAGGACGCCGCCGTGAAACCGGGGAAACCGGACTCGGCATAAGTCGGCACGTTGGGCACAACGGCGGCGCGCTTGCCGGCGGCGATGCCGAGGCCCTTGAGCTTGCCGGCCGCGATCTGCGCGGCGGCTGCGCCGCCGAGCGTGGTGGCGAACAGATCGATCTGATTGCCGAGCGCCGCGTTCATGGCCGGTGCTCCGCCTTGAAAGGGAATGTGCGTCGCCGGAATCTTGGCGAGCACTTTCAGGAAATATTCGGCTTCGATGTGCGAGCCGCTGCCGACGCCGGCTGAGCCGAAGGTGATGGGCTTCCCGCTCTCTTTCGCGCGCTTGACGAAGTCGGCGAGTGTAGCGGCCGGATTGTCCGTGCTGGTGATGAGCGACTCCGGACTCGATGCGCCGATGGCGACCGTCTTGAGATCGGCGGTCGAGAACGGCTTCGTCTCATGCAGCGTTTCGTTGATGGCGAGCGCGGTGGTGGTGACGAGCAGGGTATAGCCGTCGGGCGCGGCGCGCACGACCGCCGCCGCGGCGATATTTCCGCCGGCGCCGCCGCGGTTCTCCACGACGACACTTTGATGCAGGCGTTCGGTGAGGCCCTGCGCCAAAAGGCGCGCCAGCGTATCGGCGACGCCGCCGGGCGCGAAGGCGACGATGAGCGTGATCTTGTTCGCCGGATATGTCTGGGCGCTCGCCCGTCCGTGCGCGACGACAAGCACCGTGACGGCCATCACCGCGATGATGGACCGCACGTAACAGCGATGCAGCATTGAAAACGTCCCCCCGCTCGCAATGCGTTCTTTGTTCGGCATGCGAGACGTTAACGCGAGTATTTCATCGCGCCGCGCGCATGACAACCGGTGCGCCTGTAATGGAATGTGATCGGGACGCGGCCAAGAATGTACCCGGTGGTCTGATCGATCCACCGCCGGCCTCGTTAACCCGATGCGGAACGGCCGATGCACATGGTTCCCGACCACCGAAGAGTGGGAGGCCCCGCAACGCGCGACGGTGAAACTTCGAGCAAGAAGGACTGTGTGATGAAACTGAATACCGCGCAGATCGAGCAGACTTTGCAACAATTGAACGCGGAGGCCATTCCGGCGGATCATCCCGTGGTGCCGCAGCTTGAGCGGCTGTTCGGGGACCACACTTACTTTCTCGACAGCAGCGGGCTCAGCATCGTGGAACCCGTGGACGCGGCCACCGACGCAGGTCCGATGGGCGTCGTCGTGAATCTCGCCAACTGGACCGGCTCGGACGCGCCGAAACTCGCGCCGCATGAGCCGGAATCGACAGACCTGGTGGTGGCGCTGGAAGGCACCAGCCACTAGGCGGTTTTCGCCGCGCAGTGGCGATGAATTGGTCGTTCCGGCGCGGCCTCCGCGCCGGAACGTTAGAGATTTGCGCGTCTGACGTTCAGCCGATCGAATAATTTGATATCGCGGGCGCAAAAATGTGCGCGTTGTGAGGAACAACGCGCAGCGTACCGTGTTGCGTCCCGAAGCGCGGCTGGGCGGGTGCACGATTCACGAGGTGTGACATGCAAATTTCAAACGGCTCAGTGGCGTTAAGCGCCGTTCTGACCGCCGGCTATCTGCTGGTTGCCCCGGCGGCGAATGCGCAGGCGCAACAAACGCCGCCTGCATCGACAACCGCGCCCAATGCGACGCTAAGTCCCTCGGCGCCTTCGGCGGATATCCCCGACCAGAAGCTCGACGCAGCCGCCAAGGCGGTGAAGGGTATCAGCGCACTGCAGAATACCTATGAGCAGAAAATCGCGCAGGCGCCGCAGGCGGATAAGAATCGCATCGCCGATGAAGCCGACAGCGCCATGGCCAAGGTCGTGACCGATCAGGGCCTGTCGGTCGAGGAATATACGAACATCCTGCAAGTGGCGCAGAACAATCCGACCGTGCATCAGAAGCTGCTCGATCGGCTCAAACAGTAGCAGCCATCGCCCCTTGCTC
>DATARB010000148.1:0-40418 GCA_036264375.1 Pseudolabrys sp.
CTGGTGCGCGAGATGATCGACACGCATGACCAGATGTATGGCGCCGGCTCGGGTGAAGCTTTCCTGCTCGGGCCTTATCTGGATGTGCTCCCGGCCGCGGTCGTGACCCAGGTCAGGACGAAAGAGCCGGCGCGCTGACGATTACGGTTCTTCCGGGCGGCGCTCGATCAATGTCGTGCTGACGAAGGAAATGACCAGATCGCCATTCTGGTTCGTGCCGGTCGAACGGATGGTCAGGAGACCGGACCCGGGCCGGCTGGCTGAGGCGCGCGCCTCCACCACTTCGCTGCGATACGCGATGGTGTCGCCGACATAAACCGGCTTGAGCCACTTCAGGTCGCGGAAGCCGAGCGCCGGGCCGAAGGCCGCCACCGGCTCACCGCGCGCCCGCTGCTCCTCGACGGCGCGGCGCGTGTGATCCACCATCAGCCGCATCCACACTGCGGCCGTGTGCCAACCGGATGCACAGAGGGCACCGAAATGCGAGCGTCCCGCCGCAGCTTCGTCGACATGGAAGAGCTGCGGATCGAAGCGCTGCGCGAAGCTCTTGATCTCCTCGGCGGTGAACGTGTGCTGGCCGATCTCGTCGGCGTCGCCGACGCGGATGTCCTCGAAATATCTCACGGCTTCGCTCCCGGCTCGCGGCGGCGGAACAACAGCGTCGTGGTGAGCGAGGCGATGACGGCGTCGGCCTCGTCGAGGACCTCCATCATGAACTTGGTCAGGCCCATCTCCGGCCGGCTGCCCGAAGCCCGCGTGTCGAGGACCGTGGTGCGGACACGGATCGTCGTGCCCGGCCGCAGCGGCTTGAGCCAGCGCACCTCCTCGATGCCGGGCGAGCCCATCGACGTCGAGTCGAGGATGAAGCCGTCGCAGATCATGCGCATCAAAAGGCTGCACGTGTGCCAGCCGGACGCCGCGAGGCCGCCGAGCATGGTCGCGCTCGCCGCCGCCTCGTCGAGGTGCATCGGCTGCGGATCGAATTCGGCGGCGAAGGCGATGATCTCTTCACGGGTCACCAGGCGTGGACCGTAGACGGCCACTGCGCCTGGTTTGAAATCTTCCCAGTGGTACTTCTGCATGCTTATTCCGACCGTCGGACACATTCGGCTGTCATCACCCGCGAAAGCGGGTGATCCAGTAAGCATTAGCCGTCATAATCTATCGACGCGCCGGGGGCTACTGGATGCCCCGCTTGCGCGGGGCATGACAGCCATTCTTCGTGACCCAACCGCGCCAGATTACGTCGCGAAACGGAAATGCATCACGTCGCCGTCGGCGACGACATACTCTTTGCCCTCGAGCCGCATCTTGCCGGCATCGCGCGCGCCCGCCTCGCCGCCGGTGGCGATGTAGTCATCGTAACCGATGGTCTCGGCGCGGATGAAGCCCTTCTCGAAATCCGAATGGATGACACCGGCGGCCTGCGGACCTTTGGTGCCCTGCGTGATGGTCCACGCCCGCGTCTCCTTGGGGCCGACCGTAAAATAAGTCACCAGATGCAATAGCCCGTAACCGGCGCGGATCAGGCGATCGAGCCCCGTCTCCTTGAGGCCCACGGCCTCGAGATAATCGGCACGTTCCTCCGGCGGCAGCGTCGCGATCTCCGACTCGATCTTCGCGGAGATCACCACCGCGACGGCGCCCTCCTGCTTGGCGCGCTCTTCCACGCGGCGCGAGAATTCATTGCCGGTCGCGGCGGATGCTTCCTCGACATTGCAGGCATAGAGCACGGGCGCCGAGGTGAGCAGCCCGAGCGAATGAAAGAGCTTCTCTTCGTCCGGTTTGCGCTCGACCATGCGCGCGGGTTTGCCCTCGCGCAGCAGGACCAGCGAGCGCTTGACCAGGTCGAGCATCTCCTTCGCCTGCTTGGCGTCTTCGCCTGAGCCTTTGGCTTTTTTCTCGAGGTTGTCGACGCGCTTTTCCAGGCTGTCGAGATCGGCGAGCATCAGCTCGGTCTCGATGGTCTCGATGTCGGCGATCGGATCGATCTTGCCGTCCACGTGGGTGATGTCAGAATCCTCAAAGCAACGCACCACATGCACGATGGCATCGACCTCCCGAATGGTGGCGAGGAACTTGTTGCCGAGACCTTCGCCCTTCGAGGCGCCGCGCACCAGGCCGGCGATGTCGACGAAGGTGATGCGCGTCGGGATGATCTGCTCGGACTTGGCAAGCGCGCTGAGCTTTTCCAGGCGCGGATCGGGCACCGCGATCTCGCCGACGTTCGGCTCGATGGTGCAGAATGGATAATTGGCCGCCTGCGCCGCCGCCGTCTGCGTCAGCGCATTGAAGAGCGTCGATTTGCCGACGTTCGGCAGGCCGACGATGCCGCATTTGAAGCCCATGACTAGTTCCGCGTCTCTCGTTTATGTCGTCAATCCGAGCCGGCCGGCTCCTTGTCCTCACCGAAGCCTTTCGCGGCCATGGCGAGGTGCACTTTGTTCTGGAACGTCGAATCCTTGCCGGCGACCAGGACGTCGGCGCTGTCGGCGATGATATCGCAGAGCGCCTCGACCCAGGGCTTCTCGCTCTTGGCGAAGTCGCTGAGCACATGCGTCGGCACCAACTCCTTCACAGTGGGTTTGCCGATGCCGATGCGCACACGCTTGTAGTCGTTGCCGACATGCGCCGTGATCGAGCGAAGCCCGTTGTGGCCGGCGACGCCGCCTCCCACTTTCACGCGCACCTTTGCCGGCGCCAGATCGACCTCGTCATGGAAGACGACGATCTGCCCGGCGTCGAGCTTGTAGAAACGCGCGGCTTCCGCCACCGCACGCCCCGACTCGTTCATGTAGGTGCCCGGCAAGAGCAAGAGAGCGCGCTCGCGCGCGATCACGCCTTCGACCGCGACGCCCTGAAACTTCTTCTTCCAGGGAGCGATGTCATGGCGGCGGGCAATCGCCTCGACCGCCATGAAACCGATGTTGTGCCGGTTGCCGGCATAACGCGAACCGGGATTGCCGAGGCCGACGAAGAGCAGCATGGCGTCGCCGCCCTATCCCACGTGCGCAGCCGTTAAGAGGAAGGCGCGTTGCGCGCGCCCCCTCACTTCTTGGCCGGAGCGGCGCCCGCGGCCGGAGCAGCACCCGCGGCGGGCGCAGCGCCAGGAGCAGCCGCGGCACCACCAGCCGGGGCAGCGCCAGCGGCAGGCGCGGCGGCAGCAGCAGCCGCGGCGGCGGCGGCGTCGGCGGCAGCCTTGAGCTCTTCCGCGTAACCGGACGGCGGCACGACCGTGACCAGCGTGATATCGCCCAGGGCGATCACACGCACGTTCGGCGGCAGGTTCACGTCGCTCAGGTGCTTGGAGTGGTTGATGTCCACACCGGCGATGTCGACGTCGATCGAACCCGGGATGGCGTCCGCCGGGCACTCGATCTCGACGGTATGGGTGACGATGTTCACCGCCCCGCCGCGCTTCACGCCAGGCGACTGATCGGTGTTGAGCACGTGCACCGGGATGTTGACACGGATCTTGGCGCCTTCGGCAACGCGGAGGAAATCCACGTGCATCGGCAGATCCTTGATCGCATCGAGCTGGAAGTCGCGCGGAATAACGCGATGCTTCGTGCCGTCCACGTCGAGGTGGTACAGTGTGGTGAGGAAGCGCCCGGCATAGATGCGCTTGCGCAGCTCATCGTGCTCGAGCAGCACCATCATCGGGGGCTTGTTGTCACCATAGATTACGCCCGGCACTTTGCCGGAATACCGTGCAGCCCGCGCGGCCCCCTTGCCGCCTTTCGGGCGCACCGTCGCCTTCAATTCCTGAACGGTGGCCATTGTCGCAGTCCTTCTCAGTCAATGGAAAAAGGCGGCTTTTTCAGCCGCCCGCGAACGCGGCAAGCCTCCAGGGGTGCCGGGGGCCGCGTTTCGCGCGGGGTTATAGCGGCGGGGGCGCAAAAGGGCAAGGAAGGGGCGCTGCACCCCCTCCCCGCGAGCGCTTGCGAGCGCGGGGGGTGAAAAACTCACTCCCCCAGCGGGGGCACGCTCGGCGGCTCGGTCGAGGTCGGCGCCGCGGGCGGGGCGTCGGAGACCGACTTGGTCGTCTTGGCCGGTTTCTCCGCAACCTTGGCCTCTAGCGCCTCAAGGCGCGCCTTCAGCGCCTCGTTCTCCTCACGGGCGAGCCGGGCCATGTCCTTGACCGCCTCGAACTCCTCGCGCTGGACCACGTCCAGTTCGCGCAGGATGCGCTCGGCTTGGGCGCGGAACAGGGTGTCGAATTCCCGCCGCACGCCCTGGGCGACCCCGGCGGCATCGTTCATCAGCCGCGCCATCTCGTCGAAAAAGCGGTTGCTGGTCTGGGTCATGGCTCGCTCCGCCTTCGTCGGGTTGAATTACGCGCCCCACAATGGCGATCCGGTCATCCCGCTGCAAGGGCCGGCATGCTACCAGTGCGCAATCGCCGGCGACGCGCGGGGCGCGCAAACGGCTTCTACATCCGGACTCGTCAATGCCCTGGCTGCTTATCCCCTACCCGACCTTCGATCCGGTACTGGTGCATCTCGGCCCCCTGGCCATCCGCTGGTACGCCCTGTCCTATATCTGCGGCATCCTGCTCGGCTGGGCCTACGCCCGTGCCCTCATCCGCAACGACAAACTGTGGGGCGGCAAGGCGCCGCTGACCATTGTCGATTTCGACGACTTCGTGCTCTGGGTGACGCTCGGCATCATCCTCGGAGGCCGCACCGGCTATGTGCTGTTTTACAATCTGCCGCACTTCATCGAGCACCCGCTGGAAATCGTCCAGCTCTGGAACGGGGGCATGTCCTTCCACGGCGGCTTCACCGGCTGCGTTGTCGCGGTGGTGCTGTTCGCCCGCAGCCGCGGCCTGTCGTTTCTGTCGCTGGGGGACATCACCTGTGCGGTCGGCCCGATCGGCCTCTTCCTCGGACGCCTCGCCAATTTCGTGAATGGAGAGCTGTGGGGCCGGCCGACCGACGTGCCCTGGGCCATGATCTTCCCCACTGGCGGGCCGATCCCCCGCCACCCGAGCCAGCTCTACGAGGCAACCCTCGAAGGCCTGGTGCTGCTCATCGTGCTGGCGATCTTCATTCGCATGGGCGCGCTCAAGCGGCCCGGCCTGATCATCGGCTGCTTCGCGGTCTTCTATGCCATCGCCCGCACGACCTGTGAGTTCTTCCGCGAACCAGATGTCCAACTCGGATTCCTGTGGCACGGTACGACCATGGGGATGCTGCTCTCGGTGCCACTGTTCCTCGCCGGTCTGGGCTTCATTGCCTATGCGATGAGACATCCGCCGCTGCGGAGTGAATGATGGATGAGAAATCGCGGCTCGAAGCAGAGATCCGCCGGCGCATCGCCGCGGCGGGTCCCATGCCGGTCGGCGAATACATGGCGCTCTGTCTCGGCGACCCGCAGCACGGCTATTACACGACGCGCGATCCGCTAGGCGCCCGCGGCGATTTCATCACCGCGCCCGAGATCAGCCAGATGTTCGGCGAGTTGATCGGCCTGTGGATGGCCGCGGTGTGGAAGAAGATGGATTCGCCGGACCGCATTAACGTCATCGAGCTCGGTCCGGGACGCGGCACCCTCATGAAGGATGCCTTGCGCGCCCTCAACGTGATGCCCGGCTTCCGCGAAACGATCACCGTGCATCTGGTCGAGATCAGCCCGGTCCTGAAGGCGCTCCAGGAGCGCACGCTGAGCAGCCAGCCGACGCCGGTGCACTGGCACGCGACGTTGGCCGACGTGCCGCGCGGCGCCGCCATCATTGTCGCCAACGAGTTCTTCGACGCCATCCCGATCAATCAGGCGGTGAAGCAGAATGGCGGCTGGCACGAGCGGCGCATCGCCGTCGATGCCAATGGCGAGTTTGGCTTCGCGGTCGCGCCCGATCCGCTTCCATATTTCCAGAGGCTGCTACCCCTGGCGCTGCGCGCCTCGCCGGACGGCGCGGTGTTCGAATGGCGCGACGATATCGCGGCGATGGAGATCGGACGGCGCGTCGCCAATGACGGCGGCGCGGCGCTGGTGATCGACTATGGCCACGTCGAAAGCGACGTCGGCGACACGTTCCAGGCGGTCGGCAAGCACGCCTATGCCGATCCGCTCACCTCGCCCGGAGAGCTCGACATCACCGCCCATGTGGACTTTCAGGCGTTGCGCCGCGCCATCGAAGCCATGGGCGCGGTCGGCTATGGCCCGCTCGAGCAGGGCGAATTCCTCCGCCGTCTCGGCATCGAGACGCGCGCCGCCACGCTGAAGGCGCGGGCGACCCCCGCCGGCGCCGCTGAAATCGACCAGGCGCTGGTACGCCTGACCGGCTATAGCCGCAGCGGCATGGGCATGCTGTTCAAGGCGGCGGCCTACGCTCACCCCTCGCTCGGCGTGCCGCCGGGCTTCGACGTGTGAGCGCCTGCTACGGACAGCGATAGCGCCGGCCGTCGCGGCCGAGGAACGTCCCGCTGCGCGGATCGTAGCTGCGATAGCGTTGCATGCAGTAGTCGACGCCCTGCTGTTGCTGCGCCTGGGTCGCCACGATGGCGCCCAGAAGCAATCCGATCGCCGCGCCGGCTGCGACGGCGCCGGCCCCGTTATCGCCGCCGCCGCGATGATAGCCTCCGCCGCCATGGGAGCCGCCGCCACCGCCGCGATGGCCGCCCCCGCTGTGCCGGCCCCCGCTGTTGTGTGGCACGCCGCCACTGCCATGCGGCCGCGCTGGCGGCGCCTGCACCGTCACGAGTGGCGACAGCGACTGATCCTTTGCGACCGCTGGGTCCAGCGGCATCGCAAATGCCGGCGCCGGCGCCACGAGTGGCAAAATCAGCAAAACCGCCGATATCTTGGTCGGCCATCGCATCGTAGTCCCCCCAATTCCTGGTAATGCCCGCTTTAAAGCACTACTTTTGCCGCAACGGCGTGAAATCAAACTTAAAATAGTTCAGACGGCCGGACGGTACCGATGTTGCAAGCCCCTTCGCTATCGAAACTCGCACGCATCCGCCATGCGTTCTTTACGCGCAGCGGCGGCGTGTCGGACGGCATCTATGCGTCGTTGAACGGCGGTGTCGGCTCCAACGACGCGCCCGGCAATGTCGCGCAGAATCGGGCGCGCATGGCGCAAGCGCTCGGAGTCGCGCCAGATCGGCTGCTCACGCCCTATCAGATCCATTCGCCCGATGTGGTCGTTGCCGAGGAGCCGTGGACGCACGAGGCGCGGCCGCGCGCGGACGCCGTCATTACCCGGACGCCGGGCCTCGCCATCGGTGTCTCGACCGCCGATTGCGGGCCACTGCTGTTCGCCGACCACGAAGCCGGCGTGATCGGCGCGGCACACGCCGGCTGGCGCGGCGCCTTCACTGGCGTGATCGAGGCAACCGTCGCCGCGATGGAGACGCTCGGCGCCAACCGCGCGCGCATCGCCGTCGCGCTCGGGCCGACCATCCGCCAGCCGAACTACGAGGTCGGGCCCGAGTTCGTCGAGCGTTTTCTGGCGGCCGATGTCGACAATGCGCGCTTCTTTGGCCCGTCACAGCGCGATGGACACGCGATGTTCGACTTGACCGGCTACATCGCCGACCGTGTCGCGCGCGCGCGCGTTGCGAATTTCGAAGACCTCGGGCTCTGCACTTATGCCGAGCCCGAGCGCTTCTACAGCTATCGCCGAACCACGCAGCGCGGCGAGCCGGATTATGGCCGCCACGTCAACGCGATTGCGTTGGTGAATTAGACGCTCTCCGCCAAACGCTTACTGCCGCGCCCGAGCGCTCACGAATGTTTCATGCAGCCCAATTTCACTCGGCGGGTGCGTGAAATACACAACGACACAAAGCTCGCTGGACACCGCCATAGGGTTACTATTACCTTAACGTCAGGCCATGGGGGTTCTTCGAAGTCCAAGAACAGGCCGCAGGGGTTTCAATGGCGTGGAAGTTTGGCCGCCGCGGAGCGAACACGGCGGCAATTTTCGGCGTAAGGCCAGGTGCATTATTCGCCGCCGCATGCGCGCTCGCACTGGCCGGCTGTAGTCAGGATGCCGCAACCAACGTAGCGGCAGCGCAACCGCGCGGCGCCACCGTGGCATTTGAATCGATCGACGGCCCTCCCAGCGGGCAATTCCAGACGCTTGTGCGCGATCTCAGTGACGAGGCGCAGGCGCGGCGGCTCGCGGTGATCTCGCGCGAGCAGCCCTCGGCTTACCGCGTACGCGGATATCTCGCTGCCAAGGTCGTGCAGGGCGAGACCACGATTTCCTGGGTCTGGGACGTATTCGACAAGGACGAGCACCGTGCGCTGCGTGTCACCGGCGAGGAGACAGCGAAGGCCAAGCACAATGACGCCTGGAATGCCGCCGATGACGGCATGCTCCAGCGGATCGCCCAGAGCAGCATGGACCAGATTGCCGCTTTCCTGACCTCGCCCGATGTCGCGCCAGGCACCCCCGACGCTGTTCCCCAACTCGCGCTGATGGGCACGGAGGATTCCTCGCCCGAGGCGGCCGGCATTTTCAAGATTTTCAATCCCACGGCCGATCCCATTTCGGGCACACGCGCCGAGCCGATTCCGGCGGCGTCCGGGGACAAGGACGTGCCGCTGCCACCCAGCAAGCCGGGCCAGTCCGCTGAAGTCTCGACCGGCGAGACGCTGGCTTTCTCCGCCCGCTCGGTCGCCACGCCTTAATCGGCTCTTTGCCCTGCCCGAAAAAGGCAAGGGACAATGATTTCGACTCATATTGCCGCCTCCCCCTCCCCTTGTTATGACCACGCCGCCTGTGGGATTTAGCCGCAGGCTTCGGGCGTAAAGACGAGGGTTTCGGGATGACGGGCAAGAATGGGGCGATCAAGCTCGTCGCCGGCAACTCCAACCCTGCGCTGGCCCAAGGGATCGGCGAATACCTGAACACGCCGCTGGCGAAGGCCGTCGTGCGGCGTTTCGCCGACATGGAAGTGTTCGTCGAGATCCAGGAAAACGTGCGCGGCGCGGATTGCTTCGTCATTCAGTCGACGTCGTTTCCGACCAACGACCACATCATGGAATTGCTGATCATCATGGATGCGCTGCGCCGCTCTTCGGCGCGCCGTATCACCGCGGTGATCCCCTATTTCGGCTACGCCCGGCAGGACCGCAAACCCGGCCCGCGTACCCCGATCTCGGCCAAGCTGGTCGCCAATCTCATCACCCGCGCCGGCGCCGACCGCGTGATGACGCTCGACCTGCACGCCGGCCAGATCCAGGGCTTCTTCGATATCCCCACCGACAATCTCTACGCGTCGCCGCTGATGGTCCGCGACATCCGCGAGCGCTTCAAGCTCGACAATGTCATGGTGGTGTCGCCCGACGTCGGCGGCGTCGCCCGCGCACGCGGGCTGGCCAAGCGCATCAATGCGCCGCTCGCCATTGTCGACAAGCGGCGCGAGCGCGCCGGCGAATCGGAAGTGATGAACGTCATCGGCGAGGTCCAGGGACACACCTGCGTCCTGGTCGATGACATCGTCGACTCCGGCGGCACGCTGGTGAACGCCGCCGACGCGCTGCTCAAGCACGGCGCCAAGGATGTCTATGCCTATATCAGCCACGGCGTGCTGTCCGGCGGCGCCGTCGGCCGCATCGCCAAGTCGCGGCTGAAGGAACTGGTCATCACCGACTCGATCCAGCCGACCAAGGAATTGCTGGCGACGCCGAACATCCGCCTGTTGCCGATCGCGCCGCTGATCGGGGCAGCCATCGAGCGCACGGCGTCGGAAGAGTCGGTCTCGAGCTTGTTCGACTAAACGTCCGCACAGGTGATGAGCGTTTGTCATGGCCGGCCTTGTGCCGGCCATCTCGTTTAGGGAGGCACCGTGCCCTCCTCATCGAGAAGCGACGCCGTCCTTCGGCGGCTATGCCCGGCGATGGCGGCGGAGAAACAGCCGCGGACGAATCCACCTCGGATTCGCAGGTAGAGTTATCAACTGCCTGTTCACAGCACCCCCCGATTGGCTGTGGAGATTCCGCCCCGCGCGGTTGCCTAGGAGGCGCAAATCACGGCTCACTCCCCCTCGACGCTGCCTTTGGCGAGCGGAATCGAGCGGTTATAGTCAGTTGGCCGAGTGATTCGCTCTCGCCGTCAAGGCAGCCCGTACCCCAGTGTCGAAGTGCTATCGGGCCCCAGTCGGGTCGAATCTTAGCCGTGCGCGTGCGGTGGCGTGCGTTTCCCCTCGCTCCATTCGGCAAAGCGGAGACGTCATGTCCCTCACGAGCTACTCCGACGATCAGCGAATCAACCCTCTCGACGTGGTCGAGCGGTTGGCCACCGGCAACGACTGGTCGTTCGAACGTGCCAGCGACGATGAGATCACCATCCTCGTCACAGGCAAGTGGACCGATTACCAGCTTTCCTACACCTGGATGTGCGACATCGAGGCGCTGCACCTCGCCTGCGCCTTCGACCTCAAGGTGCCGGAGCGCCGCCGGGCCGAAGTGCAGTCGCTGATCTCGATGATCAATGAGCGGCTTTGGGTCGGCCACTACGACCTTTGGGTCAAGGAAGGCATCGTCATGTACCGCGCCGCGCTGGTGCTCGCGGGCGGCGTCGAGGCCTCCGGCAAGCAGTGCGAATCGCTGCTCGGCACCGCGCTCGACTCCTGCGAGCGCTACTTCACCGCTTTCCAGTTCGTGGTCTGGGCCGGCAAAGGCGCGCGCGAGTCGCTCGACGCCGCGATGTTCGAGACCTCCGGCGAGGCGTAGCCATCCACGTCTTGCTTTCTTACAGCGTCGAAAGACGTGGATGCCCGGCATAGGGCCGGGCATGACGCAGCGATTGGCGATATGGTGTCGCCATGAAGAAACCTGCGGCACAATCAAAGACACTCGCCAAATTCTCCGGCTCCTTGCTGCTCGCCGGCGCCGGCAAGATGGGCCAGGCCATGCTCGACGGCTGGCTCGCGCGCGGACTCAACCCGCGCAAGGCTCTGGTCATCGAACCGCAGCCGGCCAAGCCGCTGAAGGCTCTGACCCGGCGCGGCCTCAAGCTCAATCCGAAAGTTACGAATAAGGGCAAAGCGACGGAAGCCGCGGCCATCGTGATCGCGGTGAAGCCGCAGACCGCGCCGGACGCTGTGCCGCCGCTCACCGCTTATGCCGGCAAGGGCACGCTGGTCCTCTCGATCATGGCCGGGCGCACCTTGCGCTTCCTCGAAGACAGGCTTCCGCCAAACACAGCCATCGTCCGCGCCATGCCGAACACGCCGGCCGCGATCGGCCGCGGCATAACCGTGGCCGTGGCAAATGCGAACGTGACCGGACGCCAGCGCAAACTTGCCTCCGATCTGCTCGCCGCCATCGGCAAAGTGGAATGGGTCGACGACGAAGGCCTGATGGACGCCGTCACCGCCGTGTCCGGCTCCGGGCCGGCTTACATATTCCTCCTCGCTGAGGCGATGACGCAGGCCGGCATCGCCGCCGGGCTGCCGGACGGCCTCGCCGCCCGCCTCGCGCGCGAAACGGTGGCCGGTTCCGGCGAATTGTTGCACCGCTCAACGCTCGAGGCCGCGATTCTGCGGCAGAACGTCACTTCGCCCGGTGGTACCACCGCGGCAGCCCTTGAGGTCCTGATGGGTCGCGGCGGGTTCGATGAATTGCTGACCAAGGCGATTGCGGACGCCACGCGCCGTTCGCGCGAGCTCGCCGGCTGAGCGAACAGCTGGTCGCTCCCGGCATAACTGCTTCCCGCCCTAGAACCGTCGCCATTCGGCACCTAGATTGTAGGGAACAGAACACCGCAAGGGAGGCTCGTCATGGCCCGCAAAATCAAGCGCAAGCGCCAGGCTCCGTCGGCGCCGCCACCGGCGCCGCGCGGCACGTCGAACCGCGACAAAGCCGTGGACGCGCTGATGACGCTTCTCGCCGAGAATTCGTTTGAAGACATCGGACTGGCCGAAGTTGCCCGGCAAGCGGGCCTGAAACTTTCGGACTTGCGCGCCGAGTTCGGGTCGACGCTCGCCATCTTCGCCGCACATGTGAAGGACATCGACCGCCGCGTGCTTGCCGGTGGCGATGAAGACATGAGCGACGAGCCGCCGCGCGAGCGGCTGTTCGATGTGCTGATGCGCCGCTTCGAGGCGCTCGCGCCCTACAAGGAAGCGATCCGTTCGATGATGATTTCGGCGCGCCGCCATCCGAGCCTGGCGCTCGCGCTCAATGCGATGGCGCTGCGTTCGCAGAAATGGATGCTGGAAGCAGCCGGCATCCGCACGTCCGGTCCGCGCGGCGCGATGCGCGCGCAAGGCGCCGCGCTGATGTACGGGCGCGTGCTCAACGTTTGGATCGACGACGACGAGGAAGGCCTCGACCGCACCATGGCGGCGCTCGACCGCGGTCTTGCCAGCGCGGAACGCTGGGTCGGCCTCCTCGACGATCTCCTGTCGCTTCCCGCCTGCATCCTGCGCGGCCCGCGCCGCCGCCGCCGGCATCGCGATGAGGACGAGGAAATCGAGGCTGCCTGAGGGTTAAATGCTTTGTCACGGCCGGGCTCGTCCCGGCCATCTCGCTTAGACAGGCACGGCAGTACGATCGGATCGGCATCACCGGGACTTCGGCACGACGTGCCGGCCCGGTGAGGACAAGCACCCTTATACGGGCACACGCACCGTCGCCCTCAGGCCGCCGAGCGGGCTGTCGCCGAGCGCGATGTCGCCGCCGTGCGAGCGAGCGATATCGCGGGCGATCGCCAGTCCAAGCCCGGTGCCGCCCTCGTCCTGATTGCGCGCATCGTCGAGCCGCAGAAACGGCTTGAACACATCCTCGCGCAGATCGATCGGAATTCCGGGGCCGTCGTCATCCACCGTCACCGTCAGATAACGATGGTCGCGGTGACCGGTTATGGAGATCGAGGGCGCGTAGCGCGCCGCATTCGACACAAGGTTTCCGAGACAACGCTTGAACGCCGCCGGCCGCACGGTGACGATCGGCGTTCCGTGGAACACCACGCTTGTCTTGTGGCCGTGCCGCTCGGCGTCGAGCCGCAGTTCCTCGAGGAATTCCGCCATGTCGGTCGGGGCCGCGCTTTCGCCGAGATCGCCGCGCGCGAAGGCGAGATAGGCCTCCAGCATGTGCGCCATCTCGTCGACATCCTTCTTCATCGGCTCGATGTCGGGATTGTCCCTGATCAAGGCCAACTCGAGCTTGAAGCGCGTGAGGATGGTACGCAGGTCGTGCGACACGCCGGCAAGCATGGCCGTGCGCTGCTCCATAGCGCGCTCGACGCGCGTTTTCATCTCGATGAAGGCATTCGCCGCGCGCCGTACCTCGCGCGCGCCGCGCGGACGGAAGTTCGGCACATCGCGGCCCTTGCCGAAGCCCTCGGCGGCATCGGCGAGCCGCAGGATCGGCTTGATCTGGTTGCGCAGGAAGATGATGGCGACGGTGAGCAGCACCGTCGAGGTGCCGACCATCCAGATCAGGAAGATTTCAGAGTTCGAGGCATAGGCCGCGCTGCGCCGCGCGAAGATGCGCATCACCGTGTTGTCGAGCTGCACGCGGATTTCGACCAGCGACGACCGGCCGACCGTGTCGATCCAATAAGGCCGCCCGATCTGCTTGCGCAGCTCTTCCGACAGCGACTGATCGAGCAGCGAGAAGAACGGCTTGGGGCCCGGCGGCGGCAGGTCGCCGGTCGGCAGGAAGTCCACCACAAGGCCAAGCCGGTCCTGTGCGATCTTACGAATCTGCGCCTGGTCGGCATCCTGGGGATAGCTGCGATAGACATCGATCAACGCGGCAATGTCGTGCACGACGTCGGAGGAGAGGCGTTGCGTGACCAGATTCCAGTGGCGCTCCATGAACACGAAGGCGACCACCGATTGCAGGATCACCATCGGCGCGATGATGATCAGCAGCGCGCGCGCATAGAGGCCTTTCGGCATCATCCCATTGAGCCAGCGGCTCATGCGCCGCCAGCCGTCGCCGACCTGCGCCAGCCAGCTATGGATGCGGCGGATCGGCGGGATCGCGTCGTACCATTCCCACCATTCGCGCGCCCGCGTGATGGCGCTGCGCACGCCGTTGCTGATGTCGAGGCTGGTCATGTGGCGATCACCAGCCGATAGCCGATGCCGCGCACGGTCTGAACGAACAGCGGATTGGCCGGATCGCGCTCGATCTTGCGGCGCAGGCGGTTGACCTGCACGTCCACGGCGCGCTCGCTGATCGAGCCGCCATTGCCGGCCAGGGCCAGGCGGGACACGGTCTCCCCCGGCGTGGCGGCGAGTATCCGCAGCATCTCGCGCTCGCGGTCGGTGAGTCGGATGGTCTCCTCGCCCTGACGCAACTCGCCGCGCCCAAGGTGATAGACGAACGGTCCGAAGCGCACAGATTCGACCGGCGGCGGGGGCGCCGCCGGCTGTGAGCGCTTCAAAATATTGGCGATGCGCAACGCCAGTTCGCGCGGCTCGAACGGCTTCGAGAGGTAATCGTCGGCCCCCATCTCGAGGCCTTTGATACGGCTCTCGGCGGCGTCACGCGCGGTCAGCATCAGGATCGGCACCTCGGACGAGCCACGCAGCGCCTTCGCGAAATCGAAGCCGTTCTCGCCCGGCATCATCACGTCGAGCACCAGGAGGTCGAAGCTCAGGCTCTTGAGCTTGGCGCGCGCGTCCGCCGCAGTCTCGGCGGTGGTCACGCGGTAGCCCTCGCTGGTGAGGAAGCGTGACAAGAGATCGCGGATGCGACGGTCGTCATCGACCACCAGCAAGTGCGGCGCGTCGTCGGCCAATGGAGCGGGCAAGATCATCGACGGGCATCTCCCCATCCGCTCGTCCCCACGAAAGCGGGGAGCCAGGGGCAACAGAACATTCCATTTGCAGATGCAGCGCTGGATTCCCGGTTGCGCGGGAATGAGCGGAGCAAGTTGCAATACATGCGACGCAAACTCTTACTCCCGCGGCTTTGCGGCCCGGTCGGCGCGTACGATCAGCCGCAATACGCCGTCACGATTGTCGGTGTCGATCATGGCGGTGAGGAAGCGCCGCGCCGCCTCGTGCGCGCCGGGGCCGAGTTCGCCGAAGGCGCGGGTGATGCGCTGCGTTTGCAAACCGGCGAGCTTGAGCGACAGCATCTCGCCCTTCGGCGTCGCATAGAGGAGCCGCTGGCGCCGGTCTTGCGCGCCTTCCTTCTGGATCACATAGCCCTCGTCGACCAATTGCTTGAGGACGCGGCCGAGCGACTGCTTTGTGATGTTCAAGATGTCGAGCAGGTCGGCAACCTTCATGCCGGGATTGCGATTGACGAAGTGCAGCACCCGATGATGCGCGCGGCCGAAACCGAGCTTGATCAGCACCTCGTCCGGATCGCCGACGAAGTCGCGATAGGCGAAGAACAAAAGTTCGATGATGTCCCAGATCGGCTCCCCCGCGGCCGACGCCGAAGCGGGCGGCGCCGCCGGACGCTCGGCGAGCCCCGGGGCGGCAGCAACGATCTTGGCAGTCAAATTTATGTCAGCCATGTTGACATATTTTGAAGTTATGTTACAAAAGCATCGTTTTCGACGAAAGGATCGTGCCGAAAGGCCCTTTCCCGCATGCGCCGGGTTTCTCAGAACGGCATTGCGGCCGGCCTGATTGACTCATACCGGGTGTTACCCGGCGACGCAAAGTGTTGGAAGTGGCGCGGAAAATGCGCCATCAACACGGCAGAGAGGCCGGCGGCAGGCCCGGACAAACACGACGAGACCGCGAGTAAGTATAGGCGAAGGAGGAGACGATGGCTGCGCAATCCTATGACCGGCTCGAAGGGGTCATCTGGTACGACGGAAAGCTCGTGCCGTGGGATCATGCGAACATGCACGTGCTCAGCCATGGCCTGCATTACGCGAGCGCCGTGTTCGAGGGCGAGCGCGCTTACGGCGGGCAGATCTTCAAGTCGACCGAGCATTCCGAGCGCCTGAAGCGCTCCGCCAACATCCTCGACTTCGACATCCCCTATTCCGTCGCCGAGATCGATGCTGCCAAGAAGCTGGTGGTGGAGAAGAACGGCAGGTCGGAAGCCTATGTCCGCCCGATCGCCTGGCGCGGCTCGGAGATGATGGGCGTCTCGGCGCAGAGCAACAAGATCCACCTCGCCATCGCGAGCTGGGAATGGCCGAGCTATTTCGACCCGGAGCAGCGGCTCAAGGGCATCCGCCTCGACCTCGCCGAATATCGCCGGCCCGATCCGAAGACCGCGCCCTGCCGCGCCAAGGCCGCCGGCCTCTATATGATCTGCACCATCTCCAAGCACCGCGCCGAGCGGCGCGGCTATGCCGACGCGATGATGCTGGACTGGGAAGGCCGTGTCGCAGAGTGCACCGGCGCCAACATCTTTTTCGTGCTTGACGGCAAGATTCACACGCCCCTGGCCGACTGCTTCCTCGACGGCATTACGCGCCAGACGGTGATCGGGCTTGCCCGCAAGCGCGGCATCGAGGTGATCGAGCGCCGCATCCTGCCGGACGAACTCACCCAGTTCTCCGAGTGCTTCATCACCGGCTCGGCGGCGGAAGTGACCGCGGTGTCGGAGATCGCCGACTGGAATTTCAACCCGGGCGGCATCACCAAGACTCTGATGGACGACTACACCGCCGAAGTGAAGCCAAAGGCGGTCGCGGCGTAAGGCGCCGCTCATTGCAATAGTCTGTAGAGGTGGCCGGCCTTGTGCCGGCCATCTCGCTTAGGGGGCCACCGTGCTCTCCCCATCGAGATCGCCGGGACAAGCCCGGCGATGACACATAAACCTCACACCACCACATGCGGCTCCTGCGGCCGCCACAGCGTGACATACCGCACGCGGTTCTGCGCGACAAAACGCTCCATGCGCTCATCGAGCACGCGGCCATGCGTCTGCGAGGCATGGCGCAACGTCAGTTGGCCTTTGTCGTCGAAAACGATGAGCCCGACATGGAAGTAATCGAGGTTCGGCCGGCGCGTCACAAAGGCGACGATGTCGCCGTTGGCCAATAACGTCTTATTGGCAAAGAGTGACGCCTGCGGAATGACCGGCATCCGGAAACGCCGGGGGCCGAGCGCCTTTTGCCAATAGACGGTCTTGTCCATGGCGACCGCGCCGTCGAGCAGGATGGTGCGGCATAATTTGTTCTCGACGTTGTTTTTGCCCCACTCGAAGAAATAATGGTTGCGCTCGCGCCAGGCGACGACGCCGTTGTGATAACGGATCGTGCGCAGCATCGACCTGAAATCGTCCGCGCTGTTGGCGTAGGCCGCGGCCAGCACCGTCTCGCAATAGGTCACGCAGTCGAATCCGTCGTCGCGCACGACGAACAGCTCCGGCTTGCGCGGGCCGCCGATCAGCGTGTCGCCGCGATAGCGGGCGCCGATGAGCGCACGCGAAATCGTGGCAATGCGCTGTGAGAGATTGCCCTGCGATCGCGCTTCGCCGATCAGGCGATCGATGCGCGCCTCGCCCGCGAAGGCGCGATAGGGCGCAACGGTGAAACAGAGCCCGCCTGCGAACAGGCGCAGGGCATCACGGCGGCTAGCCTTCGGGTCGCGCAACATCAGGCCATCCTGGCCTTTCGGAGCCGCCGGTCAATCCCGCACAACGACCAACCGGTCTGTGCCCGATTCCGCGCCCCAGACCTCGCCCCGCCGTCCGAGCAACTGCCGCACCGACGCGTTGCTCTTGGTGCTCATGAAGGTATCGAACCGCTCAGTGATCGGATCGAAGCGATGGATGGCGTTGGCGTCGAAGTCGCTGACCCAGACCTTGTCCTTGTCGTCGACAAAGATGGCATAGGTTCCGCCTTTGCTTTTCGGCAGGGCCCAAACCTTCCAGGTTTTGTTGAGCGGATCGTAGCGGCCGATCTCGCCCGTGTTCCAGAAGCTCACCCACAGAAGCCCTTTGGAATCCGACCAGATCCGGCGCGGCCCGACGCCGGCCTTCGGCGGCTGAACCATCAGCGCGTCGCCGCTCACGGTGTCGATCTTGGCAATGTGATCGCCGGCGAGCGAGGCGTACCAGACATCGCCATTTGGCGTCGTCGTGATACCGTAGGGTCCGACACCTTTCGGCGCCTTCCAGGCATCGACCTTGCCGCTCGCCGGATCGACGCGGCCATAGACTCCGTTCTGCCCGGTGAACCAGAGGATACCTTTGCGATCGAAGGTCGCCGTGTTGAGATTGGCGTTAGGAAACTCCTTCGGCAGCGGAAACAGCTTCACGGCCTTCGTCACCGGGTCGACGCGCACGATCGCATTCTGGCCGCCTTCGGTCACCCAGGCCGCAAGATCGGGACCGATGATGACGCCATGCGGCGCGGCTTCCGCGCCCAATCCGATTTGCGTCGCCTTTCCTGTCTTCGGATCGAGGCTGCCGAGCGCCCCCTGCGACTGAGCCGTGTACCAGACGGTGCCGTCCGGCGCCGGTGCGACGTCATGCGGATGTGCGCCGCGTGGCACGGCGTAATAAGAAACCTGCGCGGCCCGCGCCTGCTCACCCGCAAGCGCGGTGACCGCGAGTATCGCGATCACGAACCGGATCATCTCGCCCTCCAGCCGTCACTCCGCTGCGTGCCGCCCCGGCACCGTCCAGCGTTCGACCGCCGCGTCGTCTGTCGCCTTGGGTTCGACCCAGGTCTTTTCGCCGGCCTTCTCGACCTGCTTCCAGAACGGCGCTTGCGTCTTCAGATAATCCATCAGGAATTCCGCCGCGGCGAAAGCCGCCTCGCGATGCGACGATGCCGTAATCACCAAAACAATGTCTTCGCCCGGCATGATGCGGCCGTGGCGATGGATAACGGTGACGCCCAGAAGCGGCCAGCGGTCGATCGCCTCCTGCACGTGGCGTTCAATCTCGGCTTCGGCCATGTCAGGGTAATGCTCGAGCGTCAGCGCGGCGATCGGCTCGCCGCCCTCGGCGCCCCGGCAGATGCCGGCGAAAGTCACCACTGCGCCGATGTCCGTGCGGCCGCGCGTGAGCCTCGCCGCCTCGGCGGCGGCGTCGAACGGCTCGCGCTGAATGCGCACGGTGGACGGAATGGTCATGACGGCAATCTAGCGCATCGATTTCGCGGCGTCATTCCCGCGGCGCACGCCGCAGCATGCAAACCCCGAATTCCCGGAGCCGTCCGCCGTAGCGAAGGAGCTACTACCCCCCCGTCATCGGCGGGAAAAAGGCGATCTCGCCGGCGCCTGCAATCGGCGTTTGCGCCTTCACATGGTTGCGGTCGATCGCCGCACGGATCACCGTCGGGTTCTCGAAGGCGTAGGCATATTCCTCGCCGCGCGAGGACAGCCATCCGATCAGTTCACCGACTGTGGACACGCCCGCCGGAACCTCGAGGTCTTCCTCGGGTTTGCCGATGCGTTCGCGCACCCAGGCGAAATAGCGCAGTTTCATGGTCAGTCGTCTATCATATAGCGCAGGCCGGCGCGCATATAGTCGTACCCGGTGTAGAGCGTCAGCAGTGCCGACAGCCATAGCAGCAGGATGCCGACCTGCGTCACCACCGGTACGATCAAGTCGGCGGCCTCGCCCGCGATGAGGAAGCCGATAGCCACCATTTGGCCAACGGTCTTCCACTTCGCTAGACGCGTCACCGGCACGCTGACGCGCAATTCGGCGAGATATTCGCGCAGGCCCGACACCAGGATCTCGCGGCAGAGGATGACCACCGCCGCCAGCAGCGTCCAGCCGCGGATGGTCTCGTCGGCCGCCAGCATCAGCAGGCACGAGGACACGAGCAGCTTGTCGGCGATCGGATCGAGCATGCGGCCGAGCGAGGATTGCTGGCCCCAGATGCGCGCGAAATAGCCGTCGAGGAAGTCGGTGACACCGGCGCCGATGAAGATGACCAGCGCGACCCAGCGCAGCCATAGCGGGCCGTCGAAAATGCTCTGCCAGTACAGGAGCGCCACCACCACCGGAACCGCGGCGATGCGCACATAAGTCAGAATGTTCGGCAGCGCGAGCGGACGCGCCGGCAATCGGGAACTGACCGCATTCATGCTTTGAAGGAACACCGGGGCGGCGGCAAGGTCAACCGTCCGCCGCCCGCTAATTCACGCTGTTTGTTCGGCGTTTCGCGCAGAGCTAGTCGATAGGCGGCTTTGGCAGCTTGGCGACGCCCTTCTCCATCACGAAAGTCTGATCGAGCGAGTACCACTCGCCCTTCACGTCGGCGGCCGGGGCCGGCCCATCGTGGCGGACATAATCGCCGATGAGGGCGCGGGTGACGCCGAACTGGACGTCCGTCTCGAGCTTGTCGTCGTCATTGGTGTAGATCTGCGAGATCAGCGTCTTGAAGCCTTCCTTGAAGATCAGGAAGTGCAGATGCGCCGGGCGGAAGTTGTGCCGCTTGGCGTGGCGCAGCAGGTCGCCCACCGGCCCCTCGACCGGAATCGGGTAGCCGGCCGGCTTAATGCTGCGGAAGCCGAAATGGCCGTTCTCGTCGGTCGTGAACTTGCCGCGCAGGTTCATGTCCGCCTGTTTCGGATCCTGCTGTTCATAGAAGCCTTCCGTCGAGGAATGCCAGATGTCCACCTCGGCGCCCGCGATCGGCTTGCCGGCCTGATCCTTGACGGTGCAGTTGACGAAGATCGCCGGACCCGGCGTCGGCGAACGGATGATCGAGCCGCCGTTCTCGGTGCGCGGCGAATTCATGCGCCAGAATGGCCCGAGCATGTTGGCCGTAGTCTCGGTCTGGCCGTTGTTGCCGTTGTTCAGCAGGCAGACCAGCGCCGAGAAGCCGAGCGAACCGGACATCAGCACAACTTCGTTGTGTGTCGCGTTGCTCAGCTGGCCGAGCTTGGCGATGATCGCCGCGCCGTTCTGAAACTCTTCTTCAGTCAGATGCACATCGCGCGCGAAGGCATGCAGGTGCTTGACCAGCGAGGCGACGATTTCGCGCAGCCGCGCATCCTCGATGTTCTTGTAGGCGTCCACCACGACCGGTGTGACGTCTTCTTGCGTTTGAATGATCATTCCTATCCTCTTATTACCCTTGCTCGCGACCCGGCCGTGGTCATGGCCATACGTGGCATGACACGGGGGTCGCGCCTACCGCCCCGTTTGCTCATGGAAGAACTCATATATCTTTCGCGCGGTCTCCGCATTAACTCCAGCCACCTGTGCAAGATCGGACAGGGATGCGCGTTCGATGGCTTTCACAGTGCCAAAATGGCGCAGCAGCGCACGTTTGCGCGTTGGGCCAATGCCCGGGATCTCCTGCAGTCCGGCCTCGCGGATATCCTTTTTACGGCGGGCGCGGTGGGAGCCGATCGCAAAGCGATGCGCCTCGTCGCGCAGCCGCTCGACGAAATACAGGAGTGGATCGCGCGGCGGCAGCTTGAATGGGCTGCGGCCCGCCATGAAGAACGTCTCCCGGCCGGCCTCGCGGTCCTGCCCCTTGGCGATGGCCACCATGGGCACATCGGTGACGCCCAGCTCGGTGAGCGTATCGGTCGCCGCCTTGAGCTGGCCCAGCCCGCCGTCGATCAGGAGAAGATCGGGCCAGGGGGAATCGTCGCGGTCGTCTTCGTCGCGTTCGTCGAGGGGCGCGTCGGGTGAGGGGGACCCGGCCAATTCAACAAGCGCTAGAACCCCCTCACCCGGCTCGCCGCTTTGCGGCTCGCCACCCTCTCCCACAAGAGGAGAGGGTAACTCAGCATTCGTCGCCCGCGGACTCTCCTCCAGCAACCGCTTGAATCGTCGCTGCAGCACCTCGCGCATCATGCCGTAGTCGTCCCCCGGGGTGAGATCGGCCGAGCGAATGTTGAACTTGCGATATTGGTTCTTGCGGAAGCCCTCCGGCCCGGCGACGATCATCGCCCCCACCGCATTGGTGCCGGCGATGTGGCTGTTGTCGTAGACCTCGATGCGGCGCGGCGCACGCGACAGACCGAAGGTCGCCGTCATCTCGTTGAGCAGCTTCTGCTGCGACGAGGTATCCGCAAGCTTGCGCGCCAGCGCCTCGCGCGCATTGGCGAGCGCGTGCATCATCAATTCCTTGCGCTCGCCGCGCTGCGGGACGCTGATCTCGACCTTGCGCTCGCTCTTGGCGGTGAGCGCCTCGGCAAGCAGTTCGCACTCCTCGAACGTGTGCGAAGCCAGGATCAGCCGCGGCGGCGGCTTGTCGTCGTAGAACTGCGCCATGAAGGCGCCGAGCACTTCGTCGGGCCCCAGCGCACGGTCGGCCTTCGGGAAGTAGGCCCGGTTGCCCCAGTTCTGCCCGGTGCGGAAGAAGAACACCTCGACGCAGGTGTAGCCGCCGGCCTGATGCACGGCGAAGACGTCGGCCTCTTCCACGTTGCGCGGATTGATGCCCTGGTGCGACTGGATCGCCGACAATGCCGCGAGACGGTCGCGATAGATTGCGGCGTGCTCGAAATCGAGCGCCTCGGACGCTGTGTCCATCGCCTCGGCCAATTCCTTCTGAACCGACTGGCTGCGGCCGGAGAGGAATTCGTTGGCCTCGCGCACCAGTCCGCTGTAGCCGGAAAAATCGATCTCGCCGGTGCATGGCGCCGAGCAGCGCTTGATCTGATGCAGCAGGCAGGGCCGCGTGCGCGCCTCGAAATAAGAGTCCGAGCAGGAGCGCAGCAGGAAGGCGCGCTCCAGCGCATTGATGGTGCGGTTGACCGCGCCGGCGGAAGCGAACGGCCCGTAATAATGTCCCGGCCGCGTACGCGCGCCGCGATGCTTCAGGATCTGCGGCGCCCAGTGGTCCGAGGTGATCATGATATAGGGGAACGACTTGTCGTCGCGCAGCAGCACGTTGAAGCGCGGGCGCAGGCGCTTGATGAGATTGGCCTCGAGCAGCAGCGCCTCGGTCTCGGTCTTGGTCGAGACGAACTCCATCGTCACCGTCGCCGAGATCATGCGCGCAATGCGCGCGTCGTAGGCGTTCGGCCGCGTATAGTTCGTAACCCGCTTCTTGATGTTCTTGGCTTTGCCGACGTAGAGCACGTCGCCCTTGGCGTCGATCATGCGGTAGACGCCGGGCGCCGAGGGCGCATGCTTGACGGCGCGCGCGATTGCGGCGCGGCCGGCGGCGAGCGTGCCGGCCGGCGCGTCGGTCAGTTCCAACTCGGGCAGCGTCTGCTCGTCGTCCTCCTCGCGGAGGTCGCTGTCCGGGTCGACGTCTTTAGGTGTGCCGTTCATCGGATCAAAGATAATGCGCGGAGAGGCGCATTCTACTCCGCGAGATCGCTATCCGCCGTGCGCCAGGACAGATGCTGGCCGCCATCCACCGCCAGAGTGACGCCCGTCACGCTGCGCGCGTCCGCGAGATAGAGCACGGCCGCCGCAATGTCATCGGGCGCAGGCCCGCGCTCCAGCGGCAACGCACCCGCCTGCGCGGCGAACTGCGCATCGGTTTGGCGCGGGCTCGGCAGCGTCGGGCCGGGCGCCACCCCGTTGACGCGCACGCGTGGCGCCAGCGCCTGCGCCAGTGTGGTGGTGGCGGTGTAGAGCGCGCTTTTGCTCAATGTATATGAGAAGAAGCGCGGCGTCGGCTTGAGCACACGCTGGTCGAGCACGTTGACGATCGAGGCGCCCTCCCCCGCCTGCGCGGCGAAGGCCTGCGCCAGGAACAGAGGCGCGGCGAGGTTGACCGCCATAGTGTGCTCGAAGCGGGTCCGCTCGAGCGCCCCGATCTCGTCCTCGGCGAATTCGCTGGCATTGTTCACGAGCAGGCTTAGCGGCCCCACCGCGGCGCGCGCCGCAGGGACGACCCCGTGGACCGCCTGCGCATCGGCGAGGTCGCCGAGCACCACGGCCGCACGCCCGCCGCTCTTGGCGATCTCGTCCGCCAGCGCCTCGGCGTCGCCACGCGAGCGATTCGCATGCAACGCCAGCGCGTAGCCCGCGTGCGACAGCGTCAGCGCGATGGCGCGGCCGATGCGGCGGCCTGCCCCAGTGATCAGCGCCGCGCGCGCCTGGTTCTGTGTCGTGTCGGGCATCGTCTCTTCGTTTCCGTGACGCCTCTTACGCGGTCGCGGCCGGGGCTGTCACGCGCGCGGCCGCCCCCTCATTGGGCAGGGCTCCGTCGTCCACGCGATATCATAGTGAATAGGACCTCAATGGACTTGGTAAATACAGCCACAGTAAAACCATGAATTCCTAATGGTTCTTTAGGGATAACAAGTGCTGATCCTTAGCGATTCATAACCGTTTAACTTAAACAGACCGATAAATCCTCCACGAAATTGTCGGACTTTCGCCGCCTCCCCGGCTCCACGGTTCCCTTGTTGTGCCGATTTGGCACGCAATACCCGCCGGACTGCGTGAAACCGACATCAGTATTCCGCCGCCAGTGGGGCGCGGATCAAGTCGAGTGGAGCGTGGTATGAAGAAGACCATTCTGGCGATCGCCGCGGCGACCGCCACAGTTGCGGCCGGCGCCGTTAGCGCCGCCGATCTGCCCCGCGGCCCGCAGCCGTATTACACGAGCCCGACCAGCGTCTACAACTGGAGCGGGTTCTACGCCGGCGTGAACCTCGGTTACGAGTGGGGCAAGATCACCAACAGCAACATCGAGCCGAACGGCATCGCGGGTGGCGCCCAGGCCGGCTACAACTGGCAGAGCGGCCAGTTCGTGTTCGGCGGCGAAACCGACATCCAGGGATCGGCCGCCGATGACACCTTCGCCCCCTACAAGTTCTCGAATCCGTGGTTCGGCACCCTGCGCGCCCGCGCCGGTTGGGCGTTCAACAATGTCCTCGCTTACGGAACCTTCGGTCTCGCCTATGGCGGCGTGAATGCCGAATTGAATGGTCTCACCGAGGACAAGACCCAACTTGGCTGGACCATCGGTGTCGGCGCTGAAGTCGGTCTCACCGCCAACTGGTCGGCCAAGGTCGAGTATCTCTACATGGATCTCGGCAGCCGTTCTTATTCCATCACCGGCACGGACAACGGCCTCCAGTCGAGCGTGCTGCGTCTCGGCCTGAACTATCACTTCTAAGCGGATGCCCCCGCTTGGGCCGAGAAAACCCCGGGCTTTTTGCCCGGGGTTTTGCTTTTGGTGTTTCGTTGACTGAGCTTGCGTGAGCGATGTGAAACCAAAGTATAATACTGTCGGGTCCCTCACTTTCACAAGAGTATAATTAGGCAAAAACGTGGCAAATCACTGTCACAACCGAGACAATACTTTCAACAACTAGCTGTGCGGTGTGGCTTTTACGCACTAGACGCAGACCTGAATCCGAATACTTTGCCGCACTCTTGAGCGGGGGCTTTCTAGGAGGTTTTGGAATGAAGCGAGTGATTTTGGCCGGCGTAAGTGCGCTCGCCGTGGTGACGATGATGGGAGCAGCGAACGCGGCGGATCTCCCGATCCGGCAGCAAATGCCGACGAAGGCGCCGTTGTACTCCGCCCCTTACAACTGGACGGGTTTCTACCTCGGTATCAACGGCGGTGGCGCTTTCGGGCGTTCCAACTGGAATGGCGTCGGTAGCGGCTTCGACACCTCGGGCGGCCTGGTCGGCGGCACGATCGGCTACAACTGGCAGTTCAATCAGACCGTCATCGGTCTTGAAGGCGACGCCGATTGGAGCAGCATCCGTGGCAGCACGAGCAGCAGCACCCTCGGCAGCGTCGAGACCCGCAACGACTATCTGGCGACCGTGCGTGGCCGAGTCGGCTACGCGTTTGATCGCATCCTGCCGTACGTGACCGGCGGCCTCGCCATCGGCAACGTGAAGGCGGACACGCCGTTCACCAGCTCGGACAACACCCGCGCCGGCTGGACCGTCGGTGGCGGTCTGGAGTTCGCGCTTGCCGGCCCGTGGACTGCGAAGGTCGAATATCTCTACGCCGACCTTGGCAAGGACAGCACCCTCGCTGGCACGAATGTGGACTTCCACACGAACGTCGTGCGTGCGGGCCTGAACTATCGCTTCTAAGTCGAAGCGATCGACTAAAGACGAAGAAGCCCTGGAAAGTCATTCCGGGGCTTTTTCTTTTGCCTAAAACTACATTCTAAAAATGTTTATTATGATCGCGCGTGCACATCTTTCGAAACCATTCGTGACTTAAATCAAGGCACACACCGCACACTGGCCGGAACGTTGCCATAGGTAGCGCGTTATACGCGCACTCGGGGGACGGCGCATCCGCGCGCGTTCCAGCCAATCAGAGGTGCGTGATGAAAAAGCTGCTGCTCGCGGGCGTCGGCCTGCTCGCTCTTGGTGTGACCGCGGCGTCCGCGGCGGATCTTCCGCGTCGCGAAGTAATGCCGACAAAAGCGCCGGTTTATGCACCGCCGCCGGTTTACAACTGGACGGGCTTTTATCTCGGCATCAACGGCGGCGGCGCGTTTGGCAAATCGGAATTCGAAGGCGCGCTTCCGTCCGGTTCGTCCAACGTCTCCGGCGGCTTGGTCGGCGGCACCATCGGCTACAATTGGCAGATCGGTCAGACTGTGCTCGGCGTCGAAGGCGATATGGACTGGGCCAGCATTCGCGGTAGCTCGAACTGCGCCGGCTTTACCTGCGACACGCGCAACGATTGGCTCGGCACCGCGCGCGGACGGCTCGGTTATGCATTCGATCGCTGGATGCCTTATGTGACCGGCGGCGCCGCCTTCGGCAACATCAAGTCGTCGATCGCGGGCGTCGACACGGATACATCGAAGGTCGGCTGGACCGCCGGCGGCGGCATCGAAGCGGCTATCGCGGGACCGTGGACCGTCAAGGTCGAGTATCTCTATGTCGATCTCGGCCACGGCGACACGAACTTCGGCACCGACGCAAAATTCCGCACCAACATCGTGCGCGCGGGCTTGAACTACCGCTTCTGATCGGTTGCAAAACACGGCGTCAAACACAAAAGCCCGGGAGCATTGCTCCTGGGCTTTTTGATTTGCCGGTTCGTGCGGGCAATGACGCCGGAACACACTCCGCTCATTCCCGCGCAAGCGGGAATCCAGCACTTGCCAAGAGAGCTGGATGCCCGCTTCCGCGGGCATGAGCGGAAAAGTTATTCGCCTCGCCTAACCTTCCACCCGCGTCGCGGCAAACGCCGGCACACGCGCGGCGAAGTCGTCGTGCCATGCATGCAGGCGCGGATAGGTTTTGCGCCACGACGGATCGAAACGCAGATCGCGATAGCCGAGCAGACAGGCGAGCGCGATTTGTCCGACATGCGGCAAACTATCCGACGTGCCATTGAGCATCGGCGGCGCGGCCTCGAGCGCGCTCAAGCCACGCGCGACCTTGTCGGCCTGGCGGTCGATCCAGCTCTGCTCGTGTTTGTCGGCCGCGCGGTAGCGGCCCTCGTAGACGATGAGCAGGCAGGCATCGAGCACGCCGTCGGACAAAGCCTGCTGCCGCAACGCCGCGAATCGCGCGTCCGCGTCGCGCGGCACGATGCGTCCGCCGCCGGCGAGATGGTCGAGGTAATCGAGGATCACGCGCGAGTCGTAATAGGTGGTGCCGTCCTCGAGCACGAGGGCGGGAATCTTGCCGAGTGGATTTTGCGCGCGGATCGAGTCGGCGGGATCGTTGAGATCGACGCCGCGCACCGCGATGCGGTCGTCAAGGCCCAGGAGGTTCGATGCGATGCGCACCTTGCGTACAAAGGGCGACGCCGCGGAAGACCGAAGGATCATCATGAGACAATACACTGCTGTTTCGGACGCGGGATGTTTAGCGCCCGCGCCCGATTCATGTCCATCGGTCGTGAAGCCGCGCGCGTTCAGCGCGCGGGCCGCCGCGGTCAGCCGGTGATGACGAGGTTCACCGCCTTCGGGCCTTTGCCCTTCTTGTCGGGCTCGACGTCGAAGCTGATGCGCTGTCCTTCATTGAGACCTTTGAGGCCCGCTTGTTCGACTGCCGTGATGTGGACGAACACATCGCGTCCGCCGTCGTCCGGCTTGATGAAGCCGTAGCCTCGCTCGCCATTGAAGAACTTAACGACACCCGTCTGTGCCATTGGGTAGCTCCTTCCCCTCTGTGCTCCGCCACCGGCCCCACGCACGATGGCTCGGCTGGACATTCACTGTCGGGGAAAGCGTCAGCCGCGAGCGGCCTCAGTCAACTCCGCCGGCCCCCCCCAAGGGGGCGGAACGTCACTGCCAATAGGGGAACTATTCACCAATCAAGCGGCTGTGGAAAGAGCTTCGATGTCACCCCGCGGTCATCTTTCCTTCCCCGGCGAGCCAATCGAGATTGAAGCTCCCCTTGCCGTCGCGGCCAAGGCGCTCGGCGAGCGCCGGAAGGAGCGTCGTCAGCTCGCCGGCGAGCGTCCAAGGCGGATTGACCAAGATCAGCCCCGATCCGTTCAGTTTGGTCGGGTCGCTGAGCGGTGACACGATCAATTCGGCCCGTAGTATCTTGCCGATGTCGAGGCGGCGGAGCCGTTTAGCCAGAGCGTCCGGCTCAACCCGTCCCTTAATAGGATACCAGAGCGCATAGATACCTGTCGTCCATTTGCGGTGTGCACCGGCGAGCCCCTCGGCCAGACGGCGGAAATCGCTGTCCTCCTCGAAGGGTGGATCGACCAGCACTAGGCCGCGGCGCTCCTTCGGCGGCACGTAGGCGGCAAGCGCGGTCCAGCCGTCAATCTCGAGCGTCTTGATGCGCGCGTCCCGCCGCAGATTGTGCGCGAGCGCCGCGGCCGCGCTCGGCTCAAGTTCGCAGGCGATCAAATGGTCTTGCCGCCGCAGCCAGGCGCGGGCGAAGGCCGGCGAGCCGGGATACAGCTTGAGCTGCCCCTGCCCGTTGAACGCATCGATCACCTCGAGATAGGGCTTGAGCAATTCCGCCGCCGGCTTCGGCAGCGGCGTCGCCATGAGCTTCTCGATCCCGCCGTGCCACTCGCCACCGCGGCTCGCCTCGGGCGATGTCAGGTCATAAACCCCGGCCCCCGCATGCGTGTCGATGACCCGGAATGCGGCGTCCTTGGCGCGCAGATAGAGAAGGATGCGGCAAAGAACCGCGTGCTTGAAAACGTCGGCAAAGCTGCCGGCATGGAAGGCGTGGCGATAGTTCACGGGTCGGCTCGTCGTTCCGCTTGGCGTTTACATCGCCGCGCTTTGCGCTGACGACGCGTCGCGAGCTTATGCCACAGCCGGAGGCTCCGTGCCGCACGCGCGCTGACCGCACGACGCCGCGGCGGCTGCGCCACTCTCTCGAACAGAGCGTCATGCGTGCGCCTCAGCCGCCGCGCACCGCCGGCATGACGATCGTGTCGAGGCGGCAGCTCCGCCGCGCCATGTCGGGGCAATCGTGGAACGAGAATTCCTTGCCGATGCAGAAGCGGATTTCGGTGAGCCTTTTCTTGTCGCAGGCTATCGCGAAATTGGCGCGCGACAGGCCTGGATTGGCTTTCACGAAGGCCTCGGCCACCGCGCCGGGTGTCACGCTGACCGGCTGATCGAGTACGAGATAGTCGGACGGAATTTTGACGACCGCGCGCGCCTTGCGCACGGTCTCGAAATAGGCGTTGGCGGACAGGCCCGAGCAGGTGCCGTGGCGATCCCACTCGTGAAAGATCAGGCGCGGGCTCGGCATCAAATCGAGCATGCTGCCGACGATCCTGCGGTCGAGCCGTGGCGCCGGCACCTGGCAATACGAGGGAAAGCCACGCTCGTACTGCGGCCAGAGCCCGTGCACGACGAAGGAAAACGGCCGCCCGCTGCATTGCTGATCGGGCGCACGATTGGGCGCGCGCTCCTGTGCCGCCTGGCAGTAGGACGGCGACCAGGACAGCGCCAGCACATAGTAGTCGAACTTGCCCGGCTCGTTCTGCCGCCGGTCGAGGGATGCGTTTTCGATCGGCGCCGGCGCCTGGACCTCGGCTTGAGCCGGAATCGAAGCCGGCTGGCCGAACGCGGCCGTCACCGAGAGGCCAAGGAGGCCTGCTGACATCAAGGCAGCTCTTGCCGCCTGCTGGATGCGGACGCCGACCATGGACGCTTCTCCCCCAACTGAAAGCCTGCGCGAAGAACAAACCGGAAATTGTTGAAATTCAAAAGTTCCACCGCAGGCTGCCATAACGATAGGCCACTGGCTAAGTCGAAGTAGGCCACCAATCATCGGGTCCTAATTCCGACACTGACCTTGAGACTCTACCGGACCGTGCAAGACCGCCCCTGAGGCGGTCCAGTTCTAGTACTTCAAGCCGCGCTGTGCGAGGCGCGGCTAATTTTTGGCCACACAGGGGCCGCCAATCGAGGCGCCCTCTACCAAAATACCCATAACGAATGTGAATAGGCGCGCGAACGAATCGGGTGCACAACCAGATCAGTACAACTGTACTACAAGAACAAAAGCGGTTTGCTGTGGGCAAATCAAAGTAGGCCACCGTCGATTCCAAATCCGGCCACTCAAGGTCGGAACAGGCCAGTATCACCATATCAATAAGAACATTACAAGAACATTAGGGGACAAAATGCGCTCCCATTATTTACATCGATTATACGTGGATAAAACGACAGGGATTTGGCTTGCCCCGCATGAAACAAATGAGTAAGTGATGCATTATCCGGTTTGTTATATCCTTGCATCATCGGCTCATGTGTCATGTCGACAGATCGAAGCAACGGAAACCTCGCCCGCGGCGAACGCCTGCAAATCATGCTGTCGCCGGAGGAGCTGACCGCCGTGGATGACTTCCGGTTCAAGCACCGGATGCCGAGTCGCGCCGCCGCCGTGCGCGAACTGTTCCGGCTCGGGCTGGCCAGCGCCGGTTTCGTACAATTGAGCGACGGCAAGAAGTCATCCGACTTCGGCGTTCTTGACGGCCAATAGCGGTCCGCGCGCGATTTAAGAGCCATTCGGCGGCCTTTTAGCCTGATCCGCCAAATGAGTGCTTTGCTCTTAGACTACGGAGGACTGGCGAAAGGCGCTGAACAAGCCCACGATTATGGCGAGCGAATCTGAGGAGGTTGGCATGCCTGACATGCTGAACGCTGCAGAATTGCGCCGCTTGGCGATGGAGTGTGCAGCCCGTGCTGGCCACGCCAATTGCGATCCGGACGAGCGCATCCGTCTGTTGACGATGCGCGAAGCGCTTCTCGACCTGGCGGTCAATGCCGATTGGCTCGCCGGCCGGCCCATCATCGACACGATGCAGCAACCGGCGGCGGTTTTTTAATACTTTTTCCGGCCTACGGCTGCGCCATCTTGCAGGCCGGATTGAAGGCCCAATTGCGGTCAAGCCCGACCACGCACCATTCGACACCCCAAGTCATGCCGATCATGCCCAGGTCTTCGCCGATCGAATAGACCACGGCGTGCTTGCGGCCGTCGCTGACCTGCGCCGTTGCCCGGCAAAACCGGCGCGGAACGGTGCCGAGCGCCCATGGGCTATAGGCGGTCTCGCGCACGCGCTCGTAGCCGAGGATTTGCAGGTTCGTTCCCCAATAGCTGCGCTCCTTCTCCGCAAAGTGCGCCGAGACCTTGCCGAGGCCCTCCTCGCAGGACGGCAATACGCCGTCAAAATTCGTCCCCGACATGTAGAAGGTTTTTTCGATCCAGTTCGCGGCCTGGGCCGGCGCGAAGGTGCAAAAACCGAACAAGATCGCGGTCCCAAGGGACCGGAGCCAACGAGACGACGACGTCATGATGAGAGCTCCCGCAGAGAACACCGAAGTGTATCACAGGTTTTTCCCTGTGGGACTCGTTTGACTTCACGGCTTTGCGGCGTCGGGGACGTGTAGCGCCGCTGCATCACTTTGGCACGAATCGGGCCGCCGCGCGGCAATGGGCTCCGCTCTCAGCCGCCGCGCCAGTCGCCCAAGACCGCCTGAACCAGAGCCAGCGCCGCAACGGCTGCCGTATCGGCGCGCAAGATTCGCGGGCCGAGCGAGATCCGCGCGACCTGCGGGAGTTTGAGCAGGGCCTCCCGCTCCTCCCCGGCAAAGCCGCCTTCCGGCCCGATGAGAATCGCCAATGGCCCGCCCCCGCCGGCCGCGGCCAGCGCCGCCAGCGGGTCCTTCACCTCGGCGTCCTCGTCGCAGAACACCAGGAGACGGTCGGCGCCGACGGCGCTGAGCGCCGCGTCGAACGTCAACGGCTCGCCCACTTCCGGCAGCGTCAGGATGCCGCACTGCTCCGCCGCCTCGATCGCATTGGCGCGCATACGCTCGAGATTGACGCGGGCGACCTGTGTATGCCGCGTGAGCACCGGCTGGAGCTTCGAGGCGCCCATCTCCACCGCCTTCTGCACCATGTAGTCCAGACGGGCATGCTTGAGCGGCGCGAACATGACATGCAGATCGGGCGACCGCGGCTGGTCGCGCTCGCGCTCTCCCAAGCGTGCGGAAAGGGCCCTTTTTCCCGCCGGAATGAGGCTTGCCCGCCATTCCCCGTTGCGGCCATTGAACAGCAGCACCTCGTCGCCGCCCTCGAGCCGCAGCACGTTGAGCAGATAGTTGGCCTGGTCGCGGTCGAGCGCCACCTCGCCGCCGGCGCGGAGCGCCGCATCGACGAAGACGCGCGGGGTACGGAAGTCATAACGGGGCATGGCGGCGGTTGGTGGCAGCGGTTAAGGCAATGGTTGCAGCCGGATACGGATGGGTTTACGCCGTCGGGGCGGCGCAGGCGAGCGCGTCGATTTTACGCGCAATCTGCCCCCTTCCCGACGTATTCGGAAGGTTGTTATGGACGCTGAAAGGCTTTTCCCGATGCATAATATGCGGGGACGTAAAGGGGATTCGCCATGATTTGGCGCCGGACACTGTTCATCGCCGCGTGCATCGGTTCGTTCACCACCGGGCAGGCTGCGGCGCAAATGCAGCCGACACCGCAGCAGGAACAACAGGCCCCGCCCTGCGTACAGGAATTCATCAAACTGCGCACGGACACTGAGAAGAAGGCCATCGCCATCCGTAACGCGAGTGCGCGCAAGGCGTCGCCGAAGGAAGCCTGCGGCCTGTTCAACACGTACTCCGCCGCCGAAGAGAAGATGCTGAAATACGCCGCCGACAATACGGTGTGGTGCGGCATTCCCCAGCAGGTCGTTGAGCAGATCAAAGCGAGCCACGTGCGCACTGCGGAAATTCGCACCAAGGTTTGCAACGCCGCGGCCCAGGCGCCGATGGCGCCGCGCGGGCCAAGCCTGAGCGACGCGCTCGGCTCGCCCGTCCCGGATTCGAATAACATCAAGACCGGCCGCGGCACGTTCGACACCTTGAGCGGCTCGGCCCTTGGCAAATGAACGCGGGCGCCGGACGGGTTGCCGATTCGACCGGAAACTGGGTCGACGGCATCGCCCCTGCGTTTAGCCGCCCCTATCTCCGGCTCGCCCGCCTCGACCGCCCCATAGGCTCCTGGCTGCTGCTCGTGCCGTGCTGGTGGTCGGTGGGCCTTGCCGGCATGCATGCCCGGGCATTTCCCAGCCTGTGGCACATCGTGCTGTTCTTCATCGGCGCCTTCGTCATGCGCGGCGCCGGCTGCACCTGGAACGATCTCGTCGACCGCGATCTCGACGCCAAGGTCGAGCGCACGCGCTCGCGTCCGATTCCCGCAGGACAGGTGACGGCGAAACAGGCCGCCGTCTTCATGGTGGCGCAGGCGCTGATCGGCCTCGCGGTCCTGCTCCAGTTCAACTGGTTCACGGTGTTGATGGGCTTCGCGTCGCTGCTGGTGGTCGCGATCTACCCCTTCATGAAGCGCATCACCTATTGGCCGCAGATCGTGCTCGGCCTTGCCTTCTCGTGGGGCGCGCTGATGGGCTGGCCCGCCGCCTTCGGCCGGCTCGATTGGCCGGCGCTGGTGCTCTACGCCGGATCGATCGCCTGGGTGATCGGCTACGACACGATCTACGCGCATCAGGATCGCGACGATGACTCGCTCATCGGCATCAAATCGACGGCGCTGCTGTTTCAGGAAAACACGCGGCCGATGCTGGCGAGCTTCTATGCCGTTGCCGTGGTGCTGATCGGCATTGCCGGATTGATGGCCGGCGGCGGCGTGATCTTCGCGCTCGGGCTTGTTGCCTTTGCCGCGCATCTCATTTGGCAGGTGACGCGGCTGAACATCAATGACCCGGCGCATTGCCTGATGCTGTTCAAATCGAACCGCGATGCCGGGCTGATTCTGTTCGGCGCGATGCTCGTGGATGCGGTGGTGTAAGTCGGATCACGGACACCGCCCGGACATGCTGACACCGGCTCCATAGTTTTGGGCTTATGGCAGTACGAATTACAGTCCGTCTTCCGGGCATCGACATGTCCGATTCAGCGGCGCTGCAAGAAATGGACGATATCGAATACGTCGAGCGCCTGAAAAACGGCTTTAAGTGATCGAGCACTTGCCAGCCTAATAAGAATGCGTGATCCGATCTTCGGCGCCCGGCCTTTTTGCGGGCGGTGAAGGACGCCCAAGCAGGCGCGCGATGGCATCGTCGAAGCCGCCGCTCGTCTTCTTCTGCGACGCCGGGATCGAGCCGGTCGCGCCCTCATCGTCATCCGCGACATAGCCATCCTCGCCGGGAGGCGCCTCCGGCAGCGAGGACTTTTCCGCGATCGAGCCGGTGTAGGCCGGCCCGCGCATCTTGCTGGCGTACTGCGCGCGCACCCGCGCCGCGACGACTTCGCCGGGGATCGCGGTCGGCCGGCACGGCCGGTAGCCGGGGCGGCGGCGCATCAGGTCCACGTGGATGTGATTGTAGTGGTAGATGTTGTAGCCGGGCGCCAGCACGGTGGTGAACGTCTCGCAGGCATAGAGCTGCACGTCGTGCAGAAAGCCCTGCTCTTCCGCCGTGCCGCGCCAGCCGTCTTTCACCGTGATCTTGCGGCCGTCGGCGAAGGTGAATCCGGCGATGTCGAGCGCGTTGCCGAACGCATGCTCGGAAATGGTCGATGTGCCGGAGCCGACCATGCCGCGGCACGAGTAAGCCGAGATCTGCTTGATCTCGGTCACCGGCACGCCGAACCAATGCAGCGCGGCCGGCTGAACGCCTTCCGTCACCCAACGGTCGAGCGCCGAGACAATCGGACAGGCGAGCGTCGCCGCCGGCGTCAGTTCTGCAGGGCCTGTGACAGCCATGGTGGGGCCGCGCGCGGGGCCAAGCCGCGGCGGTGCGCGCGGCTCGTCGGGTCGCGACTGATACACCGGCGCGTTGTAGGCCGGCTGCGTGCGCGGCGCGCTGGGGCGCGTGGGCTCATTGGGTAGAACGGCGTCATCGGGGACGTCGTCGGGCTCCGATGCTTCCGGTGGCGCCTCCGGCACGGCGCGCATCGCCGGGCGCGGTGCCACGTCCTGAGGCGGCGCCACGCCGGGCGGACTGATCGACATCGGCTGTCCGGCCGGCGCGTCGCCCTGCGGGCTTTCGACCGGCTGCGCGCCCGGCACCCAGCGCATGTTGCGGCCTTGGATCGGCTGCGTCTGCACGGGCGCGGTCTGCGGTGCGTCCGGTGTGTAGCGCGGCTGGTCGACCGGCCAGCGCGGCATCTGCGATGACGAGTTGTTGGGAATTGAGCCGGGCGGCCGCAGATCGTCGGCATAGCTCATCGCCGGAGCGCTCTCGCCCAGCGCCGACACCTTGAGCGGAAAATCCGCCCCGCACATGCCCGGCCCTTCGATCGGCTGGATCTGCACCACGCCGGAGCCGATCTTCACCGCGCCGGACTTCAGGCACGCGACTTCCGCCTCGTGCCGCCATGACGCGCGCTCGCCGTACTGAAGCCAGCCACGCCCGCAGCCTGCGAGCGCGAGCAGCAAAGTCAGCCCGGCAATGGAAAAGCGGACACCACTCTTCATGCACGCGAAAATGCGAGTGGTATATTTAACGAGGCATCAACGCTGGCGCTGGGTGAATTTGTTAAGGATAAGAATTCGTTTACGGAACCCGCGCTCAGGGCGCGGGCTCCCGTCCTGCCGGCCGAAGGTCCCGGATGTCTCTCACTCCGGCTTTAATTGCAGGATGTCGCCGACGTGCTTCACCGTCTGCTGCTGATCCGCGATGCCCGCCGCGAGGTCGGCCGGCCCGCCCGGACTGACCACCAGCCCGACCGCCGTCAGCCGCTCCGCGATCGTCTTGTCGGACAGGACTTCACGCACATCCGCGGCGATGCGTTCGCGCAACGGCAATGGCATGCCGCGCGGTCCGAACAAGCCGGCGAGGCCGTCGATCGTCAGATCTTTGTAGCCCTCCTGCACCGCTGTCGGCATGTCTGGCATTGACGGTGCAGGGTTCGGATTGGTCAGCGCCAGCATCCTGACCTTGCCGGCCTCGATCTGCGGCCGCAAAATCGCGTATGCGCCGACGTAAGCATCGACGCGGCCTTCGGCGAGATCGGTGATCGGCTGCACGGGATCGCGATACGGCACCTTCGACATGTTCAAATTCTCGGTCTTCAGAAACGCGGCGAAGACGAGGTCGTTCGCTCCGGTGGCCGAAGCAAA
Source organism: Pseudolabrys sp. (assembly GCA_036264375.1). Classification (GTDB taxonomy): domain Bacteria; phylum Pseudomonadota; class Alphaproteobacteria; order Rhizobiales; family Xanthobacteraceae; genus Pseudolabrys. The sequence goes on from DATARB010000148.1 coordinate 36,286, forward strand.
ATTCAGTTTGCCCGGTGCGGCGCGCACCTTGGCGACGAAGTCCTTGAGCGTCGTCACGCCCAGCGATGCCGGCACGGCCATGCCGATCAAAGTCGTGGTCGTGCGCGCGATCGGCTCGAGATCGTTGACGTCGTAAGGTACCTTCGCGTGCAGCAGTGGATGCGCCAGGAAGGACGACGTCGGCGAATACAAGAGCACGTGATCGTCACGCGCATTCAACATCGTGACGATGGCGAGGATGGCATCGCCGCCCGGCTTGTTCTCCACCACCACCGGCTGGCCCCACTTCTGCGACAGCCGGTCCGCGAGCATGCGCCCGGTGATATCGGCGCCGGAGCCGGGCCCGATCGGCAGGATCAGGCGCACCGGGCGCGTCGGCCAGTCCCGTGATTGTGCGCTGGAAGGGGCTCCGGCGAGAAGAGCACCGGCAAGAATCGCCAGCACGACCGGCAGTCGGCCCAGACTCAACATGAATCCTCCACGGTAGTCAGTCTTCTTGGATCGATTGTCGGAATACTTAGACCGGCCCATCGGCTCTGAAAAGACAATAAAAAATGGGCAGCCGTCGCCGGCTGCCCACATCTCATAGATGTATATGTGATGTCTATGCCCGCCTCAGCGCGCCGGAATGCCGGCACGCCGGGACGGATGACCGCGCTACTGCGCCGGCTTGATGTCGAGGATCTTTCCGATCCGCGCCACGTCGTCGCGCTGCTCCTTCACCGCCGCGGCGAACTCTTCCGGGGTCCCCGGATTGACCACCTGGCCGGTCGCCGAGAGCTTGGCAGCGATGTCGGGATCGTTGGCGATGTCGCGGATGTCCTTGGCGATCTTTTCACTCACGGCGTTCGGGAAACCTTTCGGTCCGAACACGCCGACGAGGCCGTCGAATTCGAGCGAGGGGAAGCCGGCCTCGCGCGCGGTGGGGATATCGTTGAGCGCCGCCGCATGCTTCGGGTTGGTGAGTGCGAGCACCCTCACTTTGCCTTCCTGCACGCGCGGACGCATGATCGCATAGGCGCCGACGAAGGCCTGAATGCGGCCTTCGGCCAGATCGTTGATCGCCTGCACCGTGTCGCGATAGGGCACTTTCGCCATATCGAGCTTCTCGGTCTTCAGGAACGAGGCGAACAGCAGATCGTTGGCGCCGGTCACCGATGCATAATTGAGCTTGCCGGGCGCCGCCTTGATCTTGTCGGCGAACGCCTTCATCGACGTCACGCCGATGTCGGTCGGCACGGCGAGCGTGACCAGCGTATTGGTCACCCGCGCGATCGGCACGAGATCGTCGGGCTTGTAGGGCAGCGTATCGTGCAACAGCGGATGCGCCGTGAAGGTCGATGTCGGCGCGAACAGCAGCATGTGGTCGTCATGCGCGTTCACCACCGCCATGATGGCGACGTAGGCGTCGCCGCCCGGGCGGTTTTCGACCACCACCGCCTGGCCCCACTTCTGCGACAGCTTGTCGGCGAAGAGCCGCGCGGTGATATCGGCGCCGGATCCCGCCCCGATCGGAATGATGAAGCGCACCGGACGCGTCGGCCATGCCGGGGTTTGTGCGCCGGCGGGCGCCGTCATGAATGCGGCGCAGGCGAAGAGCATCAGGGTTAACAACAGACGGCGCGGGCTTGGCATCTCAACCTCTCGGATTTCTTTTCACGCATACAAAGAGGGCAGACAGATAGCGGCAACACCGGAACACCGCAATTGCGAAAGTCGTCACGGCTGAGGCACGGCATCCGCGTGGCAGTATGCAAATTTGCTGCAGCTGAAACAATTGCCGACGATCCGGTTCGTCCCCCGGCCGCTATTTCCCCACATTGCAGGGCATTTTCCGCAACGCAGCACGCGCATTGCACTGCCGAATTTTTCCGCATGGCGATTTTTTGCGGCGCGCGATCAATCGGTTGTCCCCGTCATGAGGCGAATGCATGAGGAATCACGCACTTTCTGGCGTACCCGGCTGGTCCTCGCTTCGAGGGACTTCCGATGTGTGATACGTGTAATTCACCTCAACAAGGGAGGCGCTGCCGTGGACCTGACCTTGAGAATGAATGTGCTCGCCGTCACCGCCGTGTTTTTGTTCGTCGGTGCGATCCTTTTAGGGGCATTCTAGTTCAAGCGGCCGACGACGAAGCCATACCGGTAAAATCATAAAGCCACACATTCGACCGACACAGCAATACGACACCGGAGGGCGGCCAGCTCTCCGGTGTTTTGCGTTTTGTGGTGCTGTCGTCCCGGCCAAGCGAGCGTCACGTCTTTTGTCGTCATCACCGGGCTTATCCCGGTGATCCCGCTTAAGGGAGGCACTTCTGCGCCCTTTGAATCGGGATGGCCGGGACGAGCCCGGCCATGACAGGAGTTATTACGCCGCCGCAATGCTCGGCGCGTGGCGCGGATCGTAATTGAGGATCGGCGCGAGCCAGCGCTGCGCCTCCTCCACGCTCCAGCCCTTGCGGCGCGCGTAATCCTCGACCTGATCGCGCTCGATCTTGCCGACGCCGAAATAGGCGCTGTCGGGATGGCTGAAATAAAGGCCGCACACCGCCGCGCCCGGCCACATCGCATAGCTCTCGGTGAGCTTCACGCCGATGCGCTCCGATTGCAGCAACTCGAACAAGGTGCCCTTCTCGGTGTGGTCGGGCTGCGCCGGATAGCCGGGCGCCGGGCGGATGCCGCGATAGCCCTCGCCGATCAGTTCGGCGTTCGTCAGCGTCTCATCCGCGGCATAGCCCCAGAACTCCTTGCGCACGCGCTGATGCAGCCGTTCGGCAAAGGCTTCGGCGAGACGATCCGCCAGCGCCTTCACCATGATCGCCGAGTAGTCGTCATTGGCACGCTTGAAGCGGTCGGCGATCTCGTCCTCGCCGATACCCGCCGTCACGGTGAAGCCGCCGATGTAATCGGCCAAACCGCTGTCGCGCGGCGCGACGAAATCCGAGAGCGCGGAATTGGCGCGGCCTTCACGCTTCGACAATTGCTGCCGCAGCGTGTGCAGCTTGGCCACGATCTTGGTGCGCGCCTCGTCGGCGAAGACGATGATGTCCTCGCCCTGCGCATTCACCGGCCAGAAGCCGATCGTTGCGTTCGCCTTGAACCAGCGCTCGGCGACGATCTTGTCGAGCATCGCGCGCGCGTCCTCATAGAGCGAGCGCGCGGCCTCGCCGACTTTCGCATCCTCGAGGATCGCGGGAAACTTTCCCGCCAGCTCCCAGGTCTGGAAGAACGGCGTCCAGTCGATGTACTCGACCAGTTCGGCGATCGGATAGTCGTTGAACACTTTGGTGCCGATGAAATTCGGCTTCGGCGGCTGATAGGCGCCCGACCAGTCGAGCTTCACGGCGTTGGCGCGCGCGGTGGCGAGCGGCAGCCGCGCCTTGTCCTCTTGCGCGCGCGCATGCGCGGCGGCGATCCGCGCGTATTCGCCGCGCAGATCGGTGACATACCCCGATTTCTGTTCGGCCGAAAGCAGCGCCTGCGCCACGCCCACCGCGCGGCTGGCATCGGTCACATAGACCGCCTGTCCGCGCCGGTAGTTCGGGTGAATCTTCACCGCCGTGTGCACGCGGCTGGTCGTCGCGCCGCCGATCATCAGCGGCAGTTCGAAGCCCTGCCGCTCCATCTCGGCGGCCACATGGCACATCTCGTCGAGCGAGGGCGTGATCAGGCCGGAGAGGCCGATGATGTCCGCCTTCTCGGCACGCGCCGTCTCCAGGATCTTCGCCGCCGGCACCATGACGCCGAGATCGATGACTTCGTAATTGTTGCACTGGAGCACGACGCCGACGATGTTCTTGCCGATGTCGTGTACGTCGCCCTTCACGGTCGCCATGACGATCTTGCCGGCGGATGAGCTGACGTGGTCGCGCCCGTCCTTCTCCTGCTCGATGTAGGGAATCAGCACCGCCACCGCTTTTTTCATGACACGCGCCGATTTAATCACTTGCGGCAGGAACATCTTCCCGGCGCCAAATAGATCGCCGAAGCGCGACATTCCCGCCATTAATGGACCTTCGATTATGTTTAAAGGTCGTGGATAACGGACTTTATCTTGGCGTGCTTCCTCGACGTCCAGATCGACGTACGCATCGATGCCTTTGACGAGCGAATGTTCGAGACGCACTTCGACT